>CAZURN010000027.1:0-24652 GCA_964623165.1 uncultured Syntrophobacteraceae bacterium
CAATTATGCATCACCTGCAAAAAATCGCAAGAGAAGATGCATTTCCCGCTTCAAAGTGGCAAAAGCACGCCTCCTCCTTACACTTGCCATTGACTTGCTCTCCATGCTCAAGCCACCAGACTTGCTATTTCAATAATGCAAGGGAGTGCTGATAGGAATCCTTTCGATGCATCCATGAATGCCGGAACTTCGTTGTTCAGCCTGAGCAGAGGACGGCTCACGAGACCCTCTGCCTGTGAATATTCTTCTTGTCGGGAAATGACGATGAGGGGGCAAATGATTAGGTTCAACAAACGTGGCGAATGGATATTATGAGCAGGATCAGCGGTTTTGGAAGGAGGAAGGCATGGCAAGGGAACACATTCCGGCGGGAACAGAGGTGAGACAAGGCATTTACCAATGCAATGCGTGCGCCAATGAATTCGAGTGCACCATGGACGGAGAGAAGCTTCCCATGTGTTGCGTGTGTGACAGCACGTCCTGGCGGCCCCGTCAGGTCATCAAGCCATCATCGCAAAAGGGATCTGAAAAGAAGTCCTGAGCAGCATTCCAATCCCCAGATCATTTCCGAGCTCGCCGGTGGCCACGATGGAGATTTCGCTGGAAGGGCGCGCCGATCCGTTCTAAACTCCCGTCTATGCACGCACACGTGGCCTCTTTTGTCTTATGTGCAGGGCTCGTCATCTTGGAGGAGGGGAAATGGATTGCAGAAATCAGTTCGGGGATGGAAAAGGCTGTACGGTGCCTGCGTTAGGGCGCATCGTGCCCTTCCTTCTGGTTCTCTGCGCTTTCTTGGTGGCCGCACCGTTCGGCTTAATGGTTTTCGCTTCGGCGGAAGCACAGGAAAGCAGGATACCTTTCAAGCTGGTTCGAGTGACTCCATCGGGGGAGGATGTTCCTCCCGGAAACCAGATCGTCCTCGAGTTCAGTCGCCCTGTGGTGCCCTTGGGGCGGATGGAACGTGATGCCTTAGAGGTTCCCGTCACCATTGAACCTCGGCTCGATTGTCAGTGGCGATGGTTAAATGCCTCAACACTCTCGTGCCGGCTCGATGACAAGAAAGGGCTGGTTCCCTCGACAACCTACCGCGTGACCGTGGGGACGGCTCTGACCACACTGGACGGGATCAAGCTTGCGGCAGCCGCTTCCCATGCTTTCACCACTCAGCGTGTCAAGGCAGAGGCAACCTGGTTCAAGACCTGGGTTTCACCCGGCGGGCCCCGCATCGGCATCCGTTTCAACCAACCGGTGGACGTGAACTCAGTGGCCGCGCACGTGTATTTTCAGGGACCGAAACACGGGCGCATCGCCGCAAGGGTGGAAAAGGACCCTGATCGGAGGACTTCCGAAAGTGATCCGGAGGACACGCAGTGGGTGGTCAGCCCAAGGGAGGAACTCCCCCCGGATCAGGAATCGGCCCTGCGCGTGGAACCGGGCATTAGATCCCTTCGTGGCCCTGAACTCAGTGTGGATCAGCGTGCACTCCTCACATTCCTAACCTTCCCTCCCTTCAAGTTCCTCGGCGTCGAATGCGATACCAATTCAGGGAGCACTGTTCTCATCACTCCGGGACAGCCCCTTTCGGCCCAACCCAAGTGCAATCCGGAAGGAGGGACGAGCCTGAAATTCTCCGCGCCGGTCATGCCTGAAGGCTTCAGAAAGGCCCTTCAGATTGAGCCGAACGTGACCTCAACCCTTGGAGATGACATTTCAGAGGATGGCTTCAACGCGTATTCGAGGCTTTCCGAACTCAGGGAAAAAGGCACCACGTATTCCATCACTTTTCCATGGAGGTCTCTCAAGCCCTTCACTCAATACCGAGTCCAAATCGCCAAGGGGGCCCTGAAGGATGAGTTCGGCCGTTCATTGGTTCAGGCCGCTGACATTCAGTTTGCGACAGACCATCGGCTTCCTGACTACGCGCTGCTGAAGGAGATGCCTGTGCTCGAAAAGGATCTGGACACGGACGTGGCTTTTCTGGCCACGAACCTTTCCCAGATGAAGCTCAGTTACCAGACGACCACGGCAAGAGGGGCCAGGCCTGCTCAGTCCAAGGTTTACCCGCTCCCGAGGGCACAGGACAAGACCCTCCCGATCGCATTGGGAATACGCGATCTCCTCGGCGCCCCATCGGGTTTCGTCAAAGGGCAGCTGACGTCTCAGCCTCCCCTCCCAAACAAGGAGCCTTCGGAAGGCTGGTTCTTTGCCCAGGTCACTCCCTTTCATGTCCACGCCAAAATCGGCTATCACAACACGCTGGTATGGGTCACGGACCTGAAGTGGGGAAAGCCCGTATCCGGTGTTCGCGTGCAGATCGTGAAAGGGCTGCTCAAGGATCCGGCGGGGAAGTCATCGTCTCTTGCTGCAGGTGTGACCAGGGATGACGGAACCCTTGAGCTGCCGGGCTTGTCCACGGTAGACCCGGAACTCAAGGCCCTCCACGCCTATGAACCCGAAGAACAGAAGCTTTTCATCCGGTGCGAGAAGGGTGAGGATGTCGCCCTCCTCCCCTTGCACTACGATTTCCAAGTGGCTTCCGAAGGGGCCAACCGCGAGTACATCTCCGAATGGCTCAGGCCTCTCCATGGCCACATCCGGGCGTGGGGAGCCACCGCTCAGGGCATCTACAAGGTCGGAGACACGGTACAGTTCAAGATTTACGTGAGGGACCAGGGGAACCGGTCCTTCGTCCAGGCCCCCAAAGGCGATTACATTCTAAAGGTGATGGATCCGACCGACAAGGTGGTCCACTTGAAGGAGGGTCTCCGTCTCTCCTCCTTCGGGGCCTTTGACGGCGAGTTTGCCATCCCCTCCAACGGGGCGGTGGGGTGGTACCGGTTCCAGCTCACCGCTTCCTTCACCGACGAAGAATGGGAACCCATGCGGGTGCTGGTGAGCGATTTCACCCCGTCTCCTTTCAAGGTTACCACGGATTTGAGTCCGGGAATCGTTGAGAGCGGTGACACGTTGAAGGTGGAAACCACCGCGAAGCTCCATGCCGGAGGCCCCTATGCGGGGGGGGATGTGAGAGTCGCCGCCATGGTCGAATCCAAGCCGTTCTCTCCTGAAAACGCCAAGGCCCAGGGATTCCAGTTTGATGTGACACTGCCGGGAGGAGAGGAGGCAGGCGAAGAAGGAGGCGAGAGCGAGGGGGAGGTGGAGACTCCCGCGTCCAACACCATTTTCCAGACAGACGGTAGACTGAACGACAAGGGGAATCTGGAGACGGAGTTCACCGTCGCCGCAACACAGGTCATCTTCGGAAAGCTCACAGTGGAGAGTGCGGTCCGGGATGAGCGGGGCAAGTCTGTGGCGAGCCGGTCCTCTGCAGTCTATGCCGGGCGCGATCGGTACGTGGGATTGTCCCAGGGCGACTGGCTTCTCCAGCAGAACAAGACCGCCACGGTCAAGGTCCTTGTGGTGGATCGGGACGGGAACCCTGTCCCCGGAGTGCCGGTTCAGATGAGGGTTGAGCGAAAAGAGACCAAGGCCTCCCGCGTCAAGGGGGCCGGGGATGCCTACGTGACAGAATATGTGCACGAATGGCTGGACGAGTCCTCCGCCGACCTGAATTCCTCCGAGGAGCCGATTGTCTGGGAGTTTACCCCGAAACGCTCCGGAAGCATCAGGATCGTAGCGTCCATCAAGGACACCAAGGGCCGCTCCCACAAGACGACCATGCACCGATGGGTTTCTGGGGAAAGCTTCGTGCTGTGGGAGTCCATCCCGGGAAACCTGCTGGATGTCCATCCGGAGAAGAAGCAATACCGGGTTGGAGAGACGGCCCGCTTCATGGTCCAGAATCCCTTTCCGGGAGCGAGGGCCCTCATTACCGTGGAACGCTACGGGGTCATCCAGAGCTGGGTGAAGGTCTTCAATGCAAGCACGGAGATCGTGGAAGTGACGGTTGATCCGGATCACCTGCCCGGCTTTTACCTTTCTGTGATGGTCATGTCTCCTCGGGTCGAGAGGGCGCAAGAGAATGATACCGAGGATCTAGGGAAGCCCACGTTCCGTATGGGGTATGCTGAAATTGAAGTGAAGGATGTCACGCGTGAAATCTCTGTGACCATCACTCCGGACAGGGATGAGTACCGACCGAGGGAAACGGTGACCCTCGATTTCGACGCTCAGCCTCGATATCTTGCCTCCGGTGAAAGGCGGCCGCCCATGGAACTGGCAGTTGCCGTCCTCGACGAATCTGTGTTTGACCTCCTCCTGAAGGGCCGCTCTGCCTTCGACCCTTACGAGGGGTTCTATCGCTTGGATTCCCTTGATTTGGCTAATTACAACCTTCTCATGCAGCTTGTGGGGAGGCAGAAGCTTGAGAAGAAAGGGGCCGATGCCGGCGGCGGGGGCGGTCCCGACCTGGGGCTTCGCTCCGTGTTCAAGTTCCTGAGCTACTGGAATCCCTCTCTGCCGGTGGATGACCAGGGGAGGGCCAGAATCCAGTTCCAGGTCCCTGACAATCTGACCGGATGGCGTGTCCTGGCCATGGCTGTCACTCCAACCGATCGCATGGGGCTGGGCGAAAAGGTCTTTCGAGTGAATCAGCCCACGGAGATCAGGCCCGTGCTTCCCAACCAGGTGCTGGAGGGAGACGCTTTTGAGGCCGGGTTCTCCATCATGAACCGCACGGCAGGCCCCCGGAACCTCGATGTCCACATTCAGGCAGAGGGTGCGATCGAATCTGCCCGGGGAGAGACGGTGCAGAGCATGACGAGGCAGGTAATGCTCGAACCCTTTAAACGGATTGTCATCCGGTTCCCATTGAAAGCGGGGCCGCCGGGCCGCATTGTACTCACTGCACAGGCTGGAGATGCGACGGACAAGGACGGGTTGAAGCAGGAAATGCCCGTCAGGGAGCGCCAAACCCAGGAGGTCGCTTCTGCCTATGGCACGACGGTGGCCGGTGAAGTGGCGGAGGCTCTCGTGTTTCCGCTGGACATGCGACCGGGCGTCGGCAAAATCGATGTGACCGCGACTCCCAGCGTCCTTGGAAACATGCAAGGCGCGTTCGAATACATGCGCCGGTATCCATACACCTGCTGGGAGCAGATGCTCACGAGGGCCTTGATGGCTGCTTTCTACCAGCAGCTCAAGCCTTATGTCGGTGCCTCGTTTGCATGGGAAGAGAGTGCCGGGATTCCTGGCCAGATGCTCAAGCTCGCCATGGAGCACCAGGCTCCCAGTGGTGGCATGGCCTATTACCTTCCCAAGGATGAGTACGCGGACCCATACCTCAGCGCTTTCACGGCCCTCGGTTTCAGTTGGCTCAAGGAACTGGGGCACGCCGTGCCCAAGGAGGTGGAACGCAAGCTCCATGAGTATCTCCAGACTGTGATGAGAAAAGAAGTCACGGGGGGCGTCTACACCCAGGGGATGCTCTCGTCCGTGCGAGCCCTGATTCTCGCTGTGCAGGCGCAAATGGGCAAGGTCACCCAGGGGGACCTCGATCGCTACCGGGTGCGCGTTCCGGAAATGAGCCTCTTCGGCAAGGCATTCTTCCTTCAGGCGTTAACCCATGTCCCGGGGACAGCCCGGCTTCAGGAGAGTGTCCTCAAGAGCATCCTGGCCCAGGGAGACCAGAGCGGTGGGACCTTGGTGTTCAAGGAAACCCTGGATTCCCGGTTCAAGCACATCCTGAGCTCGAGCCTCCGAGACAACAGCGCGGTGCTGCTTGCCATGCTCGCTGTGGAACGGAAGAGTCCCGGCCAGATGGGCGTAGGCGACATCCCGTTCCGCATGGTGCGCTCCATCGTGCAGAGCCGCAAGACCCGGACGCACTGGAATTCCACCCAGGACAATCTTTTCGCGGTGAAGGCCCTGGTGGATTTCAGCCGGACCTACGAAAAGGGGCCGGTGGACTTCAGGGTCCTGGCCGAGTTGGATGGAGAAACCCTGGGAGAAGCGGTGTTCAAAAGCTTGGCGGATTCGCCCCGGACCTTCGATCGGCCTTTGAAGCCGGAAGACGTGGGAAAGAAGGCTTCCATCCGGCTGAGCCGGACAGGGGAAGGCCGTCTCTACTATGGAGTCAATCTGCGCTATACCCCGAAGGCCCTCCAGACGGATGCCACCAACGCGGGGGTCGAAGTCCACAGGGAATACAGTGTGGAGCGCAACGGAAAGTGGGTCCAGTTGTCCAATGAAATGGACATGAAGACTGGGGATCTGGTTCGGGTGGACATCTACGTGAACGTGCCCGCGGAGCGCTATTTCGTGGTGGTGAACGACCCCATTCCAGGAGGTCTGGAACCCGTGAACAGGGATCTCGCGACGGCCTCCACCGTCGATGCGGACAAGTCGGAGGCAACCATTCCGGCCGGGTCTTACCGGCAACGGTACCGCGACTGGGTGACTTTCGCTTCCTCCCGGTGGAGCTTCTATCACCGGGAACTGCGCCACGATTCCGCCAGGTTTTACTCGGAACTGCTTCCCCAGGGCCGCTACCACCTGAGCTATGTGGCCCAGGCCATAGCCCCCGGGACGTTCACGGTGCTGCCGACCATGGCCGAGGAGATGTACACGCCCGATGTCTTCGGCAGGGGCGTCCCGGCCACACTGCGGGTGCAGGCGACGGAATAGGGGAGGTGGAATCCCGGGTTCTCAAGTACTTCTCTCAAGTTTGACCCCTATATGCTCCACGACCGGAAGGACAAGAGGAGGCAATAAATGCGTTTCGCCGCGGTGACGAAATGGCTCTTCATTTCTTTTGCCGGGCTCTTGGTAATCCTTGCGGCGTTCCTGACCCTTCGGACCAGGGCGGACCTGCTGCCGATCCCGGACAAGCTCGCTCCGGAGGCCCGGGAGATTCAGAGGGTCCAGGTCCTGGATCGCCACGGCGCCCCTCTGTCCGTGACCTATCAGAACACATGGAATTTCCACGATTGCGTCTCGCTGCATGAAATCCCCCCACTCATGGTGAAGGCTTTCATCGAGTCGGAGGACAGGCGCTTCTATCAACACGGAGGGGTGGACTGGATGGCCAGGGTTCATGCGGCGCTGCAGAATATCCGGGCGTTTCGAGTGGTGCGCGGGGCGAGCACCATTTCCGAACAGGTGGTGCGCATGCTTCATCCGCGTCCCCGCACCTTCTGGTCCCGCTGGATCGAGGGGATCGAGGCCGAAAGACTGGAGAAGCGTTTTTCCAAGGCGGAAATCCTGGAATTCTACCTGAATCAGGTCCCTTATGCCCATCAGCGCCGAGGGGTCAAGCAGGCCGCCCGTTTCTATTTCGACAGGGATCCCGCCACACTGAGCCCCGGAGAGATGCTGGCCCTCGTCGTCCTGGTGCGCGCGCCGGGCCGGATGGATCTCAAGAGGGACAATGCGGGTTTGAAGCGGGGAATCGCAGGGCTCGCAGTGCACCTGAAGAACCAGGGGGCCATGGATGGTGAAGAGGTTCGTGCCGCCTTGGAGTGGGAATGGTCCAGGCAACAACCTGGTTTTCCGAAGGATGTCAGTCATTTTGTGCGTTTTGTGCGGGGCTTGATCGACTCGGGCAAACCCGGCGACCGGATCCAGGTGTTCACTACCCTGGACAGCGGTCTTCAGGGGCGGATTCAACAGATCCTGGACACGCGGCTTAGAGATTTCTCGGGGTCTGAGAAGGTTGATGGAGCCGTCCTCGTGGTGGACCATGAGAAGGACGAAATCCTGGCCTGGGTCAATGGGGGAGGTTTGTCGGAGGAGCTTCCCGGAGGCTGGATTGATGCCGTGACCACGCCCAGGCAACCTGGGTCGACCCTGAAGCCTTTTCTATATGCGCTTTCGCTTCAGAACGGTTGGACTGCGGCCACCCTCATTGAGGATATGCCCTTGGCAGAGCCCGTTGGGCAGGGATTGCACCGGTTCCACAACTATAGCCGGATCCACTACGGCCCACTGCGCTTGAGGGAGGCCCTCGGAAATTCCCTGAACGTCCCGGCGGTCCGAGCTATCCAGTTCACGGGGCGGAGTCCGTTTCTGAAGAAGCTCCACGAACTGGGTTTTGAAAGCCTCGACCGGCCCGCCGAACACTATGGTGATGGCCTGGCTCTGGGCGATGGGGAGGTGAGTCTGAGGGAGCTGGTTCAGGCCTACGCCGTCCTTGCCAGGCGCGGCGAGTTCCGGCCCTTGAATGTGCTTCTCGAGGACAGGTCTCGCGGAGAGGCCCGCCGGGTTTTCGACGAAGAGACGGCGGCCCTTATCGGGGACATCCTGTCGGATCCCCATGCGCGCCACCTGGAATTTGGGGATGGGCACCTGCTACGCTTTCCCGTCCAGACGGCGGTGAAAACGGGCACGTCCAGCGATCACCGGGACGGGTGGGCGGTTGGGTTTACGCGTCACCACACGGCGGGTGTCTGGATGGGGAACCTGGAGAGAAAGCCGGCCCGAGGCCTCACTGGTGCCTCCGGACCCGCCCTGGTGCTCCGGGCCGTGTTTGCCGAGCTCAACCGGCTTCGGGATTCGGAACCCCTCCCCATGAACCGCGGCCTCGTTCCCATGGTGATCTGCCGGGAGACAGGGCTTCTGGCTGGCCCCTTTTGTCCCGCCATGACAGAGTATTTCCGAAGGAGCCAATTTCCCGAAGTGGAGTGTCGGCGTCACGGACCCAGGGCGGCGTCAACCGAACGGAGGTTCCTCACCGCAATGGCAAACAGGTCAGCCGCCGCTCTGGTCCAACCCACCCGGGACCTCCAGATTCGCATGGACCCCCGCATCCCCGACGAACTGGAAGCGTTTCCATTCACCGTGTCCAATGGGGTTCCCGTGGAGAGAATCCAGTGGATCGTGGACGGCCAAGTTGTTGGAGACACAGGGCCTGGCAAGACCCGGTTTCTCTGGAAACTATCCAAGGGATCCCATTTCGCTCGAGCCAGAGTGTGGGCGCGGGAATTGGATGAACCTTTGGACACCCCGGACGTGCCCTTCCTCGTGAAATAAAGACCGTCACCACTCAGTGACTTTCGACTTGGAGAGTTGTCTGTTTCACTATAGGGGCACCGGGATCGCTGATGCCAAATGGTGCATAAGTCGGTGCAGCGGAGGGCCTTGTATCCATCCGCTTCCTGGGCCGCAGGCTATGGGATTCTGGAAATTCTCCACAGCAGGATTATGCACGAAATCCAACATGAGATTCTTCATGCACAGGACATGTCCTGAACAGACGGCTGATCCCAGGCGCCGAGCAGGTTTTTCTGGCGGGGCAACGGCGGTTCCCGCAGGCATGGTGCATGCGGGGATGTCCCGAATGGTCTTGATCGCCCACTACCCTTCTGTTATCCTTGCGAAACTCGTCTCAAGGGGGTCTTCACGGTGAAGCGCCCACGGGAGCTTGAACGGGGAGATGGGAGTGGTGCATCTGTCATTGATCTTGAGAAAAGGAGAGGGGTATGCGCAGAAAATTCTTGATGGTTTTGGCTTGTGTCCTGGGGGTTGCGTTGATCGGGACAGCTCCAATGGCCCAGGCCCAGGAGAAGGTTTACGTGAACGGCATCGATGCGAACTTCCCTCCTTTTGCATTTGTGGACAAGACGGGGAAGCCGGATGGCTTCGATGTGGCGTCTCTTGACTGGATTGCCAAGGAAATGGGCTTCAAGGTCAAGCATCAGCCCATGGATTGGGACGGAATCATCCCGAGCCTGAATGCCAAGAAAATTGACATCATCGCCTCGGGAATGAGCATCTCGGATGCCCGCAAGAAGGAAGTGAACTTCAGCACTCCCTACTGGAAGATCACCCAGGTCCTGGTTGCCAAGAAGGACTCGGACATGACCCCCGAGAAGGCCATGAGCGGGGGGAACAAGGTGGGCGTGCAGCGCGGCACCACGGAAGCCAAGTGGATCGAGGAGAACCTCATCAAGCAGAAAGGGCTGAAGTTCGAACTGGTGTACTATGATTCCGCCCCCCTCGCCGTGGAAGACGTGGTGAACGGCCGTATCGTGGCAGCCGCCATGGATGATGCGCCTGCCAAGGACGCTGTCAAAAAGGGAAAACCGGTCAAGGTCATCGGTGAATTTGGCATGCCCGAGGAGACCTTCGGATACGCCGTCCGCAAAGAGGACACGGAGTTTTTGGCCAAGATCAACGAAGGCCTCAAGAAGCTGATGGCTTCCCCGTACTGGGAAGAGCTGAAAAAGAAGTACGAACTGGATTGATGATCGCGCATGCGGAACGGCATAGACGTCTCTGCGATCGGAGTGCTGCCGGGCTCTCCGCATCAATGTGGGCTGAGAGTGCGCTTGGGTGACTGGTGATGATTCGGAAGGCGTTGAGGAAGCCTCCCTCGATGTCTTCCGATTTTTTTCCCTGTCATTCCCTTATGCAATCGTTGCCGACTGCCCAGTCCAGACATGAAGGGCACGAAGAAGCGCGCAGGGACTCAGGAGAGAACCCGGGAGAATTGGTTTGGTTCGTCCTGGTGACCTTCGTGGTTCCCCGGTGATTCAGGAATGGCAGGGATCGGAAGAACAGAGGGGTAACCGAATACGTAATGACGGATGGCCTCAATGCCGTTGTGAACGCCTTTCCGTACATGCTGGGAGGGTCTCTCGTCACTGTCGCTGTCGTCGTGGGTTCCATGCTCATCGGACTCGTGGCGGGCATTCCTCTTGCGGTGGGGCAGGTCTACGGAGGGACTGCCGTTCGCTGGGTTGTCAGAACGTACGTCTGGTTCTTTCGTGGAGTCCCTCTTCTGGTGCTGCTCTTTCTATTCTATTTCGGACTGTTCTCTTTCCTGAACATTAATCTCTCGGCGTTCACCGTGGCCGTGATTGTCCTGGGGCTCATCAGCGCCGCCTATCAGTCCCAGATTTTTCGCGGAGCCATCCTCTCCCTGCCCGAGGGCCAGTTCAAGGCTGCCCGCGCCCTTGGCATGAGCGACACCCAGACCATCGCCCTGATCATTCTGCCTCAGGCGCTCCGGTTGTCCATTCCGGCGTGGTCCAACGAGTACTCTATTGTACTCAAGGATTCCGCCGTGACATATGCACTGGGAGTGGCTGAGATCATGGCAAGAACCCATTTTGTGGCGACGCGCACCTATCAGCACCTTCCTCTATACATGGCGGCCGGGCTGATTTACCTGATTCTGACCTATGTGGGAACGAGGAGTTTGCGCACGCTGGAATCGAAGGTGCGAATCAGGGGGTATTCCCACGCCAATATGTGACCCCCGTTTCTTTTGTGCATTCAAGCAGGAGGCATTTCCTGTGGCGGCCCGCTGATCTGGTCGCCTCAGGCACAGTGATCGCATGGGAAGGATTGACGGATTTCGTGCCAAGCTTGGAAAATGAACCGATCCTAAGAGTTGAAGACGTCCACAAACGGTATGGGCCCAGGGAAATCCTCAAGGGCGTCTCCCTCTCCATCCGGAGGGGAGAACTCAAGGTGCTCATTGGTCCTTCGGGAGCCGGGAAAAGCACTCTCCTCCAGTGCATCAACTTTCTCGTCATACCTGAAATGGGGGAGGTCTTCCTCGAGGGGCAACGGGTGAATCATTCTCACAAACGGGATCTCTACCGGTATCGGCAGCAGGTGGGAATGATCTTTCAGGACTTCAACCTGTTCGATCACCTGACGGCCGTCCAGAACATCGAGGTGTCCCTGGTGCACGTGAAGGGGATGCACCGCAAGGAAGCGAGGGAGCGGGCCATGGCCGAACTCGAGAGGGTCGGTCTGAGCGGTCACGCCAACCATCATCCGGCCCATCTTTCGGGGGGCCAGAAACAGAGGGTTTCCATTGCGAGGGCCCTCGCCATGGATCCCAAGGTGATGCTCCTGGACGAGCCCACCTCGGCTCTCGACCCCGAACTCATCGGAGAAGTCCTGGCCGTCATCAGGGATCTCGTGTCCAACGGCATGACCATGATCATGGCCACCCACCAGATCGGCTTTTCGCGGGCCCTGGCAAACGAGATCATTTTCATGGAGGACGGGCTCATTCTGGAACAGGGCCCCCCGGCAAAGATTCTGTCGGAAGCGCAATGTGAGCGAACGAAAGAGTTCTGCTCAAAGATCACGGAGCTTTACGGAGAAACGATTTAGTGTTCGTGGAAGAGCTGCTTTTTATTCAGGAAGAAGTGGTGCCGGCCCTCCTGAGGGGGTTCAGAGTGAGCGTGCTGCTCATCGTCCCCTCTGCCGTTCTTGGCCTGTGCATCGGGGTCCTGGTGGGAGCCCTGAGGGTCTACGGCAGTCCGGTCACCAGGCGTCTTGCCGATGCCTACGTGGCGCTCTTCCGAGGCGTTCCGCTCGTCGTGCAGCTCTTCACCTGGTATTTCGGGCTCCCGCATCTCGGCATCTACCTGTCACCTTTCGCGGCCTCGGTGATGGGATTCTCACTCTGCAGTGGGGCCTACCATTCCGAGTACATACGCGGAGCTCTCCTTTCCATCAGGAGGGGACAGCTTCTGGCGGCGCAGGCCCTGGGATTCACCAAGCTGCGCATGGTCCTCACCATCATACTCCCTCAGGCCCTCCGAAGAGCCCTTCCCGGATGCGGCAATGAGATCATCTATCTCATCAAGTATTCGTCCCTGGCGTACATGGTGACGTGTATCGAACTCACGGGCGAAGCCAAGATCCTTGCCTCCCACTCGTTCAAATACATGGAGGTGTTCCTGTCCGTGGGAGTGTTCTATCTCATTCTCGTATCGTTAGCCAGCTGGATACTTCACCAAGTGGAAGATCGACTCACCATTCCAGGTTTCGAACACCACAGGATGTAAACATTGAGAGACTCCCCCTCGCCTTATTCACCCATCACTCCCGAGACCGTCGAACGCATACGGAACGCCGTTGGCAGCGATTGCGTCCTGACCGGGGAGGAAAAACTCGAACCCTTCGGGCGGGATGCCACGGAGATTTTCCGGCTCCCCGAGCTGGTTGTGGAGGCGGTGTCAGTGGATCAGGTCCAGGCGCTCCTTCGGCTGGCCAATGCCTACCGGTTTCCCGTGACTCCCCGGGGGCTGGGCACGGGACTCACAGGGGGATCCGTGCCTGTTTGCGGAGGCGTGGTGCTCTCCCTTGCCCGCATGAACCGCATCTTGTCCATCGATTCCCGGAACATGGTCGCCGTTGTGGAGCCCGGCGTCATCAACATGGACCTGAAGAAGGCCGCCGAAAACAAAGGGCTGTTCTATCCTCCGGACCCTGCCAGCCTGGACACGTGCTCCATCGGCGGCAATGCGGCATCCAATGCGGGGGGGCCGTCTTGTGTCAAATACGGCACGACGCGGGACTACGTGCTGGGCCTCGAACTGGTTCTGCCCAGTGGACGCGTGGTCACGACCGGTGTGCAGACGCGCAAAGGTGTCGTGGGCTACGACCTCACTCACCTGGTTGTGGGATCCGAGGGCACCCTGGGGATCATCACGAGACTCATCCTCAAGCTCATCCCTCATCCGCCGGCGGTCACGACGCTGGTGGCATTCTTCAGGGATCTGCCCTCAGGCATGGAAGCGGTGACGGCCATCCTGACAGGCGGCCACACGCCGTGCGCCATGGAATTCATGGACCGGCACTGCCTGGAACTGGTGGGGGATCTCCTCGCTTTTGACTGCACAGATGAAGCGGGAGCATTTCTCCTCCTGGAGACGGACGGGGCTCCGTCCATCATCGAGCGGGAAGCCGAGGCCATGGGGGGGATCTGCCTCGAATACGGGGCCCTCGATGTGCTCCTGGCTCCCGATTCCTATAAGAGGGCCAAGATGTGGGAAGTGCGCAAGGAGGTCTCGCTTCGCATCGAACATCATTCGCCGCTCTATATTCCGGAAGATGTGGTGGTGCCCATCGGCCGCATCGCGGAATTCGTCAACGGATTGCCTGATTTTGAAAAGCGCTACGGCATGAGGATTTACTCCTTCGGTCATGCGGGCGACGGAAACATCCACCTGAACATCACGGCCACGGATAGGGAGGCGGCGCCTCGCGTGGAGGAAGGGGTCCTGGCCATCCTCAAGGAAGTCCTCGCCCTAGGGGGAACCATTTCGGGAGAACACGGCATAGGCGTAGCCAAGAAACGGTTTCTGTCCCTGGAACTTTCCCCCGAGAGCATTCGCATTCAAAGAGAAATCAAGCGGATCTTCGATCCCCTGCACATCCTGAACCCGGGCAAGATCTTCGATTGAGCCCGGGAGCCCCAGAGCTGGCCACCAGGAGATTTCATGGCATTGCAACGCTCCGCCCTCGTCGCGTCGGGCAAATCATACCGAACGGAAGGAATTAGCCGCAGGGTGAGAGGGATCACCATCTCGGCGATCAAGGAAATGCCTTTGTTGGCAAGCAAGATAGGTGGGTGTGTCTCCCTGGGACAGGGCATTCCCTCCTTCGCCACTCCAAGACATATTGTGGATGCGGTGTTCCGGGCGATGATGGAAAACCCGGACGGTGGCAAATACACCCTGGGACCTGGGCTTCCGGAGCTGCGGGAGGCCGTGGCCAGGGACATCGGTGTCCGGTCGGGCATACGGGTGGACGGGGAGCGCGAGATCTGCATCACCGTTGGAGCCATGGAGGCCCTGGCCGCCGCGGTGCTCACCGTGGTGGACCGGGGGGACGAGGTGATCCTCCCGTCTCCCAATTACGCCTCGCACATCGAGCAGGTGCTCCTGGCCGAGGGCGTCCCGGTGTTTGTGCCTCTGGAGGAGCGTGGCTGGCAGCTCGACGTGGAGCGCATCAAAGATGCCGTCACCCCGAAGACAAAGGCCATCATCCTGTGCAATCCCCACAATCCCACGGGAGCCAATTTCCGGGAGGAGGATCTCCGCGTGATGGCTGAACTGGCCGCTCAACGGGGGATTTTCATTATTGCAGATGAAACCTACGATTTCCTGGTCTACGACGGAAAGAGTCATTTCAGTCTGGTGGGCCTCCCGGAGATCAGGGATCGGCTCATCGCCATCTTCAGCTTTTCGAAGAAGTATGCCATGACCGGGTGGCGCGTGGGGTACGTGTATGCTCCCGAACCCATCCTGGACCAGATGATGAAGATCCACGACGCCGTCGCCATCTGTGCCCCGACCCCGTCTCAGGTTGCGGCCATGGCGGCCTTGGAAGGGTCCCAGGAATGCGTGCGGGAAATTGCGGACACCCTGCAAAAGCGCAGGGACCTCACCCGTGAACGGCTGGACCGCCTCGGGGACCACTTCACTTATGTGACTCCGCGGGGAGCCTACTATCTCATGGCCCGCTTCAGCGTGCCGGGCGTGGACTCCATGACCTATGCCCTGCGCCTCCTTCAGGAGGCCCGGGTGATCACGATCCCCGGTGCCGCCTTCGGCCCCACGGGGGAGGGGCATGTGCGCCTCTCTTTTGGAGGCGCGGAATCAGAGATTCACGACGCCTTCGACCGCATCGAAGGGTGGCTGAAACGCAACCCATTCCCTGCCTAAACCGTCTGTCCTCAGGGCTGAATTTCGAGGGCGACTGGCAGGTCTTCCACCGTTTCCTGCTCGACGGCATCACGCAGCCCTCATACGATCTGCCGGCTTTGCATTGACTCTTTGGACGTCGCCGCCTCCAGCAAACGAATGAGTCCTCTCGTTTGTTGCCTGTCGAGCACGAGAGGGATCATCTCGTAGCTTCGGTCGAACCGGGCGGTCTGGCAGGTCAGGATCTCGATTCCCACCACGTTGTCCGCCTCCGCCTCTTGCTCAAGGAGGTTGACTCGCAGCCGCATGCTCATCCAGCCTCGTTCGCCCAAATCGATTTCGCCAAGCGTTTCGACCACTCGCGCGCCGAAAGCCAATCCGCGTAGTCCACCCCGCTTCCCGGCCCGAAGCGCGAAAATGCCAAGGGCCACCAGAACCAATCCAATCGCGACCCACTCCATCGGCACTGCCTCTCTCGCCCCTTGTCCCACACTCACCAGTTTGCTCCCTCGCACGCGCCGAGAAATCGACTTCGGTCGCACGAAAGTGTGTCAATCGCTCACACTCGGCAGCGTCCTGTCACTTTAGGCTTCTGGAACTAGGCTTCTGGAAAAATGAATTGCGACGACACCAAGGCATACCGGAGTCGTCCCAATTGTTAGAGATTAGGCAACCTATGAAGCGCCTAAAGCACTCTAACTCCATTCTGCTGAGGTTTCTACGGCCAATTTCAAGGTTGACTGCCCTTGTTCATTGTCATGGCCGATTGCTTTTCGATTCTATACTAACCACTGAATGGGGAGAAACGAGGTGTGTCAGTCGCCCACGATTTCGCTCAGGACCACCGTGATGTTGTCGAGGCCGCCGGCCAGTTTGGCGAGCTCGATGAGTTTCTCGGCTTTTTCGGGAAGGCCCGCAGGAAGGACAAGGACCGAGTGGATGGTTTCGTCGTCGATCATGTCGGAAAGTCCGTCGGAACACTGAAGGAAGATGTCCTGGGGGACGATGGCCCCGCGGATGAGGTCCACTGCCAAGGATTCCTGGGTTCCCACGGCCCGGAGGATCACGTTTCTCATGGGGTGCTTTCGGGCTTCATCTTGGGTGATAAAGCCCTGATCGAGCTGTTCCTGAACCAGGGAGTGGTCATGGGTGAGTTGCTTCAGCACCCGATGGCGAAGCAGGTAGGTGCGGCTGTCTCCCACGTGGCCAAGGGAGAACCGTTCACCGTGCAAGACCAGGAGTTCGGCCGTGCAGCCCATTCCCTTGTGTTCAGGGTTCTCCTGCACATGCTGAAGGATCCGTTGGTTGGCCACATCGTATGCGCTTTGGATGAGTTCCACGCAGTCTTCCTCGGAACGGTTTCCCGCTCTTGAGAAGACTTCCAGGGCTGTCTCTGTGAAGAATTGACTTGCGAGTTCGCCCGCCGCAGCCCCTCCCATCCCGTCCGCGAGAACACAGAGCCCAAGTTCTGCCTTCAGCATGAAGGCATCTTCATTGTTCGTCCGTTTGAGTCCTACGTCCGTTTTGCCGTACAAAAGGGCTTTGAGCATGAATCGACCTGACTGGGTGCCTTTCGGGGCGCCCAGGATTGTGGCTGAGCGCCAACTCGCCCGGAAGCGGATGACTAACGCGCCCGGAGCGTGTCTCATACGGAGTTGCGTTCAAGATTCAACCGAGCAGAATACTAGGTGCAGCATAACCCATTGCAGGCCACACGAAACGGACGGGCAGAAGGCATTGGGCTGCATCAGCTTGGCTGCAACTTCGTGTCGATTGGATTCCCGACTTCGCTTTCAACGTCCAGCCCCGCTGGATTGGTGGAAACAGATCCGCAGGTCACAATCTCCACGAACACAACCGTTGCGGCCGTGAGCGGCGGGCGGTATTTTGATCCGGGCGAGGACCGCTTGGCCTCGGGGCCATGTGCTGTCAGTGACGGCATATGCCGTGAAACACCGTTTGCACCAGTCGCCGCTGTGGCGCTATAATAGTTTTGTCCATCAGCCGATGCAAGTGGTTCGTGTCATTATGAATCGCCGTGACCCGGCCCATCGATTCCGATGCCGGGTCCGTTCAAACCAATACCTAGAGTCGATATCCATGAAGCGCGCTCCGACCATCGTGGTGCAGTTTATCCATTTGCACGGGCCCTTGAAGGGTCAGATCCAGGAATTCACAGAGCCCGTGATTTCCATCGGCCGGCACCCCGACTGCTCCATCAGGTTTCCGGCCGACCTCGCCGTGGTTTCCCGCAGGCATGTTGAAATCACCAGGGATGGCAACCGGTTCAGACTGGAGGATCTCAGCACCAACGGGACCTACGTCAACGGAAAGAGAGTTAAGGAGACCTTTCTCAAGAACGGGGATGTGCTGACCTTTGCCGAGGGGGGGCCAAAGGTGAGCTTCCTGATGCAGGTGAAGGAGGAGCAGACGGAAACCGGTCCTGTTGCCGAGGCTGTCGTTTCGGAGCCGGTCAGGGAAGAGATCCGGGTCCCCCGAAGGGATCCTCCTGCAGCGCCCCGGGCGGTTCCCGAAATGGCCGAACCGGAAATGGCCGCCCAGCCGGTCAGCGTGCCCCTCGTCTTTCAGTACGGCCCAACCCTGCGTTCATACAAACAGCTGCCGGTGAACGTTGGCAAGCATCCCCACTGCCATTTTTCAATCAACCATCCAGGGCTTCTCGACATGCACGCCCAGATTCTCCACGCCCAGGGCCAATATTGGGTGAAGGATCTGACGGGCCGAAGCCTGGTTCAGGTGAATGGCCGACCCGTCGGCCTGAAGCCACATCCTCTGCAAACCGACGATCTCCTTGCAATGAGTCCCCAGGGACCGATATTTCGCTATCTGGGCGAAGGTCGCCTGGCGGAAGTCGAGGAGGCTAGCTCCGAATCTCCCGGTGGCTTCTCCCCTGGCGGGGAGCAGGGGGGGCAGGGAGGTTCCGGCCAGGAAAAGTCCGATCGCGACGGGAAATCCATCTTCAAGCGACTTTTCAAGTAACCGACGCTTCAGGAAGCGGTATCCTCAAGGCCGAGGGATTCTGCGTTGGAGGCCGATGGACCGTTTCCGGAGACGGCAGAAACTGGGCGCCTTCCAACCGGAAGACCATTGCACCTGCCGTATGTTCAGGCTGTGGATTGCCCGATACAGACGCTGCAATCAGACGTGGTTCCGAGTCTGCATTCGAGTATTCTTCGAAGAGTTTCCTACACTTTCGAGGTGTGGCCATGACGGTCAAGTGTCCCCAGTGTGGCAGGGAGTACGGCATAGAAGAAGCACGCATTCCGGGAGATGGGGTGACGGCCCGCTGCAGTGGCTGTGGCCATCGGTTCAAGGTGGATCCCCCCCGGGGAAGGGAAGAGATGACCTGTCCGAAATGCGGCACCAGGCAGGCTCGGGGGGAGGAGTGCATCCAGTGCGGGGTGGTCTTCGTGAAAATCAGGGATCATATGGATCCGGCGATGACTGCGGGAGTCCGAGAAGGTGCGGGAGGCGCAGAAGGAATGATGCCAATCGCTCCGATCCAGGCCGGCCCCTCGAAGACCGGCCTGCGATACGGGCATGGCGATGAGCCGCCTTTTTCCATCGGTTCGGCAGTCAAGTTCGGGTGGGCCAGGGCCAGAGAACATATGGTTTTTTTCATCGGGTTCCTCATAGTGGGAAGCCTGCTGGTTCTGCTGCCTGACACCATGGCGGATTTGGCCGACGAGCGCGCCCCGGTCGTGACCCGGGTTCTGTTCCGTGCCGTGGCCATTGTGTTCGAAACAGTTGTGACCATGGGTTTCATCAAGGTGTCCCTGAGCGTGCACGATGGTGAGAGACCCCAGCTGTCAAACCTTCTCGACGGGTTGCCTTTTTTCTTCAGATATTTCTTTGCGAGTCTGTTCTACGCACTCATCGTCCTGTGCGGACTCGTTCTCTTCGTTGTGCCGGGCATCATTTGGTCCATCAAGTTCTGCTTTTACGGGTATTTTGTCGTGGATCGTGGACAGGGGCCGATTCAGGCACTGAAGAGCAGTGCCGGAATCACTTCCGGCTACAAGATGGACATCTTCCTCCTGGGGCTAGCCCTTCTGGCCGTCAACGCCCTAGGCGTCTTAGCCCTTCTGATGGGGCTTTTTGTTACGGTTCCCCTGTCCATGGTTGCCATTGCATACACGTTCAGAAGGCTTGCGGCGGTGTGACACTGGGTTGTAGCCACTATCATGGGACGAGACCGCTGAGCCACGGGTTTGAAATGCTCTGTGAGAGAATGCAAGACCCTTTGGGCTTCAGCGTGTGTATTTCCTGCTGAGGGACACCCGCTCTTTCACCTCCGGGTTGTCGGGGTCGATGAGCATGTAGCGCTGATAGTAGGAAAGTGCGCCAGAGTAATTCTTCTGCTGAAAATGTCTGTCTCCATTCTCGAGGTAAAAGGCCTTCATCTGGGCGACGCGTTCCCGGGCGAGGACGTTGTGGGGGTCGATGGCAAGCACCATCTGGTAGATGACGTAAGCGTTGGTGTTGGCCGGGGTCGTATAGCGTTTGGCCTGAAAGTGTTCCTCGGCCTGTTCCAGGAGTTGCGGCAAAGCCTGAGGTGCCACCTCCTGCTGTTGTGAGGCCAGCCAGATGCGGCTCACTGCCTGCTGTGCCTCGTCATAATGGGGACTCTCCTCGGAGATGGCGGAGAATTCGCGCATGGCGCCTAGGTGATCGCCGGAGAGCTCAAGGGCCCTGGCCGATTCCATGCGGTACTGGTCGAGACGATCCCGAACCGATCTGGATTGTTCCCCTCCTCCATGCTTTGCGAGAAAAGCGGCCAAGAGATCCTTGGCCCCTTTGACATTTCCTGCCTCAGTCGCTTTCTGCGCCTCGAAAAGGGCCACCAGAGCCATCAGCTCGTTGGCCCTCTGCATTTCCGCAGGTGAAAGCTTCTCGTGGGAAAGGGCCGACAGGGAAATCTTGGCCGCAGGGAAATCCCCTGCTTCGATCTGTTGGGAGGCAGCCTTCAACTTGTCGGGAACGCGGGATTCCGGCGTGAGGTCGGCCGGGCGATCCACCGGGGGTTTGGGCACGGAAATGGAGCGGTATATTCCATAGCCGGCGGCCGAAAATGCCACGACCGCCAACGCACAGGCTGCGAAAACATAGCCCCACCTGGTCTTGAGGACAATCTTCTCCTGCAGACCCCGTTGATCTTCAGCGCGGTCCGAGAGAAAAGTCATGTTGTAGAGACCGATGCGGAACTGATCCCCTGTAGTCAAGGATTTCTCATTGATGGGCTGGTCATCGATGATCACGGGATTCGTGTAGGTGAGACTTTTCAGGACATAGACACCCTTTTCCCGTTCGATGACGCAGTGTTTTCTGGAAACGGAAAGATCTTCGAGCAGCAGGTCTGAATCCGGTGCCCGTCCGATTAGGAACCTTCGGGGTTTCAGGGGATAAACGGTGACGGTGCCTTTGGGTGAGGTGACGACGAGTCGGGGTCCCTGCGGTGCCGGTTGCAGACCGGAAGGGGCCAGAATGGTTTGTTCCTGCACGTCTGGGGGCTCCTGGGAGGCTTCCTGAGGTTGTTCCTCAGACTTTGACACGCGGAAAACGAACTCCGTCTTTCCGAGTGTGATCTCGTCGTTATCCTTGAGAACGTGCAGGTCGGCTTTCATATTGTTGACGAAGATGGGATTACTGCCGGTGTTCGCCAGGACAAATGATCCCGCCTCGAAATACACCTTGGCCTGACGTCGGGAAACGAAAGCGTCCGGCAGTTGTATGTCGCACCCTTCGGCGCGCCCGATGATGGTTTCCTTTTCCCCGATCTCATAAGACGTCCCGGGTTCGCCTTTTAGGACAAGCTTGGCTCGATGGCTCAAGGGAAACCTCCGAAAAAAGGTCAACGGATCAGTCATGTCGGCCGAGGTATCTTTGTGCCATTGTAATTGCGAAGGAATCACATTGAAAGACCAAACCTAACTTCCTCACCTTCACGAATGAATCTTTACGCGATAATCATGGGGAGCGAATTGATCCTGAAAAGAGGCTTTGAGCTAATAGGAAATTCCTTGACTCCTTCAGTGCCTTGGCTACATTTCAAAAGGAGGCATTGATATCAGTCCACTTGCAGCAGGTACTCGACGTCAATGAGTGAAGAAGTGTATTGGAACTCGGTTTCTCGCTATTGTTCCGATTGATTGTAACGTCATGCGGATCTCTGGTTCAGGTTGTGTTCTCTTGGTTTGGTGGACCATGAGTTTGCTGAGTCACCCTGTCAATTCCCTGTGAACCCGTGGCATGCAAGGTGTTTGCCTTTGGATGTGCGTTTCCACACTTTTGGGATGTGCTTGGACGTTCTTTTGACGACGGTGCTCAAATCCCGGCTGGTGGGTCGTCCCAGGAAGGCTACGTGTCAGAATGCATTATGGCCGTTATGAAACAGTGAGGGAATTGGGCAAGGGTTCCATGGGAGTTGTGTACCAGGCCCACGATCCCCAGATCGACCGCACGGTGGCCTTGAAGGTCCTGAGGCAGGACCGGCACACGAGCGAGGCTTTCGTGAGGCGCTTCATCAAGGAAGCCAAGGCCATCGGCCGGCTGTCCCATCCCAACATTGTGACCGTCTACGATGCCGGGGAAGATCAGGGCACCATATACATTGCCATGGAATACCTCGAGGGACGTCCCCTCAACGAATTGATTCAGGAGAAGCAGTTCACCTTTGAGGAGATCCTGAGCATCGGGATCCAGGTGGCCGACACCCTGGACTATGCCCACGGGAAAGGTGTTGTTCACCGGGACATCAAACCGAGCAACATCGTCATCCAGCCCAAGGGGCTCGTGAAGATCACGGATTTCGGCATTGCTCACATCGAGGATCCATCAGCCACCCTGCAAACCCAGGACGGTGAAATCCTCGGGACGCCTGCTTACATGTCCCCCGAGCAGGTGCTGGGGCATGCCGTGGACGGCAGGTCCGACCTCTTCTCTCTCGGCGTCATCCTTTACGAGCTGAGCACAGGGAAGAGGCCGTTCGGACGGGAGGGCAAGACTCTCGCGACACTTTTCAACGAGATCGTTCACTCTCAACCCGTCGAACCTGCCCAGGTGAATGTAGACCTGGATCCACGGCTTTCCGGGATCATCATGAAATGCCTGAGCAAGGAACCCGAGGGACGCTACCCCACGGGGGAGGCTCTCGCCGAAGCCCTCCGCGACTGTCTTAAGCGGGAACAGTCATCGGAAGCTACCGTCATTGCTCCTCCACCTCCCGTGGTCACGATAAAGAAAAGGAAGGCCAATGTTCCTTTGCTGGCCCTACTCCTGTTCGCCATCCTCATAGGTTCCACATACTTCCTGGCCCCGGGGCTTCTAGATCCGGCGTGGCAAAAGTTGATACGCATGTTCCGTATCGAGCCTCAAGGCAAGACGATGGCCATCCTTCAGCTGAAGAGCAATCCTCCGGAAGCTCAGGTCATGATCAACGGGGAACCAAGGGGCAGAACGCCCCTGGAACTGGAACTCCCTCCGGGCAGGTATGGGGTGAAGGCATCGCTCCCCGGTCACGGGGACTGGACTGGGGAGGTCTCCCTGGATGAAGCACGGCCCTATCCGGTCCAGATGGAGCTTCAAAGACTCGCAGAACTGGCTTTCGTCAGGTTCGAGAGCAAGCCTCCAGGGGCACAGGTTTTTGTGAACGGGGTGCCCGAGGGCAAGACACCGGTCGGCCTTGAACTCCCCTTCGGTGACCATTCGGTCAGATTGACGCTGCCCGGTTTCAAAGACTGGGAGCAGAAGTTGTCGCTTCAGGAAAGCAGGGAGTATCCTGTTTCGGCAGAGATGGCACCCGTACCGGAAGCCAGGTTAGCCACCCTCAAGGTAAATACCACGCCGCCTGGGGTAGCCATCTATGTGGACGATGAAATGAGGGGTCGCAGTCCCATTGAAGTCTCCCTGCCGTTTGGCAAGCACCTGGTGCGCTTGAGGCAGGACGGTTACATGGACTGGGTGGATGTGGTCCAACTGAGCGAGGAGAAGGGGTACCCCTTGCAAGTGGAGCTAAAACCTGTCCAGATCCAGGCCGGACTCAGTGTGACGACCAATCCTCAAGGAGCCAATGTCAGCGTCGATGGGAGGCTGGAAGGCAAGTCACCCATCGTGTTGAAGCTTCCATCAGGGAGGAGGTCGGTGAGGATCTCCCTGGATGGATATCAGGAATGGTCCGACGTCGTGCTCCTCCAGGAGGGGAAGGAAACCCCCCTTGAGGTGAGCTTGAAGGAAATAATGAGAGAATCCGAGTTGGTCATCAACACCAATCCGCAAGGGGCGGAGGTCTCTGTCGATGGGATCTTGAAGGGGATGAGTCCGTTGCGGGTGAAGGCCCCGCCGGGCAGGCACACGGTGCGGCTGGTCCTTGCGGACCACCAGGAATGGGAGGGCAGGGTGCAGATGGAGCAGGGCAAGGAGCAGCTTCTCAACGTCGATCTCAAACAACTCTCCAAGGACGCTCTGCTCTCGGTATCCAGTGAACCTCCCAAAGCGAGGGTGTTTGTGAACGGCGTCGAGAGGGGGGAGACCCCTCTCCACTTGAAGTTGCCTCCCGGCAAACATAATGTGCGCATGACCCTGGCCAAGTTCAGGGACTGGGAGTCGCAGATACAGTTGAAGGTGGCCGAGGAATATCCCCTAAATGTGAGGTTGGCCCCTGAACCACCGAAACGACAGCCTATTCAGAGGCCCAAGCCGCCAACGACCGAAGTGACGCCTCGCAGGACTCAACCTCAGCCTCCGGCCTCTGAAGACTGGGGGGTCGGGGAATGGCGGTCGAGACGAGTCAATCAGGGACAGTGATGTAGGTGGAGATTGCGCGAATTCCTGCCCTCCATGGAGGAGGGTGGGGGATGCTCCGAAAACGGTCGAGAACGGCGCTGCGGCCTCCAGCTTGATAAGACGAGAGGGAGGAAAGCTTGTGAAAGGTTCCGATGGCTGCTGAATCGCATGGAGAAAGGAGAGAAACCATGAAGAAGCTTATAGCGGTGATGCTGTGTGTCACGTTGGTGCTCATGGCCACGGACTGGGCCGGAGCAAGTGAGACGAGAAGAGGAGCCGGTTTTGGTGCTGTCACCGGTGCGGGCGCGGGCGCCCTGTTGGGCGGCATCATAGGAGGCGGTGGGAAAGAGGCCCTGATCGGCGCGGCTGTGGGCGCGGCTGTGGGAGCCCTTGCCGGAGCCATAATCGGTAATTATTTGGACCGGCAGGAGCGCAACGCCGTGCAGACCGCTCAGTACTACAACTATCAGCCGTCCCAGGGCCCCGTCGTGCGCGTG
>CAZURN010000028.1:0-24091 GCA_964623165.1 uncultured Syntrophobacteraceae bacterium
CAGAAAGGTCGAAGGCATGAGCCTTGAAAGAAGCTGCCGGATGGTCATAGTGGGGGTTCTTCTCGCCGGATGGATCGTGCATTTTGGTGAGAGGGCCTGGGGTGAAGGAGCTTCCAATCAACCACAGAGCCCCTATGTTGTGCCTTACTTCGCTGCTCCTGATAATATGGATTTGTGTGGCGAGCCTGTCCCGCTGAACGTTCCCGATGTGCGTGAGCGGCTCGACCGCGAGTTCACCCTGGTCGTCTATAGCCACGCGCAGGTTTATCTCTGGCTGAAGCGTCTGGATCGATACTTTCCCTGGATTGAGAAGGAGTTGGCCCGCAGGAGACTCCCTGATGATCTGAAGTATGTGGCCGTGGCCGAGAGTGATCTCATCGTTTCAGCCTGTTCACCCGCTGGAGCTGTCGGGCCCTGGCAGTTCATCAAGAGCACTGGGGCCAACTACGGTCTCAATCAGAGCAGCACCGTGGACGAGCGCATGGACTTCGAGATGGCCACGGAAAGTGCCTTCCGCTACCTGCAGAACCTCCAGCAGATGTTCTCCAATTGGACTCTCGCCATTGCGGCCTACAATTGCGGGGAGAGGCGGGTACAAGACGAGCTGAGGAAACAGAGGGTAGAGAATTACTACGCGCTCAAACTCCCGCTGGAGACGGAGAGGTACATCCTGAGGATCATTTCCATCAAGGAAGTCTTGAAGAACCCTGAGAAGTACGGGTATTCACTTCCCAAGAGTGCTGCATATCCGCCACTCAGAGTCGATCGTATCAATGTTCGATTGTCCAGCCCCACTCCAGTGGTCAACTTGGCCGATGCTGCCGGAGTCACGTATCGTGAGTTCAAGACCCTAAACCCGATTCTCATCTCGGACATGGCACCCCAAGGGTCCCTGACCCTCCGAGTGCCCGAGGGGAAGGGCAAGGATTTTCAGTCGCGTCTCGATTCCGTTCAACCCGAAAGGTCAGAAAAGCAAGAGAAGCCGGAGAAAGTCGAGAAGCCCGAGACCAAGTCCCGGCTGCTCCAACACAAGGTCGCCAAAGGAGAGACACTGAGCGGAATAGCGGCTCGTTACGATGTGAGTGAGCTGAACCTTATGGAATGGAACAATATGAAGGGAAAATTGGTAAAGAAGGACCAGTTGCTCAAGATAATGAAATAACATGATTTTGATGAATACTCTCTGGGAATCAGACCAAGGGCGAAGCACCTGTGACCCACGTGCCCGTTTGTTCGAGCCAGTGGGCGAGGGGCCGGGTCCTGGAAGAGGGATTGCTTGGCACGACGGATGCTAGATCTCTCTCCAAGAGCGCATTGGGCAACGAAATGCTTGACAACGGCAGGCAAGCCAATTAGGATGGTTTGCCATAAGATATTAAAATGCAACGGTTTTTGGTGGACCTCCATGGAAGACTTCCGATGGATGATTGACCGACTGGCGGTGAGTCGGCATGCAGTGGCCCTCACGGGAGCCGGAATATCGGTCGAGAGCGGTATTCCTGATTTTAGGAGTGCCGGCGGATTGTGGTCCAAGTACGATCCCATGGAATACGCTCACATCCATTCATTCAGGTCAAATCCCGCAAGAGTTTGGCAGATGCTTTGGGAGATGGACCAGCTGCTTTGCTCGGCGGAGCCTAATCCTGCGCACATGGCTCTCGCCGAATTGGAAAGGCGGGGCATCATCAAGGAGATCATCACCCAGAACGTGGATAGCCTGCATCAGAGGGCCGGGAGCAGGACGGTCATCGAGTTCCATGGGCATAACCGAGCGCTGCGGTGTGAATACTGCAGTCGTCGGTTCTTGCGGGAGGCAGTGAGTTTCGCATCCCTGCCTCCGGAGTGTGGCTGTGGAGGCCCCCTACGCCCTGAGATCGTTTTCTTTGGGGAACTGATCCCGAACGATGCACTCGAAGAGGCCATGGAGGCCGCAAGGAAATGTGATTTCCTCATGATAGTCGGCACGTCGGCTTCCGTTGCACCGGCATCACAGATTCCCCGGATTGCCAAGAGCAGGGGGGCATTCTTGTTGGAGGTGAATCCCGGAGCGTCAGAGCTTCCTGCGGGGATGGTCGATTTTCGTATGCCGCGTCCCGCCGGAGAGGCCCTGCCCGCGATCGTGACTGCCCTTTGGGGCGATTAACTGCAGTGAGGTTTTGGAACAGTGATCAAGACGTTTATGGTGTTTCTCCTGCCGAGTTGGGCTCACGCAGCCACGGACGTGACCACTTCTCCAGCTCCTTATCAGAGGACTGGGGGCATGCTGGAGATGGTGGCCCATGCGGGTCCCATGGTGAAGTTTGTGCTCTTTGCCCTGCTCGTCCTGTCGGTGTCCTGCTGGTTTGTGATACTGTTGAAGGCGCGCCTCTTCAGGCGTGCTCAAAAGGAGTCCAAGGAGTTCATTGAGCTTTTCAGACAGCGCAAGAATTATGTGGGGGTCTATCGGGACAGCGAGTATCTCGAAGACAGCCATCTTGCCCAGATATTTCGCACTGGTTATGCGGAGTTGAATCGTTTGAGCAAGTCGCTTGAGACCAAAAGCCTCCAGGAGCTCAAGGTCAATCCTGAAATCCTCTTGGAGAATGTCGAGCGTGCGATTCAGGGTGGAATCATGGCGGAGCGGCAGCGGTTCGAAAGATTCCTGCCGCTGCTCGCGACAACCGGCAGCACGGCCCCTTTCATCGGGCTCTTCGGCACCGTTTGGGGGATCATGGTGAGTTTCCAGGACATTGGGCTCAAGGGCGCGGCAAACCTTGCCGTCGTTGCACCGGGCATTTCGGAAGCACTTGTGGCGACCGCTATGGGACTGGCTGCCGCCATTCCCGCTGTCGTGGGTTACAATCAATTCTCCAATCGCATACGAATGATCGAGAGTGAGATGAATCACTTTTCGGCGGAGTTTCTGAATCTCCTGAAGAGGGACCTCATGCGTAAGTCGAAGCAGGATGAAGCAGTCGCCGAGCCGGTGCGGATCGCTCTGCAGGAATGACAATCATCGGGTTCCAGTTCTGTGTGAGGGGCAAGGTGTGGAGGTCATGCTCCATCAAAGCCCGGTGTGATTGTGTGAAAATGTCAGAACTTGTGTTGACCTCGCCCCTAGCTTGCTTCCACCGGCTTAGGGGAGGATTGTATCCCAATTTGAGCGAATCTCGTCTTTCAGGCCTCGTCCGTCATTCCTACGAAAGCAGGACTTTCATCCAACGGGGTGCAACCCCTTGCATGGATGATTCCTGCGAAAGCAGGAATCCAGAAAATGGGATTCACCAACTGGATGTTGGCGGCTGCCCCGGACTTTGATCCTGGATTCGCCGGCATGACGAAGGGTTAGCTACGAAATCGCTCAATCTAGGTATCCATGAACGTTTACCGTCCATATTCAGGCTTGAGTCGGTAATGGCGAATTGTGAGGTTTACTCGCCTTGAAAGATTATCGGTGTTTAGGGGTGTAAGACCGCGACACAGGATCATTCAACGGATCACGGGGCGCGAATGGCCGGGGGTAACGGCTGCGGTGAGGGAAAGAGAATAGGGGAGTTGACGTATGGGCATGCAGATCAACGGCAGTGGTTCCAATTCGCAGATGGTGTCCGAAATCAACGTGACGCCGTTTGTGGATGTGATGCTCGTTCTTCTGATCATCTTCATGGTGACGGCGCCCATGATGACCCAAGGGATCGACGTGAGGCTTCCGGAGAGTTCGGCGCCCGCGATTCCCTCCGACGAGGAACGGCTGGTTGTGTCGGTCACCCAGGAACGGAAAATATACATTAACGATCACGCTGTGGAGTTGGAATCTCTCGGATCCAAAATCGCGGCCGTTCACCAGAATCAGCAGAACCAGCGGGGGGTCTTTCTGAGGGCCGATGAGAAAATTCCGTATGGTTATGTTGTTCAGGTGATGGGAATCATCAAGCAGGCCGGCGTCGATCAGATCGGTATGGTCACCGAGCCTCTCAAATCTTCCGGGAAGTCTTCCGGCAAGTAGCTAGGAAGACCTAGGAACGACCGACGGATAGAGAGAGGATATACCATGGAATCGTTTGCGCTCTCAGAACAAAGACTTTCCAGGGAAGAACTGGTTGCAGGTCTTGGCGGTTCGATTCTTGTGCACTTGGTGGTCTTCGCGGCTGCCTTGGTCTCTGCCTGGGTGATGCCTGGAAAGGTGATGCAGACACCTTATTTTTCCGTGAATCTTGTGAGCCTCCAGGATCTTGGTCCTGGTTTCTCCGGTGCAAGGAAATCTCCTGGGGATTCATCAACCGCTTTGCCGAAAAGCCAGGATGGACCCAAATCAGCGAGTGCGTCGCGCACAAGCTCTTCTACGGTCGTCCCGGTGAAACGGCTCAAGATGGATGAGCCCGTCGCTAAGGTGGAACCCGAGCTCAAGAAGCTCCATACTGCCGAGACGCCTAAGCCAGTGGAGAGTACCAACAATTCGGCGGTGGTGGAGAAGAGCCTTGACAAGCTCATCGCTAAACCGAGACTCCAGCCCAAGCCCCCTGCCATCACCCAATCCGCAAAGGACGAGGGCGAGAAGCAACCGACTGGCCGTGAGAGAGCGGAGCAGGGTGCCTCGGATGATGATCAAAAGCCCAACCGGAATCTGGCGGGCAGGGCTGGGAACCAGGGAGGCGCGAGCGGAGGGGCTGAAGGGAGTCCTTCTGGCAGTGTGGATGGGAGCGGCCGAGTGGCTTCCGCACTTCTGGGCATGTATGGGAACAGGGTCAAAGAGGCTATCAACAAGGAATGGGCCATGCCTGACATGCTGAAACCGCAGGGACTCGAGACGAGGCTGATTGTCGTGGTGAGCAGGGACGGCAAGGTGCTTGATCTGCGCGTGGAGAAGGCTTCGGGAAACTCGCTTTTCGATGAATCGGCCGTTCGAGCCGTGCGTCGAGCCTCACCCCTGCCTGCCTTGCCCGAGGTCATCACGTATCCAAAAGTGGAGATCGACATTCGATTCAGGCCCGAGGGTCTGTCCTGATGTCCACCAGCTGAAAGGAAACCTGCTCGATGATGCGACAGACCATGAAGAGACTACTCCTTTTCGCGTTCTGGCTCGTGAGTGTTTCCGTGCTCCTTGGCTGGGACCAAGTGGCATGGGCGCAACGGATTTCCATCGATATCACTCAGCCCAACTTCAAGCGGATTCCCATAGCCATTCCCGATTTCAAGCATCTGAGCGCCGAGCAGACTCAACTGGCGCGGGAGATGAGTGAAGCCCTGTCCAATGACCTGGAGTACTCGGGAGTCTTTAGGCCCCTTGATCCCCAGGGTTTCCTTGAAAATCCCCAGAGTATGGGAGTTGAGGCGAGCGAAATCAGATTTCCGGATTGGCAGCGGTTGGGTGCCGATTTCCTTGTGAGAACATCGTATCAGGTGCAAGGGTCCAATGTGAGGCTGGAGGCCAGGCTCTTCGACGTGCTGGGCGCCAGGATGGTCATCGGCAAGAGGTACGAGGGGGATGTACGGAGTTGGAGAGCCATGGTTCATCGGTTCGCCGATGAAATACTTTATGCCCTGACCGGAGAGCGAGGGGTATTCGACACCAAGATTGCCTACGTTCAGGCCATGGGAAAGAGCAAGGAGATCTTCGTCGCAGACTTCGATGGTGGCAATCCGTTGCAGGTCACTCGGGATCAGAGCATCAATCTTTCTCCCGCATGGAGTTCCGACGGAAACCAACTGGCTTATGTGAGCTTCAAGGATGGGGGAACCAAGGTGTATGCGGCGAATCTCAAAGATGGCAGCCAGCGCCTCATCAGCGGTCAACCCGGGTTGAACATTGCTCCCGCTTGGAGACCTGGAACCTCGCAATTGGCGGTGACCCTCACCAAGGGTGGAAATCCTGATATCTATCTGATTTCGGCCGGCGGGGAGGTGATGCAAAGACTGGTGCAGGGCTTGAGCATCAGCGTATCTCCCAGCTGGTCTCCGGATGGAAGGAAGCTCGCCTTTGTCTCCGACGAAAGCGGAAATCCACAGATCTATGTCCTGGACCTAGGGAGTGGTCAAAAGAAACGGATCACTTTTTCCGGCAATTACAACACGTGTCCCGCATGGTCGCCTAAGGGTGACTGGATTGCCTTCAGCGGCGTCAGCGGCGGGAACCACAACGTCTTCATCACCCGCCCGGATGGAGGGGATTTGAGGCAGCTGACCCACGGCGAAGGCAACAACGAGGCGCCAACGTGGTCTCCGGATGGGCGGATGCTGGCATTTAGTTCAACACGGCAAGGCGGATCCAGCATTTGGGTGCTCCTGGTCAACGGATCCGGAGTGAGGAAACTCTCACGAACGGGCGGAGGACAGGAACTTCCCAGGTGGTCTCCCCGGCTGGGTTCTCAGGGACCCTGACCCTGGGCCGATGGTGTACCGCCGCGAAACCGTGACCGAGGAACAGGGCACACGCTGATTTTGGATGAAAGTTTTCTCCTCTGCAATTTGGACATGTTGGAATTGGCCGAGGAGAGCAGATAGAGCGCGGACAGTCAAAGAACAGTGAAAACCTAGGAGGATTGTGATGGGAACCATGGGCGCCAAGGTCATCAGGACTCTTGTAGTAATGCTCTTGTTAAGTGGTCTGTTTGCCTGTGCAAAGAAGACTGTTCCTGCTCAACCTGGGATGGGCGCTGGGGGCGGAGAGGCTGCTGGGGGCTTTGGCGCCTCGGGGGGTGGTGGCACACTGGATGATGCGCGATGGCGTGAACTGGGGATCAGTTCTGAGTCAGAGAAGCAAGAGTTTCTTCGGAAAGCCGAAAGCTTTGAGAATGAGGACATCTACTTTGACTATGATGCCTATGTTCTCAGCGAGCCGGCCAAAAAGGCGTTGGACAAGAAGGTGGAATTTCTGAGACGCTACCCGAAGGTAAGAGTGACCATTGAGGGGCATTGCGATGAAAGAGGAACTACCGAATACAACTTGGCCCTGGGCGAGCGCCGGGCGAATGCGGCATTGCAGTATGTGACGGCCGCCGGCGCCAGCAGGCAGAATCTCGGTACGGTGAGCTACGGCAAGGAACGCCCCGCAGCCACTGGTCACGATGAGACGTCCTGGGCCAAGAACCGCCGGGCTCATTTCGCGTTGACTTACTGATGGCTGCGAGGGGATTGATGGTGGGGCTGATAGGGTATTCCCACATCCAGCCGGTTGAACCCGCCAAGGTGCAATCTGGTCATGCACATTTAGTTGAAGAGGGGTAAACCATGAGGGGTAGAGACAGGTCCAGATTTGGCGGTTGCATCCTCCTTTGCGTTGTTTTCATGCTCACGATGGGATGTGCCTCAACGCAGGAAACCTCAACTCTGCAGCAGAGTGTGAGCCTTCTTCATGACCGCGTGCAGAATATCGAGCGGCGTGTGGAAGGGGTCGACTCACAGGGCCAAAAGAGTGCGGATTTGTACTCTCGCATGGAGGAGTTGAGGATGCGCGTGGGAGCACTCAACGGGCGCATTGATGAGCTCGATTACAAACTGCAGCAACTGGCCAGAACAGCCGCTGCCCCCTCTCTAAGTGCCAAGCCATCCACCGGATCGGGCGAATACGTTCCGGGCGAATCTGTCGCATCCGCATCGGGGGATGGCAGACCGGAACCCACTGGGGCGCTGACCTCGGAGTCCTCCTCGCCTGAGCGAGTCCTCTACGACAGGGCAACCCAATCCTATCAGCAGGGGAAATATGATGTGGCCCGCAAGGAATTTCAGGAATTCGCCACCAAGTATCCAAAGTCCGAACTGGCGGACAACGCCCTGTTTTCTGTCGGTGAGTGCTATTTTGCCGAAAAGAAGTATCAGGACGCCATAGAGGTTTATCAACAGGTCCTTGACCGCTATCCCAAGGGAGACCGGATTCCCCATGCCCTGTTGAAGCAGGGGACGGCATTTCAACAAATGGGAGACCATACCGCGGCTCGCATCCTTTACGAGAGACTCTTGGAGAAGTATCCGGACAGCTCACAAGCTCAACTTGCCAAGAAGAAGATCAAAGGCATGCCTTGAAGGATTTCCGGGATGTGCTGGTTGAGTGGAGGTGCGGGAAGATATCTGTGCGGAGCGCCCGCAGCCCCAGATCCTGGCTGCTAGGGCCCCAAAATGCTTGAACGGCCCCGGATCGGAGATGGTGCCCATGCAGCGGGCGGAATCCATTCACGACTGGATTGGAGGAAAGGTTGCTATGATTCGTTGTGGACGTCTTACTCCACATAACCCTCTTTGATGGCATACTGAAGCAGGTCGGCAGTTTTCCGAAGGTTGAGCTTGCGCATGATGTTGGCGCGATGATGCTCCACTGTCCGCACACTCAGGAAAAGCAGTTCGGCGATTTCCTTGCTTGCTCTTCCTCCCGCAACAAGCTTCAATACCTGCCTTTCCCGGGCTGTCAGCTGCCCGGAATCTTCGTTCGAGTGCTGCAACTTCATAGTCTTTTCGCGTTGTGAGGTGAGAGAGTCATCGGAAAAGAGGTGGGAGATGAAGGTCCTCCCCTTGCGGATGACGTCAATCGCCGTGAACAGTTGTTCGTCTGCATCCTCCTTGAGAAGGTATCCATCACATCCCGCCCCCAGCGCATGTTTCAGGTAGCCATCGTTCTTGTGCATGCTCAGGATGAGCACTTTGATATGGGGGTAGATGCTCTTGATCTCCCTTGTCGCCTCCAGTCCACTGAGATTCGGCATGGAAATGTCGAGGATGACCATCTGGGGCTGGACTTTCTTTAACAGATCGAGCAACTCCAATCCGTCCGAGACCTCGGCGATGATCTTAAGGTGCTGCGTTTCTTCAATGATTCGTTTTATTCCGTGGCGAACCATGACATGATCGTCGGCGAGAATGATATGATATGGTTCCATGATTTCCCTCCTAGGCCTTCAGAGGGATGCTGAAACGGATGCTGGTGTTTCCTTCAGCCCTTCCGATATCGAGACTTCCCCCAAGCAGCCACACGCGTTCGGCAATGGTGATCAGCTCAAGGTTGCTTGCCGGCAGGCTCCCGGACTGGTGATGGTCGTCAACGAAGCTAATCCCATTGTCCGCGATGCGAAAAGAAACCAATTCGTTTTCCCGCTTGAATGCAAAAGCAACCCGGGGGGCTGCGGCATGCCGTGCCACGTTGTCCAGACACTCCTGCAGAACCCTATGGAACAGTAGCTGGGCCTCCGGATCGAGCGGATCGTCCAAGTCGTCTACATCAACTTCATAAACGGTTGCGTGACTTGAAGCAAAATCCTCCACCAACATGCGCATGGCTGCAGTGGGCCCCAACTCCTCAATGATGAGAGGGCCCATGTCACCACAGAGTTCGCGGAATCTTTGTACAATCTCATCGGCGAGCCTTACAAGCCAAGCGCATTCACCGCACGGTTCGTTCGCCTCGTCTGGTGCAAGCCTCATGCGGGTGGATTTGGTGGTGAGCTTCACAGCCAACACAGCCTGACCGAGATTGTAATGCACCTCCTTGGAGATGCGTTTTCTCTCTCTTGCCTGAATCTTCAGTAACCGGGAGGAGAAAGACCGAAACTGCCCCCCGTAGATACGCAACCTTTCCTCGAAGGCCTTCTGTTTCGAATTATCTGTCACCACAGCAAAACTCCCCATGAACTGCCTTTAACATCCAGAAGGGGGCTGGGCGAGACAAGAACGCTCAGCCTGCTTCCATCCTTGCGTTTCCCATTCAGCTCATAGGAGGCCCATTCCCCTCTCTTTCGCTTTTCAAGTTTCTTGAGCGCTTCGGAGCGGTTGGAAGGGTTGGAAGCCCGGATCATGGAAAGGATCTGTTCAATTGGTGACCGATGAAGTCGTGTCTCTCATAGCCCGATATGTCGAGAAGCTTGTCGTCCCCGAAGGAGATGATTCCCTGTTCATCCTGGACGGCAAGGCCGCTGTTCATGGTTTCCACAAGTCGTCGAAAATCAAGCTCCTGTCGTTCAAGGTCATCCTATGCTTTCCTCCGTTCCCTGATCTCTTCCCTGAGTCGCTCACAAAGCTCAGTGAGGGGCTTAGGATTCCTGGATGAGCCTGGATTTTGCCTGTGCTGTGCTCCAGTCGCAGGGCGGGGCGTCCTTCTCATGGACTCGGGGCTACCGGTGTCGAAAGGAACTGCAGACGCCTGATCCCAATCGTGGCCCGCGCCGGAAGCTTGGTTCTCCTTTGGAATCGCGTTGGGTCTTTGCATCGGCCGTGCAACCTCGGTTCGCCGCCTGGTCCCCGTCATCAATCATGGTTTCAGTCTCCGAAACATCAAAATCAAATGATGATATTGAACGCTCTTGCATCCCCGTATTAAGCATTCGTGTCGAGCCTCCTAATGGGGGTGTATCACGCCCCCTCTTGCAAGTCATGATAATGATCATGAAAAGCCGTTGCCAGGAAAGAAGCGGAAATTCCAACCAGGACTGCTATCGACTGATGGTCATGTCTGCGCATGACTCATGGCGGGGTCGGCTCTTTGGATTCAACATCCGACATCCTGGGAAAAAGACGCAGAGCCAGGGGAGGGAGAGAATGAAGGAGATAGGGGACCATCGAAAATGCGGATGAACGATTTGGCCGAGAACTTGATGGAAGTCTCCTTGTACTGGCATTTTTGCCATCATCGGAATCTACGAAAATGGCAGCCCATCCTTCCACCAAGTATGGGAATGCGCCCACTGGGAACGAGGCCACGAAGATGGCCGGTTCATATCCCCAGGAACGCCTGCTTCACCTTTTCATCCTCAAGGAGATCGCGTCCCTTGCCTTGCATGACTATTCGGCCGTTTTCCAGAACATATGCCCGGTCACAGATGGCAAGGGTTTGTTTGACGTTCTGTTCCACCATCAAAATGGTCATGCCCTCCGCATGGATTCTCTGGGCGAGCCTGAAGATCTCCTGGGTGAGCAGGGGGGACAGCCCCAGGGAGGGCTCGTCGAAAAGCATCATCTTGGGGCGTGACATGAGTCCGCGGGCAATGGCACACATCTGCTGCTCACCGCCTGACAATGTGCCTGCGAGCTGCTTTTGGCGCTCACGGAGTCGTGGAAAGAGTTCAAGGACCCAATCCAGGGTCTCTTTTCGATGTGCTTTCGCCCTGGGGGGGAGGGATCCCAGTTCCAGATTCTCCAGAACGCTCATCTCCGGGAACAACTGCCTGCCCTCCGGAACATGCGAAATGCCGACTTCAGCGATTCGATACGGCGGCACATGATCCAGTCGCTGGTCCTCGAACCATATTTCGCCACTGGTGGGATGGATGACACTGGAGACCGTGCGCATGATCGTGCTCTTGCCCGCACCGTTGGCACCGACAAGAACCACAAATTCCTTACTGGCCACTTGAAACGACACGTCCCAGAGCACCTGGATGTCACCGTAGCCGGCACTTACTTGTTGGACTCTCAGCACGGCCTATTCCTTTCCCAGATATGCTTCGATTACGGCTTTGTTGTTCGCCACTTCCGCCGGTGTCCCTTTTGCGATTTCCTGGCCATAATTGATACAGAGAATCCGGTCGCAGATGTTCATGATGACATGCATGATGTGTTCGACAATGATGATGGTTACACCGGAGTCGCGGATCTTGCGAATGAGTTCGGTACCCTGGATCTGCTCTTGGGGGGTCAATCCGGCCATCGTTTCATCCAGCAGGAGGAGCTTGGGGCCCGTGGCGAGAGCCCGTGCGATCTCCAAACGCTTGCGGTCGCCGATGGTGAGTTCCTTGGCGGAGTAATCCCGTTTCTTGAGAAGTTCGCAGAATTCCAGGACTTCCAGGGCCTTCCTGCTTGCCTCCTCCATTCGCCCCGTAAGGTTGAACGCAGAGGCGATGACATTTTCCAACACGGTCATGCGGCGCAGAGGCTTTACGATCTGAAAGGTTCTGCCGATTCCAAGTTTGCAGATCTTCCAGGTGGGAAGCCCGTTTAATTTGGCCCCATCGAACATGATGCTCCCCGATGTGATGGGATAATAACCGTTGATGAGGTTGAATACAGTTGTCTTCCCGGAGCCGTTGGGGCCGATCAAACCGAAAATCTCCCCCTTTTCAACTCCGAAGCTCAAATCGCTGACGGCAATGAGCCCCCCAAATGCCTTGGTGAGACGAAGTGTTTCAAAGAATGCCATATTCAGATCCCGCCGTTGGTGGACAACAGTTCTTTGTCTTTGGACCAAAGTCGTTGGATCTTCGACCAGTCTCCAATTATCCCGTTGGCCATGTATCGAATGACAAAAATCACAAGGAGTCCGAACACGAGGACGTGGGCCTCGCTGACCCACTTGGGAGCCAGCCCGAAGAATGAGCTGCGAAAGGTCTCCTGGAGTAGAACCATGATAAACGCTCCGACTGCAGGTCCCCAAATGGTGCCGACACCTCCGATGATGCCCACAAGAATGGCCATGATGGAAATATAGTGGAGTGAGAAGACAACATGAGGATCGATGAAGGCCATGTAGTTCATGTAGAAAGCACCGGCAAGACCCGTAAAGAGTGAACTGATCATGAGGGACAGGCTCTTGTAGCGGAATGCGCTTATCCCCATGGATTCCGCTGCATCCTGGTCTTCACGGATGGCAATGAAGTAATACCCCCACTTTGAACGCATCACCAAATGGATGACATAGACGCACAGAGCGGCGAGGGCAAGGGCAAGATAGTAGTATGGAAGCTTGCTCCTGAAGGTCTGGATGATGAGTATGCCTTGCATCCCTTCGGTGAGGTCTGTCCAGACGGTGGCGACCAATCGGAATATCTCGCCGACAGCGATGGTGGCCAAGGCGAAATAGGGTCCCCGCAGGCGAAAGCAGATCCATCCAATGACGAGTCCAACCACTAGCGCAACAGGCCCTCCAAGGAGCATGCCCCACCATGCGGAAATCTCGAGCTTTGTGACACACAATCCTGCGGCGTACGCTCCGGTGCCGAAAAAAATGGCGTGCCCGAAGGAGACTTGCCCTGTATATCCTGCAATTAGATTCCACGATGAGCCGATGACAACCCACATCAGCGCAATAATGAAGACATGGCGATAATAATCGGATTGGACGACTACAGGAAACAGAGCAAGACCGAGGATAACGACAATGGTTTGCCATTTGATGAATTTCATGGATTGGCCCTCTCAGACTTTTGTCAGCGTTTTGAGCCCACCGGGCAGGAAGATGAGAACCAGCAGGAAGATCACCATGCCCACGGCGTCCTTCAGGGCCATGGAGAGATAGGTGGCTCCGAGGGATTCAGCCACCCCAAGGACAACCCCTCCAACAATGGCGCCCACTGTGCTGCCAAGGCCTCCAAGGATGGTTATGACAAAAGCCTTCAGCGTAAAAGGCCCCCCAATATCGGGAAACAGGTAGTATATGGGCAACAGAAGTGCTCCCGCCGCTGCGGCCATGGATGACCCCAATCCGTAAGTGAGCACCGTGATCCATTCCGCATTGATACCCATGAGAAGGGCTGCATCCCGGTTCTGTGCCGTGGCTCTCACAGACTTCCCGAGATCGGTTTTCAAGAGAAAGAAGAAAAGGATTGCAGTGAGGAAAAGGGCGATCCCAAAAGCAACAACCATGGGCAGGTTGAAAGAGATGTTCCCCAGGTAGAACGCTGAAGAACTGTAAGAGGTCTTGACGGACTTGTAGTCTGACTGAAAAATGAACCGGATGATTTCGGTTAGAACCATTCCGATTCCGACGGTCATGAGGACTTGGTTTTCCGGCAGAATTGAGTCCACATTGAGGAGGGGGTTGAGAAGGTATTTCTGGATGAAAGCCCCGACCAGGAAAAGAGCGGGCATGGCCACCAAGAGCGAGAAGTACGGATCGAGGTGGAGGAATTCGAAAAGGGCGAAAGTGATGTACATGCCAATCATCATCAACTGGCCGTGGGCCAGGTTGATGATCTTCATGACCCCCATGATCAGGGCCATCCCAAGGCCTATCAGAGCGTAGATGCCTCCGATAAGAACCCCTGACACAAACGTCTGAACAAAGACTTCCATCTGCTACTGTCCTCTCCTCATGGGAATACAATCTGCCAGGGCAATCTGCAACAGCGGTGCGCTCATGCTCGCTTCCGAGACCTGCTTCTTCGTGTATGTGGAGCGGGCATCGACCACCCCTGTTGCACCATGCAGGTCAAGCAACGCTTCTTACAGCAATGGCAGCACTGAGGCGCTCAACAGACTGGCCGTTACATGTGATTGCAGTAAGGATTCTTCAGTGAAGAGCCGAAGAGGGGGGGCCTTTCGGGTTACCCCCCCCTCTTCATTCATCACTTCCAGGTACTTTCCCAATCGATGGGGAAGACGTAAGGCTTGCTCGCGAGTTCTTTGGGCCAGACCAGTTCCAGCTTGCCGCCAATCCACTGGACGAGATAGGTCGGAAGCTTGTTTTGATTGGTCTTCTTGTCGTATGCGATGAACTTCACCGGGCCGAACACCGTCATCATGTCGGTAGCGGAGAGAGACTGTCGGACGTCTTCGGCGGAGAGGGATTTGGCCCGCTTGAGCGCATCAGCGATGACGTAGGCCGAGGCGTACCCTTCGGCGCCGTGGTATTCGGTTTCCGTGCCATATCTTTTCATGAATTTGTCATAGTATTCCTTTGCGCCGGGGTATGGCAGGGTCTGGTACCACAAGGTGGCGGAAAAAACGTTTTCACTCGCTTTGCCGGCATTCTTCTGAAATTCAGGCAGAGTGAACCCTGCCGCGCCCCCCACAAAAAGCTTCGGGGTCACGCGTAGTTCCATGGATTGACGCATGAGCAGCGAAGCGTCCATGATGTAGGAAATCATGTAAACGAGGTCAGGATTGGCCTGCTTGACTTTGACCAAAAGGGGCTTGAAATCCACCCCCCCGTGTTCATATCCTTCCGACATCAGCACCTTGATGCCCAATGTTTCACATGTTTTTGCGAAACCTTTGGAGCCGGCGGTGCCGAAGTTGGTGTTCTCGTAAAGAATTACCGCGGTCTTTGGCTGAACCACATCCCTCAGAAACGATTCGAGGGCGTTGTCATACTCGCTGACCGGTGGATTGAGCCGGTAAATATAGTCCCATTTCTGTTCGGTGATCTTGTCATCGGAGCCCGTGGCGACAAGAAAAGGAATGCGGTTCTGTTGGGCAACGCCGGAGATGGCAAACGTTTCCGAGCTTCCGTACCCACCGCCGAGCATGACAACTTTGTCCTTGGTGATGAGTTTTTCTGCAGCGGACCGAGCCACATCGGGTCGTCCAGTGTCATCCTCGAAGATGAATTCAAGCTTCTTTCCATTGATTCCACCGGCGGCATTGATCTCTTCCATCGCCATTTCAAACGATTTTTTCTCGATTTCACCGAATTTTGCCTTATCACCTGTTACAGGTAGAATGATGCCCACCTTGATCGATTCCTGAGCGAATACCGAAAAGGCAAGAGAGGTGACGAAAGCTGTGGCCAGAATAATGACTAGAGCTCGTTTCATCTTCCATTCCTCCAAGAAGGGTTTTGCGCCAGAATACCGGTAGACAAGCCAAGACAGGGGCCGGGCACAACAATGCGACAGATAGCAGCAGCTGGCATAGGATGAGCGAGAGTCAGATGAGTGTCCCGAAGCCAAAAAGTAGTATAGATGCGGCTCCGAAGTCAAGCCAAGTATGAGGCGGGCCACTAAGGTCCCTCCACAGTCACGAGGAAAGGATACAGATGTTGATGGATTCATCGGTTTTTCCTGTTCTTAAGTCTGTTGCCAACGTGGTCGCACGTTCTGGCCTGGTCCACCTCCAATCCGAATACCTCAGACCCGCTGTCATCAAATGGGGACATCTGCTTTGGAAAGATGCCGATTGGGAGCACCCGTGCCACTTTTTCGATGGAACCGAGAACACGGCACGATGGATATTCGTGCTCGACGTGCTGAACCACTGCTTTTGGCCTGACAGGGGCGAGGAACCCTGGACCCGCCATTATGCCGGGTCCGATTACTCGGGCTACTGGGGGTTGGCTGCGGCCCTTAGGGCTGCCATGGAATCGAAGGTTCCCATCACGGACAGCAGGTTCCTTTCCCGAATCACGCGTTCCGAACTGGAAGAGGTTCTGGGAGGAAGAGGGATAATGCCGCTTTGCGAGGAAAGAGCACGCAACCTCAGGGAAACCGGTGAGGTTCTGCTTGCCCGATGGTCGGGCGACATCGTCAATCTCATTGAAGATGCAAGGGAAAGTGCCGTGGAGGCGGTCCTGAAGATCATCTCGTCCTTTCAGAACTTTCGCGATGAGGCGGTCTACAAAGGTTGCCCGGTGTTCTTTTGGAAGCGGGCTCAACTGTTCATCTCGGATTTGCACTGCGCATTTGGGGGTAAGGGTTTGGGAAGGTTTCGCGACATGGACAGGCTCACCGCCTTTGCGGATTACAAGTTGCCCCAGGTCCTCAGGAGTCTGCGCGTGATCACGTATGAGCGTGGGCTGGAGAGTAAGATCGATGGTCTTGAGCTCTTGACACCGGCCAGTCCCGAGGAGGTCGAAGTGAGGGCCATGGCTATCTGGGCGGTGGAGGCCCTGAAAGCGACGTTTCGAGATGAGTGCATTCATGCCACGAGCACCCAGATCGATGGCTGGCTGTGGCGGTTGGGCCAGCGTGAACCCTTCAGGCAGAAGCCTTATCACCGATGCCGCACTATTTTTTATTAATGCAAACGCAGTCAAATTGCGATTAGAAGAGTGATGTCAAGAAGGGGTTCAATATTTCCCATCATATTGAAAGTTCAAGTAATTCGATCATGCACCATGGGCAAATGACCTCCTGCTGTGAGCGAGGGTTTCTTTTTCGCAGGGGATGGTGCGGAGTGGCGGCAATATGTCCGAATTGAACCGTGAGCAGTTGTTGATGTCTGTGATCGCAGGCAATGGAGCTCCCTATCTCCGAGGGATCGACCTTTCCAACATAGATCTCTCCAGAGCCGGGTGGCTTACCGAAGCCGATTTGCGCCATGCGAACCTCGCCAACGCGAACCTTGCCAGGGCAGACCTGAGGAACACCAGGCTCGAGATGGCCAACATGCACTCGTCCAACCTTGCGGGTTCAGACCTTGAGGGGGCGGATCTCACGGGAGCCAAACTGGATGTTGCAAACCTGAGGATGGCAAATCTGAAGGGAGCAATTCTGAAGAGAGCGAGCCTGGTTGGAGCAGCATTGGTCAAAGTCAACCTCGAGGGTGCAAATCTCGAGGAGGCCGACTTGGAGGGTGCAAATCTTGGGGGAGCCAACCTGAAGAATGCGAGACTGCATCAGGCCAATCTGAAAATGGCCAACCTCAGCGGTGTGGATCTCAGCGGTGCGGTGCTCCTTGGAACCGTCTTCGACTGGGTGGCACGGGAGACGCATTCGAATGTGCCGTCTCATGGGTTCACCGGGGCTGTGGATTCCATTCAATTGACCGACCTCATCCAACTGCTCTGCCTCTCCAATTCGGACGTGCTCATCCGGGTCGAATCCTCACAGGGGCGTGGAGAAATTCATGTGAAGGCCGGGCGCGTGTATCATGCCGAACATGATGGCATTCAGGGAGAGCCTGCCTTCTTGGAGATGCTTCAGTGGTCCAAGGGGCGATTCGAAACATCACCTTTGCGCGATGAGTGCCTGTCGTCCATAGAGAAACCGCTGGAACACCTGCTGCTGGAATCCCTGCGCCGGCGGGATGAGAAGGTTTCGAACGGCGGACCACGAAACCATTCGAACCTGTTGAGACAGATCAGGGAGTATACGCCGATTCCTGCCTATCCGTCCCGGCATCTAATGGAAAGCATCGGGTCGAGGGGGAAGGCGCTGAGTGCCAGCAGGGAAATCCAGATCAGCGATGCATTCGATTCAGATGAGTCGGGTAACATTCTCTGTTCCGTCCTCTCGGAAGACGGCGTGTTCATTGCTCCGCTGAACTACTTGACAATCAAGCAAGACCATCCGCTTTTCGAGCAGATTCAGGCTTATCAGCACGGCTGCCTCGGCACTGAGAGGAGCACCTGATGCTTGCGGTTGAAGATGTGTAGTCGGTTGCTTGGGAGATCCTGGAGGGGTTCGAGTTTTCTCGGTGTCCAAACCACGAATAAATCAAGAGACCCCGTGATCCTCACCTCTGGTGCCCGCTTGTGAGTCGGAATTGAGCACTCGGAGAGTTTGAAGGATTCAGGGAAGGGAAGGGTTGCAGGCCGCGATGCATATGATCCTAGACACTAGCCACATGAGCAATCTTGCGACAGTCATTGACAAGGAGCTTCTGGATGCGGGCGCCGACCATGTCATCATCGTCGATGTGACAGGAAACGTGATCATGGAACGGGGCAATATGCACATGCAGGACATTTCCTCGCTGGCCGTGCTCTCCGCTGCAAATTTCGCCGCAACGGCAGAGATTGCGAAGCTCATTGGGGAGGAGGACTTCACTCTGCTCTTCCACAAAGGGGACAGGCGAAGCATACACTTCAGCCGCTTCGGCAGGGAATACATCATCATCACCCTTTTCGACGACAATGTGTCTCTCGGCCTCATCAGGTTGAAATCGGGAAGGGCGATTGAAGAGCTATCATCCATATTGTGTGGCAACGAGGGAAGACAGCAGTGGCCTTCATAGACTTGAGCAGAAACGAAATCCAGGCGAAGCTTGTCTACTATGGAACTGGGCGTGGAGGTAAGACCACGAACCTGCTGTTCATCCATGAATCCATGTCCAAGCAGGTGTGCGGCAAAATGGTGACCATCGATACAAAGGGGGATCGAACCCTCTTTTTCGACTTCCTGCCTCTCAGTGTCGGCAAGATCATGAACCTCAGCATCAGAATCCAGGTTTACACAGTGCCGGGTCAGGTCATGTACAACACCACCCGCAAGCTTGTCCTGAGGGGCGTTGATGGTGTGGCCTTTGTTGCGGACTCTTTGAAGGTCCAGCGTCAGAGGAACATAGAGAGCCTGCACAACCTTGCTGAAAACCTGCAGGGAGAGGGACTCAACATTAAGGAGATTCCACTGGTTCTGCAGTACAACAAGCGAGATCTCATGGAATCGAACATCCCCCTGCTGAGCGTGGAGGAAATGCAACAGGACCTGAACAGCGATCTCAACGTTCCATACTTTGAGGCAAGTGCTGTCAAGGGATACGGTGTGTATGAGACCTTGAGGGAAATCAGCAAGAGGACAATCAAGAACGTCATTCAGAAAGTGGGAGGACAGTTGGACAGGTAGGACGACTCAAGGCTCCGGGACACTGTCTGAGCGCTTGGCTCCGGAGAAGACTTGGTGTCCGCTGGATATTCCGGGCACACGAACAGAGGCGTTGCGGAGGTCATTGCCCAGATTGCCAGGTTCCTGTGGGCGAGGATCGCGCAGAATGAACGGATCTAGCCGGAAGTCCAGTGAAATCCGAAAAAAGGAAACTTTCCATGATAACGAACAAAGAAGACGATCGGAAAGATCAGAAATTGGGTTTGGATGTCGATGCGTTTGCAATGCAGGTCGACCAGGAAATTGACAGCCTGTTCGTGCCCGGAAGCATCGCTGAGGGGGCAGAGGAGAGCGCCTCGGAAGTCCAAATGGTTGACGACGTTGAGATTCAGATGGTGGGGGATCATTCTTCTGAAGGCACGGTTGATCCAGTCATCGGAGAAGCGAACGTCGACCCGTCACCCAAAGGGATGGACGTCAATGCGTTTGAAGTGCAGATCGACAAGGAGATTGACAACCTGTTCGTTCCCGCCGACCTTGCTGACATGCCCGCGGACCAGTCATTCATTGGAACAGCCGAAATAGAACATGCGGCCCTCGGGGCCCTCCAAGTCGAGGCACCGGTGATGCAGCCCTCTGGTGGACATGGCGCTCCAGCGCCAGATCGCCTTGAAATCGAAGCGCCCGATCAAGAACCCGCCATCCTCACCTCCCAGGATGAGACTCCGGTTGAAAAGGATGAGCCCCTTCAAATGGCGCAATCTTCGGTTGAACCTGTCTTGCTCAAGCCCGAATCGGAGCTGCCGAACCTGGTGGAGGATCTTAACATCGCCTACCTCAGCCTGGACTGGGAATTCTCCGTGGAGAACCTCTCGAAGCTCTGGTTCGCCCTTGAGGCCCTCAAGGACTTCTGCGGGAAGTCCCGCGAGACGGTTTTTCTTTTCAAACTGATGAGATCACTCTTACACCGTCTGAAAACGAAACCCGATTCAGTGCAGCCCGAGATCATTGAGATGATGCGCGACGGTCACGAAGCGCTCAAGAACCTCCTTCTCTCCAATACTGGTCCCGATGCCAGGGAAAAGCAAAAGCTCAGGAACCTCGCGAGCCGTTACAGGGTCATCAGGGACGGATCTGTCGAGAGAGGTGATGAGCCCGAGGTCAAACTGCCACAGGTCGAAAAGCCTTCACCATTTTGCGGCTTCTCCAAAGACCTTCTTGCCGACTGGACATCCATGACAAAGCAAGCATTTCCGGAGTGGATGCAGGGGCACGTTCTCAAGGCAAGCGAGTTGGAAAAGGCTCTCTTGGGCGAAGTGGAAGGAATCCTGTCGCTTGGGGATGGGCGGGACAAGATATCTGCTGTGGGTGATTTGTCCTCCAAGTTGAATCGGATTCGTTCGATTGTGGAAGAATACCTGGCGATCTCCAGGACTCGAGAAAAAGAATGGAAAAGCTGCGTGGAGTGGCTACTCCGGTTTGAAGGCAATGCCGATGCCGCACAAGCCCTCCCTGAAGAAAGGGTCGTTTCCGGGAGTGTCGTGGACGACTCGACAGCCACGGTTGCGGATGCACTTCCTGCAGCTTCGGGAGGTTCGGGGGAACATCGGGAGGAGCAGATTTTCCTGTTTTCTGCGGGCGGTAGGAGATTTGGCATATTAGCCAAGCACGTGGTGAAGATCGAAAGCGTGAATGCCAAGAAGGTTGGTAAGATCGTGGCAAGAGGTCACGCCACTCTCGCCGATTTCAAGCCATTTTACCGAAGCCTTAAAGCAGGACTCCTTGGAGCCTGGAGTGGACTTCCCTCGGAGATTCTCAAAACCTATCAGTTCATCCCCGTTTCCATCGAGAGCCTAGGGGCGGACCAGGACTCAGCCATGGCGGGGGGTGCTGTTCTGGTGAGCTCGGGCCGAAACCATGGGGTGATTTTCGTGGATTCCGGAGCTGTCGATCTGCACAATGCCACTCTCACAAAGATCAAAAGGGATAACCGTTCCATGGTCCTGGGTTTGGCTGAGGTGGAACCGGATCTCTCCATGGAAGTGTTGAACATGGATGCTCTGCTACGGCGGCACAGAGAGGCGGGTGCTCCTGAAATCCGCCAATAGGGGGGCACCACCACTTCTGTGGGGCCGGGGCATCTGAACGGGTCAGCGTTTCAGCACCCCGATACGGTGATATGTCACCAACCGCTGCAGGGTTTCTGAGATGCACCGGTTGTACGAGGTCTCATCCGCGATTGATGGAGACTGTGGAGCGGCGGTTCAACTTTGGCGACTTCAGGTCCATCGTGTCTGAAACCGGCAGACATCGGTCTTCGCATCCTTGATCACCGAATGTGGTCATAGTCTCGACAGGAGTATTGAGAACATGGTTTCTGGTGAACTGGTCCAGTCATACCTGGCTCGTGTGCAGGAGGCTCGCCTGTATCATGAGCAAGGGCTGGGCGAAGGAGCCGTGGAGATATTTGAGGAGATCCTGAGCGAACTGGGGGAAGCGGAACTCCCAGAACCCGAGAAGGAAAACATATCGTCCCTGGTCAGAAAGGAACTGGAAAGGGTAAAAGCTCCGGGGGACAATCAGGGTGCTTTGGAGCAGAGTCTCGGTGAACAGCAGGCTCCTCCCTCAGTGGACCCTTCGGAATCCTACGAATATGCGATCGCTCTCATGGATGGCCAGTTCTGGGAAGATGCCATCCGCGAACTGAAAAAGGCGGCCGTAGTTGGAAACCAGATGTTGGAATGCTGGGAGCTGTGCGGTGACTGTGCCGCCCGTTTGGAGAGGTGGAACGAGGCGATCAGTTACTATGAAATCGTATACACCCAGCCTGATGTGCCTGAGAGCGTGAAGCAACAGGTCCTGTCGAAGATCACCAAGTGTACTCAATCACTGAGGAAGAAAGGGGCGCGCCCCGCAATTCCGCCCAGAGGCGAGGTAATAGCACAGGAATGCCCATCCGACCATGGCTCGGTGGCTGTGGAGAACCGCAATGAGTTGGTGGGCATGCACATGGCCTCCCTGGACGAATCCCCAGCCAGCCGACTGATTGGGGAGCGGATCACCTCCTGGCAGTCCGCGAAGGGGGAGACCCTGAGAAATCAGCAGTGTACATACCGGATTTCCAATGTGTTGCACGTGGGGATGTCCTCACTGGTCGTCGAGTTGGAGGAAGAGGAGACCGGAAGGATTCATGCCGGACAGCTGCTGAATGTTCCTTTCAGCCAGGTGGCTTCGGCCGATGTTCTTGCCCGATGGGCTCACACGATGACCCTCATCGATTCACGCCATCTGGTCAATATTCATGATGTGGCTCACCTTGGTGAACAACTTTGCATTGTTCGAGAATACATGCCCCTGACCCTCGGAGATGTGCTCTCCAAGGAAGAAGCCATGCCCGTGCCTCTCGCCACATACCTGGCGTACCAGATTCTGATCGGACTCGGGGACTTGCATCTTCACATGGGTCAGGATGAACGCATCAGAAGGCTGTTTCATCTCGACCTGCGCCCGTCCAGGATTCTCCTCTCTGCGGAGAGACCTCGGCTCAAGATCATCAACGGAGGCCTATGGAAGGTCATGGAGGAGAACAATCCGCGGGCGGTGGCCATCCACAAGCTGCCTTTGCCCTTTCTCGCATACCGGGCCCCCGAGCAATTCCGGCCATACCTTTCCAGGCGGAAGCCTCCTATCTTCACGGACATTTATCTCATGGGGTCCATCTTCTACGAGATGCTCACCGGGGTCCCCGCGTTCAAAGCCGCTTCCTTCGAAGAATACGAGATACAGCATTGTGAACAGTATCCCAATCCGCCCAAGGTGTGGAGGCGGGACATTCCTGAACAACTGAATGAGATTGTCATGAAGTGTCTGGAACTGGACCCGTTCAAGAGGTGGAGAAGCACCACGGAGTTGGCGCTGATCCTGGAGAAGACCTTCACGGGCTCCTGCAATCCTGCCAAGGACGATTCCTATTCCCAATTCCTGAAAAACTGCAACCTCAATTGACCTCCGGATATCGACCGTCCGGATGCAGCCTGGCCACTTTCCAACTGATCCCTCACCACTGCAGAGATCAATTCCTCGGCGGGTCCCGGGTGGGCCTGCTTCCAAAGAGCTCACCTCGCCCCGAATGAACTCAGACCGCTTGCAAACTGCAGGGCCTCTTCTCTATAATGTCGGTGAAGTGACGGTCAGTAAGGGCCTTTGCCGGCTGAGGCAGGGCATTCGGTTTTGGATTTGACTTCAAAAAGGAGTTGACCATGCTGTTTCTCGCGATATTCAGCTATTCACCCGAGGATCGGAATCAGGTCATCGAAAGACGGATGAAGAGCATTGACAAGGACGTGGGAGTTGAAATCAAGGGGGAATGGTTCGATATTTCGGGCCATCGTGTCTTTCGGCTTTTCGAGGCAGAGGATGACATTCACTTGGCATCTTCCATATATAATTGGACCGATGTGGGGGTGGCCGAGATCATCCCGGTCATGGAAACTGATAAGGCACTGAAGTTTCTGAAGAGGACAGTCAAGAAGTAGTGGGAGGAGCCTGCTGAACATGAATTCCGTTCTGCTTCCCTGGGATGCCGCCTCAATTCCGGCAGAACTTGGGAAGTGGGAGGCTTGCCAAATTTGAACAGGAGTTGCTTTCAAGATCGTACCCAGCAGAGTGACAAGTGTAGTTTAGCCCTTCGTGGGTGTCGCATGTGCGGCGGGCACACGGCCCTACGCCATCTTGACTGCATTTTCGTTTGAACTTTGATCATTTTGTCTCTTTTCGGCGCTGCCTGGCAGCTCAATAGGGAAGTCGGTGGGAATCCGACACGTGTGGCCGGCGCTGTGAGCGGGAGGGTTATCGCAAATGAGCCACTGTTTCATGATGGGGATGTGATCGGGGAACGGGAAGGCGCGATGGGCCATTGAACCCGCAAGTCAGAAGAC
>CAZURN010000029.1:0-23783 GCA_964623165.1 uncultured Syntrophobacteraceae bacterium
TCACTACGGAAGTGGGGCAGAACCAGATGTGGGCGGCCCAGTTCTATCATTTCACCCGGCCCCGGTCTTTCCTCAGTTCCGGTGGATTGGGGACCATGGGATATGGACTCCCGGCAGCAATAGGGGCTCAGGCTGCCTTTCCCGACCGGCTTGTAGTCGATATTGCCGGGGATGGGAGCATCCAGATGAACATCCAGGAACTCATGACCGCAGTCTGCAACTGTCTTCCCGTTAAAGTGGCCATCCTGCGGAACCAGTACCTGGGGATGGTGCGCCAATGGCAGGAGCTCTTCTACGAGCAGAATTATTGCGGGACTTGCCTGGATGGTATCAGTCCGGATTTTGTGAAGCTGGCAGAAGCCTACGGGGCGGTAGGGCTGAGGGCCACCAGACCTGAGGAGGTTGAGCCTGTGCTGCGGGAAGCGTTCGCCGTGAGAAGGCCCGTGCTAATGGATTTCATCGTCTCTCCAGAAGAGGGCGTGTATCCGATGGTTCCGGCGGGGAAGAGCATATCAGAGATGTTGCTGGATTAGGCTGGGGATGGCAGATGCAGATTCTAAGCAATCAGAGGCATACCATTGGAATTCTCGTTCAGAACGTGCCCGGAGTTCTCGCGCGTATTGTGACGCTTTTCGCCGGCAGGAGCTTCAACATCGAGAACATCACTGCGGCCGAGACTCACGAGCCGGGCCTGACTCGGATCACATTGGTCACGACGGGCGACGAGCGCATCCTGGCTCAGATCGTCAAGCAGTTGAACAAGCTCATCAATGTCATCAAGGTATTCGACTTCAGCGACACGGATTTTGTGGATCGCGAAATGGCCCTGATCAAGGTCAGAGCTGAAGCGCAGACTCGAGCAGAAGTGCTTCGCATCGTGGACATCTTTCGGGCCAAGGTGGTGGATGTGAGTCCCCACTTCTATACCCTGGAGGTGACTGGAAACGAGAGCAAGATCGCGGCCATTATTGAACTGCTCGGCCAAATAGGGATCGTGGAAGTGGCCCGCACGGGGAAGGCGGCTCTGGCTCGAAGCAAGAAGTACTGAATCTCTGAGCGGGTTCCGCGGGGAGATTCTGAAACTCTCGGGATCCTTTGGCAGGAATCCCTTTCCGTCAGCGCGGCAAGAGCCGGAATATCGGAAGACGGGGAGTTCTGCGAGAGGCTCTGATGAAGATTGGCTGTTTTGGCCGTCATGAGTGAACACTGGAGGAGGAAGACCATGAGGATTTTTTATGATGCGGACGCGGATTTGAATCTGCTCCGGGGCAAAAAGGTGGCCGTCATTGGGTATGGCAGCCAAGGGCATGCTCAGGCTCAAAACCTTCGAGACAGTGGGGTTGAGGTTCTTGTAGCGGAAATGGAAGGATCCCCGGGCTATCAGAGAGCCATCGAAGATGGCTTTTCGCCGGTTGTGGCGCGTGAGGCGGCTCAAGCGGGGGATTTGATCCAAATCCTCACGGAGGATCATGTTCAAGCGTATCTTTACCGTGAAGATGTGGCACCTTCCCTGAAGCCAGGCAAAGCCCTCCTTTTTTCACACGGTTTCAATATCCACTATGGACAGATTCGTCCCCCCAAGGGAGTCGATGTCATCATGGTGGCCCCCAAAGGCCCGGGGCATCTGGTGCGGAGCGAATATGTGCGGGGTGCGGGTGTACCCTCCCTGGTGGCGGTTTACCAGGATGGCAGCGGCCAAGCCCTCCAACTGGCCCTTGCCTATGCGAAGGGCATCGGGGCAACCCGGGCGGGAGTCATCGAGACGACGTTCAAGGAGGAAACGGAAACGGATCTCTTTGGCGAACAGGCCGTACTCTGCGGGGGGGTCTCGGAACTCGTGAAGGCATCGTTCGACACCCTGGTAGAAGCGGGCTATCAGCCTGAAATCGCTTACTTTGAATGCATGCACGAACTCAAGCTGATTGTGGACCTCTTTTATCGCGGCGGTCTTTCGTTCATGCGCTTTTCGGTGAGTGACACGGCCGAATACGGTGATCTCACCAGGGGAAAGCGCATTGTTACGGATGAGACTCGCAAGGAGATGAAGAAGATACTTGAAGAAGTGCAGACGGGGGCATTCGCCCGGGAATGGATTCTTGAGAATCAAGCAGGACGCCCCATGTTCAAGACCATGCGCGAAAAGGAAAGGGAACTCCTCATCGAGAAAGTGGGAGCGAAGCTGAGGGCCATGATGCCTTTCCTAGACCCTGTCAAAATGGACTGAAAGGGAATTTTGGAAGCGCCTGAAAGCGAAGCGCTTCATTCCGGCGATGGAGGGATTTGGTGTCGTTCGAGTGGTGAAACGACCACGAGCCTTCATGCTCAGGCGATTCAAAGCCCGGCCCCGATGCGAGGCACCAGCGGTGCAGCGGGGGCCCTTACGGGCGCTGAGGTCCACTCCGGAAAATCCTTTGCTTCACCGCAATGGTGCGAAGGACATGAACCATCAAGGCTTCAACCTTTGCACCTCGCCGGTGAGCTTTCATCTGACGATCATTTCGGGTCCTCCCAAAGGGGAATCAAGTCCTGTGGGCACAGGCCCTGGTGGCCCGGTGTGTCCGCCTGGGGAGGTGGAAGGAGCGGGATCAAGGCATGGAATCCGGTAGTTTCCGCGAAAAGGTTCACCACATCCCGTTTGCCAGGGAAGGGATCCCGTACGTGATCATGGCTGCCTTCGTCACGGTTGTGCTGGCGATCCTTGGGCACGGACTCCTCACTTGGATCGCCATGGCAGCCACACTGGTCGTGGCCCATTTCTTCAGGGATCCTGAGAGGGTGACTTCGGCACCCCCTGATGAAGTGGTTTCCCCTGCCGACGGAAAGGTCATTTCCATCGAAACGGTTGAGGAGACACCTTTCTTCCGCAGACCCTCCATCAGGATCAGCATCTTCATGTCGGTGTTCGATGTGCACGTGAACCGCATCCCTTTTTCTGGTATAGTCCAGGACCTTCGTTACAGGAAGGGAAGCTTCTTTTCGGCTAACCTGCCCAGGGCCGTGAGGGAGAACGAACAAAACGGGATCTGGATCCGGGGTGATGAGGGAACGGACATCGTGATTACCCAGGTGGCGGGACTCATTGCCCGCCGCATTGTCTGCTGGCCTGCTGTCGGGGACCAAGTGGTGAGAGCCGAGCGTTTCGGGATGATCCGGTTTGGGTCCCGCATGGATGTGTACTTGCCCGAGGCAAGCGACGTCCTAGTGGCCGAGGGCGACCGCGTGTGCGGGGGTGAGACTTCGCTATGCCGGCTGAAGTGAAAAAGAAGCGCCCCAGGCGGCGAAAGTGGGAACAGAAGTGGCGCAGGTTCGAGGAGGGGGAAGTCCGCGTCGGGGCCTACATCATCCCCAACCTCTTCACCACGGCGAATCTGTTCAGTGGATTTTTCGGCATGATCAGCGCCATCAATGGCAGGTTTGATCTGGCTGCCGTTGCCATTTTTGTCTCATGTTTCTTCGACATTCTGGACGGCCAGGTTGCGCGGCTGACCCGGGCCACGAGCCGCTTTGGCGTGGAGTACGATTCCCTCGCGGACGTGGTGGCCTTCGGGGTGAGCCCCGGTATCCTGATGTACCTTTGGGCGCTGAAGCCATACGGCAGGGTCGGTTGGCTGGCCTGCTTCGTCTTTGTTGCTTGCGGCGCTCTGCGCCTGGCCCGCTTCAACGTGCAGGTGGAGACGACGAGCAAGAAGTATTTCGTGGGTCTGCCCATTCCCGGGGCTGCGAGCATGGTCGCTGCAACGACCCTCTTCTTTCATGAAGTGAGATTTCTCGCGGGTGCGGGATCCCAGTTGGGGCTCCTCCTGCTGACCTATGTTCTGGGATTCTTGATGGTGAGCACGGTCCCGTATTACAGCTTCAAGGACTTTGAGATGCTGAAGGCGAGGCCGTTTCCAGTGTTCTTCGGAATTCTGGTGCTGGTGACAGTCATTGCCATGAACCCGGAGGTCACCCTCTTCCTTCTCCTTGTCATCTACCTGCTTTCGGGGCCTTTCATCTACTTGGCGAGGGCATACCGGGAAGCGAGATTGGACCGGGAGTCTCCAGGCCCGGGAACGTCCATCCCTGAGGATGAAGTTGCAGGAAGGCAGGAGCAGTCAGGGAACACGGCTGAAGTGGTTGGAGACGAGAAAAAATGAAACCGTACTTGTGGAAGGTTGAACCCCATGCCCATGACCATCAGTGAGAAGATTCTGGCGGAACATGCCGGTCGATCTCAAGTGAGCCCGGAAGAACTGGTCGAAGTCCGTGTGGATTTCGCCCTGGGAAATGACATCACCGCGCCTCTTGCCATCGAGGCTTTTCGAAAGTCGGGAGCCAAGTCGGTTTTTGACCCGGAACGCATTGCCCTCATCCCCGACCATTTCACCCCCAACAAGGACATCGCCTCCGCGGTGCAGGTGAAGCTTCTGCGGGATTTTGCCTGTGAGTACGGCATCGTGAACTACTTTGAAGTGGGCCGCATGGGCATCGAGCATGCCCTGCTTCCGGAACAAGGGCTGGTTCTTCCCGGTGACGTGGTCATCGGAGCGGACAGTCACACGTGCACGTATGGGGCCCTCGGAGCGTTCGCAACAGGTGTTGGAAGCACTGACCTGGCCGCTGCCATGGTGACCGGATCCATCTGGTTCAAGGTTCCCCCTTCCATCAGGTTTGTCTACCGGGGCGTCCTGCGCCCCTGGGTGGGTGGCAAGGACCTCATCCTTCACACCATTGGCCGCATCGGGGTGGATGGAGCCCGGTACCGGGCCATGGAGTTCACGGGAGAGGTCATCGATACGCTGCCCATGGCGGACCGGTTCACCATATCCAATATGGCCATCGAGGCGGGGGCCAAGGTCGGGATCATCGCTCCCGACGCCACTACCGAGGAATATGTGAAGAGCCGCGCTAGGCGCCGGTATACGTTCTACGGCAGTGACCCTGATGCCGTATACGAACAGGTCCATGAATGGGATGTCTCGGATCTAGACCCCATGGTGGCGGCTCCCCATTCCCCCAGCAACGTCCGGGCTGTTGGGGAGTTTTCGAACATCTCCATTGACCAGGTTGTCATTGGATCGTGCACCAACGGTCGGTTCGAGGATCTCCTGGTGGCAGCCAGGATTCTCAAGGGGAGGAAGGTGTCCTCCAACGTACGGTGCATCATAATTCCCGCTACACAAGAAATCTACCGCAGGGCACTCAGGGAGGGCCTCCTGGAAATCTTCGTCGCGGCGGAGGCGGCCGTGAGCACACCCACCTGCGGCCCCTGCCTTGGAGGCCACATGGGGATACTGGCGCCCGGAGAGCGTGCCGTCGCCACCACTAACAGGAACTTCGTTGGGCGCATGGGACACACGGAAAGTGAAGTGTACCTCAGCAGTCCCGCCGTTGCTGCAGCGTCGGCCATCGCCGGCCACATCGCCCACCCGGAAGCGGTCTGATCCCCAGATCCCGTCAACGGAATCCTTCGACTGCCCCGAGAAATCAGCGGCGACTCTTGGCGGCACTGGAAGCACATCAAGCGAGGTTGTAGCATGAAAATGAAAGGTAGAGCGTGGAAGTTCGGGGACGATGTGGACACCGATGCCATCATTCCGGCACGCTTTCTAAACACCTCCGATCCTCAGATCCTGGCCTCCCACTGCATGGAGGATGCGGACCCCCAGTTTGCGGAAAAGGTGCGGACCGGGGACATCATCGTGGCAGGCAGGAATTTTGGATGCGGGTCCTCCAGGGAACACGCCCCGGTTTCCATCAAGGGGGCTGGCGTCGGATGCGTGGTGGCTCACAGTTTTGCCCGCATATTCTACCGTAATGCGTTCAACATGGGCCTCCCCATCCTGGAATGCCCCGATGCCGCCGATGCCATTCAGACGGGAGACGAAGTCGAGGTGGATCTGGACAGCGGAATCATTGTGAACTTGTCCCGTCAGCAGACATACCATGCTCAACCCATCCCCCCTTTCATGCAGGAACTTCTTCAAATGGGGGGGCTCATGCCTTATGTGGCCAAGAAAATGGCGGAGAAAGCGAAGACCTAGGCTGGCTGATCGATTCCCCCATGAATACCGGATCGATACGACGAAAGAAAGGTGCTGAAGCCAATCCATGGAACATAAGAAGACATACCGCGTAGCTGTTCTTCCCGGAGACGGAACGGGCCCGGAAGTCATCCGCGAGGCCTTGAAAGCCCTTGAAGCCGTCTCCCAACGGGAGGGGTTCTCCATTGAACAGGCCCACTTCGATTTGGGTGGAGATCGCTATCTTAGAACGGGGGAAGTGCTTCCCACTGGCGCCTTGGCCGATCTGAGGGGGTTCGATGCGATTCTCCTCGGTGCCATCGGTCATCCCGACGTGAAACCGGGCATACTGGAGAAGGGGCTTCTCCTGGAATTGCGGTTTCAACTGGACCAGTACATCAACCTTCGTCCAGTGATCCTGTACGATGGCGTGGAGACCCCCTTGAAAGACAAGGGCCCCCAGGACATCGATTTCGTGGTGGTCCGGGAGAACACGGAGGGACTCTACGCGGGGTCGGGAGGATTCCTGAGGAGGGGCACGCCGCATGAAGTGGCGGTCCAGGAGTCGGTGAATACGCGCATGGGGGTCGAACGCTGCATCCGTTATGCCTTCGACTTCTGCAGGCGGCGAAACCGGGAGAAGAAGCTCACGCTCTGTGGAAAGACCAATGTCCTCACCTTCGCGTTTGATCTTTGGGAACGGGTTTTCCACGAAGTGGCCCGCGAATATCCCGACATCCGCACGGACTATGCCCACGTGGACGCGACCTGCATGTGGATGGTGAAGAACCCCGAGTGGTTCGACGTCATCGTCACGGACAACATGTTCGGGGATATCATCACGGACCTGGGGGCCATGATACAGGGCGGCATGGGGATTGCCGCGGGCGGCAACATCAATCCTGGTGGGGTCTCCATGTTCGAACCCATCGGCGGTTCTGCCCCCAAGTATACGGGGAAGAACATCATCAATCCCCTGGCCGCCATTGCTGCGGTCCAGATGCTGCTGGATCATCTGGGCGAGGAGTCTGCCGGGCGGCGAATCGAGAATGCCATCCGCAAAGTGGTTTCCAAGGACATCAAGAGTCTCTCCGCCGGGCAGATGGGCTACAGCACCACTGAGGTGGGTGACCTCGTTGCCAAGTACATCGCTACTGACTGAAACCCGCGAAGAAAGGACTGACACAATGGGAAGCAAAGCCTATCGGGTGGCTGTCGTGGGGGCAACCGGGGCAGTCGGCAATCTGATGATCCAGGTTCTCGAAGAAAGAGCATTCCCGGTTGGGGAGATCAAGCTCCTGGCTTCGGTGCGCTCTGTGGGCAAGTCCCTCGCCTTCAGGGGGGAGTCCGTTCCCGTGCAGGAACTGAAGGAGGACTCGTTCGACGGCGTCGAACTGGCCCTGTTTTCGGCGGGGGGGGCGGTCAGCCGTACCTTCGCGCCCATAGCGGTCCGAAGCGGATGCATCGTCATCGACAATTCTAGCGCATTCCGCATGGACCCCAAGGTCCCGTTGATCGTTCCGGAGGTCAACCCCGGTGACGTCAGCATTGATCCGGGCATCATCGCCAATCCAAACTGTTCGACCATCCAGATGGTGGTGGCATTGAAGCCCATTCACGATGCCGTCGGAATCCGGCGCATTGTGGTGACCACTTTCCAGGCGGTTTCCGGAACGGGAAAGCGGGCCATTGAGGAATTGCACCACCAGGTCCGCAGCGTCATCAACGGTGAGGAGATCAGGAGGGAGATCTATCCTTACCAAATCGCCTTCAACTGCTTTCCGCACATCGGGGCATTCCTTGAGAATGGGTTCACCGAGGAAGAGATGAAAATGGTCAACGAGACGCGAAAGATTTTCGGGGATCCGGGAATCGCCGTCTGCGCCACTACCGTCCGGATACCCGTGGTTTATGGACATTCGGAGTCAGTGAACATCGAAACCAGGAAACCCATTTCCGTGGAAGCTGTGCACAAGCTTTTGCGCGACGCGCCGGGAGTGCGGCTCATCGATGATCCTTCCGCTGTCCGCTACCCAGTCCCCATAGAGGTGGCAGGCAAGGACGAGACCTTCGTGGGGCGTATCCGCCTGGATCCTTCGGTGGAGAATGGGCTGGCCATGTGGGTCGTGGCGGACAACATCCGCAAAGGGGCTGCCACCAACGCGGTTCAGATCGCTGAACTGCTCATGGATCGTGGTCTCATTTGAGGCTTGTCTGAGTTCGATGCGCATCGTGGCTGGCGAGTTCCGTGGCAGGCGGCTGCACACCCCCGGGGGGGAAGCGATCCGACCTACGGCCGATCGGGTTCGGGAAGCCTTGTTCAGTATTCTGGGACCCCGGGTCGCCAATGCCATGGTGTTGGATCTCTATGCGGGAACCGGGGCCCTGGGGCTCGAGGCCTTGAGCCGCGGTGCCGCGAGGGCGGTATTCGTGGATCAAAGCCCAGGGGCGATCCGGCTGGTCCGGTCGAACATCGGGCTGTGCGGCGCCGAAGGGAGGTCGCGGACGATCCGCGCACATGTCCCCAAGGCACTCCGACAGTTGGCTGCTGAGGGAGTCGTTTTCTCGCTGATCTTCCTGGATCCGCCCTACGGCAGGGGTCACGTCGAAGCCACGCTTCCCGATCTCCACCGGATTGCCCATGCAACCACCCTGGTGATTGCGGAACATCATTCAAGAGACTTGGTCCCATCAACTTGTGCGCAATGGGTGCGAGTGCAGCAGCGTCTCTACGGCGATACGGCGATTTCGTTCTATGAGAGCAGTCCTGAATCTCCAAGTTCATGAGGGTTTCGATCACGTGCGATGAGAGGAGACACAATGGAGAAACTGGCGGTTTATCCCGGTTCTTTCGATCCCATCACATACGGCCATCTGGACCTGCTCGATCGGGGGCTCAAGATTTTCGACCGCGTTGTCATCGCCATCGCGGCGAATCCGGGAAAGAAACAGCTGTTCTCCGTCGAGGAGCGCGCAGATTTTATTAGCGCGGCCCTGGAAGGGCATCCGCACGCAACGCGCGTGACGGTTGACTCGTTCACTGGGCTGTTGGTGGATTATGTGCGACGAATCAACGCCAACGCGATCCTGAGGGGACTCAGAGCCGTCAGCGATTTCGAGTACGAATTCCAGATGGCCCTCATGAACCGGAAGCTCTCCAGCCAGATCGAAACTCTCTTTCTCATGACCGGCATGGAGTGGATCTACATCAGTTCCAGCATCATCAAGGAAGTGGCCATGTCCGGGGGGTGTGTCACAGGACTTGTGCCGCCTCTTACGGAAAAGAAGCTTATCGAGAGGCTCCGGGAAAGGGGAGAGCTATCGCGCTAGGGCGTTTGGTTGAGATGGCTAACCTGGCAAGGGTGTGTGCCCATTGCCCCCCAAGGGCGGGTTCGTCGGGCCGCGCTACCATGGCTTTCAGTGGGCACATGGTCGTTGCTTGTGAAGGAGAGGTGCGATGGAAGCGGAATTCCCCCAAGGTTTTTCTGAAGTGATTCGTTTCCATGGACATGTCTGTCCCGGACTCACGATAGGGTACCGAGCGGCGTTGGCGGCACGTTTGTTCCTGGGTGCGGAACGCTCCGAGGACGAAGAACTGGTCGCCATTGTGGAAACCGATTCATGCAGTGTGGATGCAATTCAGGTTGAACTGGGATGCACCTTGGGCAAAGGCAACCTCATTTACCGGGATTATGGAAAGCACGTCTTCACAGTGATCTCTCGGGATAGGGGCAAGGCGGTCCGCATTTCCATGAAGGGTGATGCGCTCCAGCGGAGTCCCGAACAGGAGGATCTTGTCCGAAGGGTTCGCGGCGGATCGGCCACGGAAGAGGAACGGCTTGCCTATGAGACCTTTCAGCGGGAACGGATTTGGCAACTCCTCCAATTGGATGACCGCAGGATTTTCCGGATTGAGGAGACAAGGGTCGAGATTCCTGAAAAGGCCAGGCTCTTCAAATCGGTCGTCTGCCACTACTGTGGAGAGAAGGTGATGGAACCCCGTGCTCGAATCAGGGGTGGGCAAATTGCCTGCATCCCCTGCTCAGAGAGCTACACCCGCGGCTGGTGAGGAGTTGCTCCCGAAAGTCTCAACGGGACCCAAGAGGGTTTGCTTGCCTCGCATTCTCGGGTCCCCGGGATGGCTCAGGAGTCTCCGGCAGTTCTGCGGGCTGTCTTTGCCATTATGATATTGACAGGATGAATGGCCTAGCATAGGTTACAATCCATCAAGAGAAATCGACGTTGGGCACCAGGTACCGTAAGGTTTAAAAGGGAATCCCGTGTGAATCGGGAATGGTCCCGCCGCTGTGAACGGGGACGAAATCCGACAGTGCCACTGGTTTGCGGGAGCGAAACGGGAAGGTTCGGAGAGTAGGGAGATCCGTGAGTCAGAAGACCTGCCTGGGGGTCAATGAGTGATCCGCACGTGGAGATGCGCGATGCTCGGCTGACGGACCAAGTGGACTAGGGTGCAATCCTCAGGGCATGGAGCTCTGAGGTTTTTTTTTGCCCGGAGCTTCTTCCGAGCGCGTCATGAAGGCTGCTCACGATCTGCGTGAACCGGTCGCAGGGAGTTCCAGTCAAGCTGGTGCAATCTGGGGCGTTGTGCCCCCCCACTTGGCGATTCCTACCATGTGCCAAGCTAGGTACTTGTCTCTGCTTGCTTCGATCGAGAATGCAACTCCACATCAACTGCACAGAGCGAAACTGCACAGAACTTTTCGGACAATCAGCGAGGAGGGGTGGATGAAAAGGGGCATGATCATTCACATTACAAGGGGGAAGGAAGCGACGCCCCTGAAAGGACCGGGAGAGTTGGTTGAGATGTCGAGGTCCCTCGGGGTTGACACGGTATGCGTGGTCACCTCAGAAGACGAAATGGCGGATGGATGGTGGCATCTGCTCAACAGAGGCGTCAGCCAGGTCCTATTCATGTCAGTCTCATTCGATCCGGCTTTGGGGAAGTTTTCAAGGGGAGCCCCCCTGCTCCTCCGTGGATCACGATGCGGAATTGAACTTCAGGCGGGACACGAAATTGGTGAAGAGCAGGATGGCGGTACGGAGAGTGCCAGGGAAGACACGCTGGGTGTTCGACATTGAAAAGAGTGGCAGGATCCTGAATGACCAAGGAATTCAAGGGCGTTATGGTGGAGTCTTGCCGCTCAGGACTTCATGCGGTGTCGGCCTTCTCGGGGAAGGCCAGGCGGCGAAGTGTTCTTCTGCAACTGCATGATCTCTTTGCAACACTGATTCTTGAACGTGTAATCCAGCCCATTGATGGAGATCAGGTTCTCATCACTGGTGAAGGTTTGAGTTGGATAGTCCCGGATGAGTCTCCCCCGGTGCATCACCAATGTTCGCGTGCAGGTCATGGCGATGATATCCATGTCATGACTGATGACAATCCTTGTGACGTCGAGGTTTTCGAGAATCTCGCAGAGGATTTCCTCACTCTGGGGGTCCAGGTTCGCCGTGGGTTCATCCAGGACGAGGACACGGGGCCTCATGCTCAGGATTGATGCGAGGGCGAGCCGTTTGCGTTCACCAGCGCTGAGATGATGAGGGATCCTGTCTTCGAATCCCTCCAGTCGAACCATCTTGAGGGCTTCCCGAACTCGGTTGCGAATCTCATTGGCGGGAAGTCCCAACTGCCTCGGACCGAAAGCCACCTCTTCCCCGCAGGATGGGCAGAAAAGCTGGTCGGCCGGATCCTGAAAAACCAACCCAAAATGTTGCCATAGCTCCTTCTTGAGTCTTCCCGAAACGGGTATGCCTCTGAAGAGATACTCTCCCTCACCCTGGAGTAGACCGCATAAGCAGGACACAAGCGTCGATTTTCCCGCCCCGTTTTCCCCGGTGATGGCCACCGATTCACCCTCCTGAATAGCGAGACTGACCTGCCGGACACCCCATGTTCCGTCGGGATACCGATATGTGAAGTCCTGGAGCCTTATGATCGCATCCGAGGGCAGGTCAGTTGGAGTTTCCACTCGTTGCCCGTGCATGTCTTCATGATTGTGGGAATCCGTGTGATGATGCGAATGCCCTGGAGCGTCGTCTCCGTCGGTCTGGCAGCAACTCAGGCGAAATGTGAAGTCGAGACCATGCTCGCGAAGATACGCCTTCTGAGAGACCAGGTGCTTCATGGAGAAATCGTGGTGAATTTTCCCCTTCTCCAGGACAACAGCCCTGGTGCACAGGTCATACAGGAAGAAAAGGTCGTGGCTGATGCAGATGAGTGTTCCGGGGAATTGCCGCAGCATCTCCATGAAGAATTTTTCTTGTTTAGGATCGAGATAGGCGGTGGGTTCATCGAGGATGAGGACTTGGGGATGCATGGCGAGGATGGTTGCGAAGGCTGCCCGCTTCTTCTGGCCGTAGCTCAGGTTGTGCGGTGCCTTGAATTGGAGCCCGTCGAGTCCGACCTCTTTAAGAGCCGTCGCGACCCGGCTTTGAATCTCTGATCGCCCCAGGCCCTGATTGAGGGGGCCGAAGGCGATGTCCTCATCGAGGGTATTACAAAAGAGCTGGTCGTCAGGATCCTGAAAGAGCATGCCAATAGACAAACGCGCAGAGGCCAGGTTGGCGCCCTCCAGCGGCTCTCCCTTATAAAGGACACTGCCATCCTGTGGCCGGTACAGACCGTTCAGATGTTTTGCTAGGGTGGTCTTGCCGGCACCGTTTTGCCCGACGAGAGCCACCCTTTCTCCCGTCTGGATGTCCATGTCAATGCCGTTCAAAGCCAGTCGCCCATCAGCATAGCGAAAGACCAGTGAGCGAATGGCGAACAATGCTTCTGGCTCTTCCCTCGGGACGCCAAATGCTTCGCTTTCCGCAAGTCCGGCTGTATTCGATGCTTCGCTCAAGATTCAGCTCCACACATGGCTGGTCTTCTGCCTGTGAATCCTCTCCCGACACGGGTGTTCATTTAAACAGCCTGAAAGGAAAGTTTCAACCTTCCATGGTGATGCGGGTCTCCCTCTGAGACCACTAGGCAGGAGATCCCTTTTTCCTCAAGACGAGAGGTGTGAGGCAAGAGTTGACCAGGGTGTCCACCATGTGTGGCAATGGTTCAGTCGTGGTACCCACGACCGCCAAAGCTTCCTGAGTGAAAGGGAGGAGCAGCTTTGAGGCCCTCGATGCCCCGATGGCGTGGACCATGGGTGGGGTGATTTCACCCAAGAACCCATGGGTGACGAGGATCGTTATGGCGCCAATGATGATGTTCGCCTTGCCCGCACTCCAGCATATGGCGCTCTCTCCCGTCGCGCCGCGGTTGGCGCCAGCCTTCATCATCTGCGAGGTCGCGATGGCGTTGGTTCCAAGGGCCCAAACTTCCACCTCCTCACCAAAGCTCTGCTTGATCTTCCTGATGATGGTAGCCCCAATGGTTCCGCCTTGGCCATCAACGACCGCAATCTTCAAAAGGGATCAACTCCTTCTTCTTGCTTCTTACAGCTTCTGATGACCCTCCGGATTTCCGGTGGATTTTCTCTAGAAAATGAGATTCACTCCCGGCGAGGCTCAGAAGGAATAAACCATGGACAGGAGCGGAGCCACCGTCGCATCGGTGTTCTTGCCGACCAGGTCGATATTCAAGCCAAAGGCCACAGAAAACTTGTCCGTGGCCATGTATTCAATTCCCGGAACGATGGAAGCCAGAGATTCCTGCGGGACATTGGTTCGGGGACCAAAGAGCCGTCCCCCGCCCCAGGAACTGGTCAACTCCAAGAGGGCCACCCATTTTTTCGTCATGGGATACTCTGCGGCCACATTGACCGTAACGAAATCGCCGGGGTACTGCTTCCCATCGTCATCGCTGAAGGATGTCGGCATGGAGTACCATAAGTTTCCGTAAAGAATAAAAGGCTTGACGTACTTGGAAACATTGACACCGGTGGTAAAAACATAGGACCCGCCTCCAATGGCGTCTGTGCCCAGATTCCTGGGGTTGAGGTGCCGGAAATGCCCGCTGGGAAAGTCGGTGGCAAACAATGCAGTGACCGTGGGAAGGCATTTGGTTTCTTCCACCAGCCGGTATTTCAACGTCAGGTTGATATCGCCCAGTCCGCCGAAATTCGCCGAACGTTCCCCTTGGGGACCGGGCTCATCGACATCCCCGGCCCAGTTGTGGACGTAGGGGATGACCACGAAGATCTCCATATTATCCATCAGTCCATAACTGAGCTTCAAATCCATCGAGAAGGACTGGAAGTCGCCACCGGCCGAAGCTCGTCCCCAGTGTCGGGTAAAAGCGTCCGTTACAAAGCTATAGCCAAAAGTGGGCTGGATGGCGAATTTACATTTTTCAATGGGAATGGCGGTATCGGTGACAATGGGTCCGAAGGTGGTGGGGATTTCCACCCCTTTAGCTGCCTCTGCCTCCGGCTCGAATCCTTCCCCCCGGCCTCCGGCTGGCGTTCCCTTCTCCGCTTGGATCTTTTCATCCGCAGATATGGATTGTCCGTTTGCAGAGTAAACTGGCGCAGGTGCAATCAGTGCCAAGACAAGCAAAGACATGAACAGACAATAGGTACCTCTCATCCTAATCCCCCTCTTGCTCGATTTGCACATGGTGAATGAGGCGGCATTTGCCCACGTATCCAACAGTCCAGATCTTTCGGCGTGACCCAACACGATAGGAACGCGATACACGAAACAAAAAAAGCCACGAAGCAAAGTCCCCCCATGGGGGCACTTAAAGCCTTCGTGGCTTTGATTCTCCTATCGGCGATTGAAGGGCCGGGATGGCTCGAGCCAAACCCAAGCCCGTCGCGGCTTCATGCCAGGCGATTATGGTGGGCCTTGAAAATGGGGTGTGTCTCGCCAGCAGCAGTCCCGAGCGTCTGTTGCAGGAAAACACGATTCCACCACCCTGTCAAGCCGAATTCAGCCCCATTCCTGGCCCCCTGCGGAGGAAGGTTTTAGGATTTGACATACAGTGATGCTTTTCTCTATGATGCTATCAATTGGGAAGTTGAAGCTTCCTGCCCTCTTTTTTGGGGCGCACCTGAAGGCGCGATAAGGACCACCTCTACTCAGCGGCTCCACGGAATCACCCCATTCTGGTCACGAAGGCCGGCAGCGATGTCGGTTTTTTTTGTTCGTTCGGTTGGCTGAGATGGGCTATTTCCGAGCCTCGAGGGAAAACCCAATTCCAAAAAAGGAGGATCAGGATGCTTCGATTGCGCTTTCTGTGCGTTGCTTGTGCCGTAGCCCTCTTTATGCTGGTTCCTGTTGCCAGGGCCCATTTCGGCGTTATTCTCCCGTCCGACGACATCATCACCCAGGAAGATTCCAAGACGATCACGCTGGAGGTGAAATTCATCCATCCCATGGAAATGCATTACATGGAAATGGAGAAACCCAAGCGCTTCGGAGTGCTCCACAAGGGCCAGAAGGAGGACCTCCTCAACAGCCTGCAAACCACACAGGGCAAGGCCCCGGACCAAGACCGGATGTTCACCTTCTGGAAAGCCACCTATCCGATCAAGAAACCGGGAGACTACACCTTCTTCATGGAACCCGCCCCTTACTGGGAACCAGCCGAAGATAAATTCATCGTGCATTTGACCAAGGTCTGCGTGAATGCCCTTGGTCTTGAGGGAGGCTGGGACAAGCCCGTGGGATTCGAGACGGAAATCGTCCCTTTGACGCGCCCTTATGGCTTGTGGACGGGAAATGTGTTCACCGGAAAGGTACTCCTCAAGGGCAAGCCTGTCCCCAATGCCGAGGTCGAAATCGAGTACCTCAATGAGGCTCCGGAGAACAAGAGTGTGGTCAAAGCCCCGGCGGATCCATTCGTGACCCAGGTAGTCAAGGCGGACGGCAACGGTGTGTTTACGTACGCAATGCCCAGGCCAGGCTGGTGGGGATTTGCCGCCCTCAGCGACGCCTCCTGGAAACTCAAGAAGGATGGCAAGCCAAAGGACGTGGAGATTGGGGCCGTGTACTGGGTCCACACAGTGGACATGAAGTAGGGAAGACGACTGGGAGCGCGCCTTTCAATCGAGGGTCTATGGGCAGGGGCGACTGAATTCGCTCCTGTCACAGCAAATGAATCAGTCAGCCTTGGGAGGGAAGCATGTGCCGTCGAGTCCTGCAAGTTGGCATTCCCGTTGTTCTGGTGGCCTTTGCCCTTTTCCTGGCCCCGGCGTATGGGCACAAGGTCAACATCTTTGCATATGTGGAAAATGGCAAGATCTTCACGGAAAGCTATTTTCCCGATGGGAAACCGGTCGAGGATGGGGAGATCGAGGTTTTAGACAGCCAAAGTCAGAAGATCGCAGAGGGGAAGACCGACAGGGAGGGCAAATTCTCGTTGCCCATTCCCAAGAAGGACGACCTCACCATCGTGATCAATGCGTCCATGGGCCACAAGAACACCTTTCAGCTCAAGAAGAGTGAACTGGGAGAATAGGCCATGTTGCAGCGACTCAGGCAGGTCATGCCATGCCTGCTCATCCTGCCGGCGCTGATGACAGTGTCGGCCATGGGGTTCCAGGGGGAGATCGGTGCGCAAGCCACTCCCGGCGGGGATGCCTCACCGCAAGTGTCCTCCGGCAAGGCGGTGGATTGCGGAGAACTGGCGGGGCTGGTTCAGCAGGAGAGAAGCACGCTTTCCAGGGAGATAGGGCAGATCAAGCGGGAAATCGCCGCCATGCGGGATGATCTCTCCAAACCCGGGCTCAAGGAGATCTTTGCTGGGATTGGCTATATCTTCGGGTTGACGGGCATCGCGCTCTACTTCCACTGCAGAAGAAACAAAACCCAAGTCGTCCGAGGGGATGCGAGTACGCGGTCATGAATATCCGCCTTTCAATTCTCACAGTGAAAGAGATCTTCCATGCATATCTCTGACGGGGTCCTTCCGACCACGGTCATTGTTGGGGGATTCGCGGCGAGTCTTGCAATTGTCGGCTGGACCGCGCGCAAAATCGACCCGGAAGACCTCCCAAAGGTTGCGGTGGTGACCTCGGCCTTCTTCGTGGCGTCCCTCGTCCACGTTCCCATCGGGCCGACCAGCGTCCATCTTCTCATTCCCGGGCTGGTGGGCATCCTCCTGGGCGGTGGGGCCTTCATTTCCATTGGGCTTGGAATCATTCTCCAAAGCCTGCTCTTCCAGTTTGGCGGTATCACAGCCATTGGAGCCAATGCCTGCATGATGGGGATTCCAGCACTGATCTCAGGTTGGCTCTTTCACGCCACCAAAGGCCGGACTCTGTCAAGCCATGTGCTTGCGGGCGCATTGGCTGGTCTCATGGGTGTCCTCCTGGCCACCCTCTTCCTGGCTCTCCTCTTGGTCAGCGGCGGGGAAGACTTCCTGGGGGTGGCCAAAATCGCCATCTACGCCCATCTGCCGGTCTTCATCATCGAGGGCTTGATCTCAGCGTTCGTGGTTTCGTTCCTGTACAAGGTAAAACCGGAAATGCTGGGAGACAGGTCCATCCCGACCGGCACGCCAGGATAGGAGCCCATGGTCCCTTCCGTTTGCATCGTGGTGGTTCCCCTTCGCACACTCGGCTTCACGCTCGGAGTGGCCGTTCTATTCCTCCTGATCTCTATCCTGTCTCGTCGGGTCGTCAAGTCCCGGCGAGGTGAAGGACGGTTCGAGGTGGAACAGGACTGGGGCATTCCCACCATCGATGCCAGAAGCAATCTCCAATCGCCTTTTCACAGATGGGATCCCCGAATCAAGATCGTTTCCCTGTTGTTCTTCATCTTCTGCACTGCCTCCCTGAATCATTTCTTTTGGGCGTGTATTGCCCTTTTCGTGTCGGTCGTGACCGTCTTTCTGGCGCGCATTCCTCTCCGCTACCCCTTGAAACGGCTTGCAGCCATGGGGACATTTCTCGGGATGTTTCTCGTGGTGATGCCACTCACCGTCAAAACGAAAAGCGGGGATGTCCTCATCCAGTTTGAGCACCTGTCCTTTCTCTCCTTCAACGGGAGGGGGTTCATGCTGGCCCTCCTCATCTGCCTCAAGGCATCCGCCATTGCATTGATGGTCGAACCCCTTCTTTCCACCTCTCCCTTTCCGGTCACCATCCAGGCGCTGGCCCGGTTGAGGGTTCCCCAGATGGTGTGTCAAATGATCCTGCTCGCCCATCGGTACATCTTCGTCTTTCAACATGAAACCAGCCGCATGAACAAGGGAATGCAGATGAGAGGCTTTCGAAAGAGGACGAACCTGGAGACCCTCCGAACCATTGCGAACTTCCTGGGGATGCTTTTGGTGCGCAGCTTCGAGAGGACTCAGCGGGTTTACGAGGCCATGATCGCCCGGGGATACAGGGGGCGGTTGTCGGTCAGCCACGAGTTTAGGGCTGTGAATGCCGACTGGTGGAAAGGGGTTTTTTGGTTCGTCTCAGGAATTGGTCTCGTTCTCGTTGACCGTTTTGGAGTGTCCCTGGTGTTGACGGGTTCACTGAAATTCTGATTCCCGGGCGGCCCCATGGTATCATGGTAAGTTTCACTGCCGAGAATGCTGAGAGTCGAGGTAGAAAAACAACCTGCGTCTTCTCGGCATCACTTGCGATGAATTCAAAGCTCTTGATACCCAAAGTTTTTTTCAGAGGAGAGAGTGCCCCCTTCCATCCCGTCATGCCGGCGGAAACCCCCATTCAGTGATCTTTCCGGATCTCAGGTCAAGCCCTGAATGACTGCCGCGGTATCGGTCGTTTCATTGTGGGGAACCGTACTCAGTCAGGTACCCGGAAGCGCGATGAGGGACTGTTACGATGTGCCGCGCAGCGCGGAGGCAATCTCAAGGATGGTCTCCACGTAAGGCCGGCTCCTGTTGTAGTGATGGATGACCTGTTCCTTCTCCAGTCGGGTGAGATTCCCTGACCATCCATATCCCCGCAAATAGTTGGCGATGCTCGCAATGGCGTCTTCCGCCTGGTAGAGGTCGGTACGTCCGTCTCGGTCAGCATCCACCCCGTACTTCAGCAGGCTCGACGGGAGGAACTGGGGCCAGCCGATGGCTCCCATGACTGAGCCCCTGTAAAGATCGGCCCTTCTGCCCTGCGCCTGGGACACCTCGATCAGCGCCTTCACCTCACCGTATGCCCACTCCGCCCGCTTTAGCAGTTTCTGATCAAAGGCATCGCGATCCCATCGTTTGCGGTCGCTCGGAGGCAAAAGTGCCCAAACCCTGTCGCGGGAGTTCTTGCCGTCCATGAGGGCGAAGGTGGCGAGTACAGCAAGGGTGGGAACATCTCCCGTATAGCTTCCCAGTTGAGTCTCTACCAGGAGTATCGCCACGATGACATTGCGGTCCACTCCGTATTGGGTCTCCGCCCGACGCAGAGTGCCATCGTGAAACATGGAGAACTCACGGGCCTTGCGGAGGTTGGAAGCGCTTAGAAACTGACTGTAATTGAGCTTGCTCTCCCTCATGCGCAATGTCCTGGAAACTGTCGTGAACACCGGAGAGGGTGCGTTTTGGAACACCATCATGACTTGCTGCTGTGAAAAGCCATCCTCCATGAGACGTTTCTTCAGAGGTGCAAACGTGTCTTCTGCCCGGACCGTTGGAATGGCCAGGAAGCCCACCACAACCCACAACATGAAAAACGGAGCCACTCGTTCGATGCTCCGCCACATCCGTCCTCCACCCCTTGCGTTGTCCCTCAATGTTCATCCTTTCCTTCCGGTTTTGGCGAACCCACATCCCTCCCAGTTGACCCGCGTTACTCCCCACTCCACTCGTCCTTCCCGCCAAGGCGGGGGGATGCTCTGGCTGCGCTTCCCCCTTGATGGGAGAGGCGCGATGAGGGTAGATGGATTGCTCGGGCTGCACATCTTATCCCTTTCGTCCGAGCATTGGCTGAAACTGGAGTGCCGGCGGTTTTCCTTTGCGAATCCAAGCCTGTTTCATTATACGTAAACACTTGTCGTGGCGCAACAGGAAGGGCTCCTGGAGGAATGTGGATACGAGGTCGAGATGAGAGACGGGCAATTCGTGGATAAGCCGGAAACGATGCAATCTTGCGGAATGGAAGCCTATGGGCCTCTCAAACGGAGGATGCTTGCGTGCATCGAACGGATGGGGCGGTTTGAGGGATTTCCTCATCCTTTTCTCCAGGATCTGAAGGAAAGGCTCGAAAAGGACACGTTCAACCTGGTGGTGGTGGGGCAGTTCAAGAGGGGCAAGACGTGTCTCATCAACGCTCTCATGGGATCAGACCTCCTTCCGGTGGCGGTGGTGCCCCTCACCTCCGTTGTCACTATCCTCTCATACGGGGAGCGGGTGAAGGGCACAGTTGTGCATCATGATGGGCAGTCCACCGAGATTCCCCTGCAGGATGTGCCCTCTTATGTCACGGAAGTGGGGAATCCGAAGAATGAAAAGAACGTGAGAGAGGTGCACATCGAATTTCCCTCAGCCTATCTGAAGGATGGAGTTCGCCTCATTGACACCCCAGGTGTGGGTTCGGTCTACCAGCACAACACGGATGTGGCTTACCGCTATTTGCCTCACTGCGACGCGGCACTTTTTCTGCTTTCGGTCGAACAGCCTGTGGGCAAGGCGGAACTCGATTTTCTGAGGGATGTCCAAGTCTATTCCAACAGGATCTTCTTTTTGCTCAATAAGATCGACATACTCTCGGACCCGGAAATAGAAGAATCCATGGCCTTCTCTAGAAACGCCTTGGAAGAGGCCATGGGGACTCAGGTGAAGATGTTTCCCGTATCCGCCAAGCTCGCCCTGAAAGGAAAGGGGGAAGGCTCGGAGGAAGCGTTGCGGAAGAGCAGGCTGCAGGCATTTTCGGCGGTTTTGGACCAGTTTCTCATGCAGGAAAAGGGTAAGGTGCTTTTGCTTTCGGCTGGTGGCGCGCTTCAGCGGACGCTCCGTCAGGGGAGGCTCGAACGCGAACTGGAACTGAAGGCTCTCAACACGCCTTTGGAGGAACTTCAGGAGAAGATCTCTCTTTTCGCAAAGAAACGGGCTGAAGTCCTGGCCGAAAAGGACGCCTTCCTGATTCTGGTGGAGGGGGAAAGCAGGAAGATCATCAGGGATGTCCTCGATGCGGATCTGTCAACCTTCAAAAGTGCGCTCATTGCCAAGATGGAGGAGGGATTCGATGCGTACCATGAAGCGAACAAGGAACTCTCCCTGAGAGAGCTCAATGAAGCTCTGCGCAACTATGTGAATGAAGGGGTGGAGCGGGATATCTCCTCCTGGCGCCCCTTGGAAGAGGAAAAGATCGAACGGGCTTTCCAGGAGCTCTGTGACCGCTTCCTGAGCAAGATCAATGGGATTCTCGACACCCTGCTCCAGTTCTCGTCCCAGCTTTTTTCTGTCCCCTTCGAAGCCATCAGCACTCAGGCCCAGTGGAGGATGGAATCCCGATTCTATTTCAAGTTCGAGGAGGAAGCTGTGGGGTTGAGCATGCTGGAATCCTCCCTGACCGAGGTGCTTCCAGGCTATATCAGCAACCGTTTCAAGAAGATCAAGGATTTCTTCTTCAGGTTGGCCAACCGGAGGATCGTGAGGAGGCGCAAGGAACACTTGTATCAGGTCATTGAAATGCAGGCGGGCCGCATCCGTTCGGATCTTGTGGAAAGGCTCAATGCAAGTACGGCAGCCTTCCGGAAAGAGATGCTCCAGAAGATCGATTCCACGGCCGAGGGGATCGCGAGGGCCATTGACAAGGGCATGCAGCGAAAGTCGATGGGTGAGCAGAGTTCCAGGGAGAGGCAGCGGCAGCTCCTCGAGGAATCTTCCGACATCGATGAACTGAGGAAGGATCTCCTGGATATCGAACAGTGCTCAAGGGCTCTGTGAGGTTCGTCGAGAGTCGGGGAACCCCCCGTGACGTCTGGCCGGCACTCTTCCATCCTGGGTATTCGTCTGTCTGGTCAGGCTTTGTGCGATTGCGCCGCTCTCATGATCAGCTTTGGCTCGGGCAAGCCACGAGGTGCTTTTCTGCTTGACAAGGAGGGTCTGGTCAAGTAGCTTAACGCGGCTCTGTGAAAGGAGCATGGAGGGGTGTTTCTTATTTTCTCAGTCGAGTCCTTCATGGGCGAGAACGCTTGCGGTCTGGACTCGCGATCTGGCGCCAAGGGTCTTTTTTCACCATGCCGCTTCTGATGAAATGATATCCACCTAACTGCCCTCAGCTGCGCCCTCGCAATACTTGAGAACCGTTTGTCCAAGCGTGCGCAAAAACTGGCCCGCCGGAAGAGAATTGGGGTGCCGGGATTTTCTTGTTTTCAGTGAATCCATGCCCGCAGATTTGTTCACTAGATTGAAGGAGGTGAGAAGCACAGGAGGTGGGAGTTTTCCGATGAAAGTTGGGAGAGGGACTTTCAACACTTGGGATGGTTTGGTCAGGCAATTACAGGATCTTTTCAAGGAGGAGTAAATGAACGCTAGCAACATCATCATGTTTGCCCTGGGCTGTGGTGGGCTCGGGGTTCTTTATGCATTATTCACCGCCGCATGGGTCTCCAAGCAGCCTGCCGGGTCCGAGAGGATGCAGCAGATTTCGGATGCCGTCAAGGAAGGCGCCATGGCCTTCTTGAATCGCGAGTACAAGACCGTGGCCATTGTGATGGTCATCCTCGCAGCGCTCCTCACGTATCTCGGCAAATGGACGGCCATCGGGTTCGTCATCGGCACCGTGGGTTCGGCCCTCGCGGGTTACATCGGCATGATGGTGTCCGTTAAGGCCAACGTCCGCACAACGGAAGCCGCCAAGCAGGGCCTGCAGACAGCTCTGACCGTTGCCTTCAAGGGTGGTTCGGTGACGGGCATCATGGTGGTGGGCCTCGGCCTGCTCGGTATCGCGGGATATTATCTTGTGGTCAAGAGCGTGGCTCCCGTCGATGACGCATTCCATGCTCTGGTGGGCCTAGGCTTCGGCTGTTCACTCATGAGCGTGTTTGCTCGTATTGCGGGTGGCATCTACACCAAGGCCGCCGACGTGGGCGCCGACCTGGTGGGTAAGGTGGAAGCCGGCATTCCTGAGGACGATCCGAGAAACGCCGCGGTCATTGCTGACAACGTGGGTGACAACGTTGGCGACTGCGCCGGTATGGCTGCCGACCTTTACGAAACGTACACAGTGACCCTCGTGGCCGCAATGCTTTTGGCCAAGACGGTGTACGGTGCCGACAGTCTGTGGGTTGAGTTCCCGCTCCTTATCGGCGGCATCTCCATCGTGGCCTCCATCATAGGGACTTACTTCGTTCGTCTTGGCAAGAACCAGTACATCATGGGCGCCCTGTACAAAGGCTTGGCAGTCTCCGGTGTTCTGGCCGCCGGCGCCTTCTACCTGGTTTCCGACTGGTTCCTGAAGCTCCCGGGCGTCCAGCAGGCTTTCACGCCCATGGGCGTGTTCACTACAGCGGTCATCGGACTCATTCTGACGGGTCTTATCGTGATGATCACCGAATACTTCACATCGAAGAGCTTCAATCCGGTCAAGCACATCGCATTTGCCAGCCAGACCGGTCACGGCACTAACGTCATCGCGGGCCTCGCGGTGAGCATGAAGTCGACGGGTGCTCCCGCTCTGGTCATCTGCGGCGCCATCGCATGGGCCTATCAGCTGGGCGGCGGGTTTGCCGGCAATCCTGGCGGCGGGCTGTTCGCCATTGCTCTCTCTGCGGTCGCCATGCTCTCCATGACGGGTATCGTCGTGGCTATTGATTCCTATGGACCCATCACGGACAATGCTGGCGGCATCGCCGAAATGGCTGAGCTCCCCGACAGTGTTCGCGCCATCACCGACCCCCTGGATGCCGTTGGCAACACCACCAAGGCCGTCA
>CAZURN010000030.1:0-23420 GCA_964623165.1 uncultured Syntrophobacteraceae bacterium
CTCTAGTGTTCCTTGGAGCCTTTCATCCACGGTCGCCCGCATCTGATCGAGCTGTCTTGCATTGTCATCTTGAATCTGCTTCAATCGAGCCTCGACTGCGGTGCGGACAGATTCAAGCTTGTTCTCATTGGATTCGGTGAGTCTTCTTAGCTGGCTGGAAAACGCCTCCATCTGATCCTTGAGCAGCCCCCCCATTTCGCTCATTCCCATGAGCACCGAACCATTTAGGCTCCTGAGGGATTGTCCAAGTTCCTCCCGCAGTTCTTTTGCCGCTGCAAGGGAGGTCTCTCTGGCCCTCTGAAGCTGAAGCGTGTTTTCCTGTTGAATTCGCATCAGACGATCCTCGACGGTTTCTCGCAATCTCTCAAGCGTCTGTTCGTTGTTTTGCGAGAAGACCAACTGCTGCCTTGAAAACCCATCGAGTTGATTTCTCTGCAGCCCTGCCATTTCGGCTATTCGCGTCTGCAGCGAATTGGCAAACGCATTGAGGGTATTTGAAATCTCTTCTCGGCCATGCCTGGTGGCTGAGGAAGTCTCCTCCCTGTTGGCGGCAATCTCTTCCCGGAGAATCCTCTCCAGCCGCGCCTGCCCTGCCTCGATCATTTCCACATGCAACTGGATGCGGGCGAACAGGTCTGTGCACTTTCTACGGACCAGGATAATCAGAAGAACACCCATGACCATGAGGAGGATACCGTTGATCCCCAGCAGTCCATGTTCCAGCCTGAGTTGCTGAGACCCCCAAAAAGGCCATTCCATGGAAGTACCTCCTTTCCAGCTTGAGTCAGCATCGTCACCGGTCCTAGGTGCAACGCGACTCCTAAATGACCCAGGAAATTCCATCCTCAAGTGTGCAGAGGCGTCATTTTGTCCCTCTTGACTGACAACACCCTGTCTTTGGGAAAACGCGGACCAATGCGGTCAAACAATCCGCACGGGAAGCGACGATTCACACATCCCCAATGCTGATCCGCCCGCAAACCTCTCACATTCTTTCACTGTCAGGGGTAACGGGGTGTAGAGGGAACTGCATCGTCCTTTGGAATCAATGAGAATAACATCGGGAATGATTGACACAGACCATGAAGACCATCGGGTTGCTAGGCGGCGTGAGTTGGGAATCCACCGTCGAATATTGCCGGACCATCCACCGAGATGTTGGCAAAACGCTTGGACGATTTCATTCAGCCAAGATTCTCATGCACTCGGTTGACTTCGGCGCAATCGAAGTTCCCCTCATCCATATCGCTGACGCGGCGGGAGAGGCAATCGCCAGGAGGGAACTGGAAAAGGTGGGACTCCTCGGGACTCGTTACACCGTGGAAGGTGAGTTCTGCAAAGAACGGCTGACTGGGCTATTTGGCCTCTCGGTCCTCATCCCGCCAGATGAAACCGTGACCATGATCAATGACGTGATTTTCAATGAATTGTGCCATGGGGTCATCAATCACGCACCGAGAGATCGGTTCAAGGAGATCATTCACCAATTGGCTGGACGGGGAGCGGAAGGGATCATCTTGGGATGTACGGAAATACCGTTGCTGATGCAGAAGGGAGAAAGTCCGGTCGCCGTTTTTGACGCCACATCCCTGCATGCCCTGAAAGCGGTTCATTTCGCTTTGGCTTGAGGATCATGCCGAGCCACGTTGATGCCATCCTTGGCCAGCTCAAGGTGGCTTCGGCTAATCAGTAAGCTGAATTGGATCGGAAATGCAATTACTGAACTGCGCATGGGCGATCAGTCTTCCGCCCAGTGGATGTGATAGTAGATCAATATGCCCTCAATGACTTCGTCTGGTGATCCCAGCACACCCACCTTGCCAGGAGCATAATTGTTGATGAGTTCATAGGCACTGCCCTGCGCGGGTGAATAGACAACGACCCTTGCGGTTTCACCGCAGTCATGCGGCTTGCAGCCACGCAAGACGTAGAGTTCCCGTCCATCCTTTGTTCTGACCACTTTCATTGGGACGGACACCCCCATCAATGAAGTCTTGAACTGCGGTTCCATCTCCTTCAGCCGCTTAAGGAGGTCCTTTTGACTCTGCAGAAAATCAGCGGAATACACCTGTTCCAACTTGTGACCGCTGACCAGACTCCAGCTTTGGAGGTCCATGCTCTTGGCGTCCGTCGGGGGGACAAACACCTTCGCGTTTCCCTGCCTCCCCTGCCCCTCTTTTGGAGCCCCATTGGCCGCTGCAGAAATCAAAGCTGGCGTCAGAAGGGCAATCGCACCCGCAAGCAGCAGGGCATGGATCAAAATCAATCTTCGTGTTCTCACTTGACTGCTCTGGCTTGTTTCCACGGTTACCACCTCCTCGTTCGGGCTGAAATTGGCTTGTCCCTTCACTAAAATCCTTGGTCAAGAAATCCCTTCGTGCTACGTAGAGATTCAACTTTAGGGCAAATTTTCGGAGTTGTCATCATGGAGAAGATCCGATTCCAAAGGCATTTTCACAGGTCAACCTTTCACAATCCCATGGTGGCCGGCAAACTGGACACCCAGAAACTCGAAATTCGCAGGGACCCGCTCACGTCGCGGCAGAGCGTGTTCAATCCAAGCCTTGAGGATAAAGCAGCCTTGTTCTTCGGTGCCTCCAGCAAGGCGCTCATCCGTCGGCTTGCCCGCGAAAGCGAGGCCAATTGCTTTCTTTGCGAAGACCGCTGGAAGCAGACGACCCCGACTTATCCTGAGGACCTGGTGCCCGGAGGGCGGGTTCTGGTAGGGGAGTCGGTCCTCTTCCCCAATCTCTTCCCTGTCTCCCAGGTCCACGCGGTCATACGGGTTGGTGAGAGGCATCATCTTCCCCTTGAGGATTTCTCGCCTTCACTCATCAATGAGGCATTCCAGGCGGCGCGGGAATTTGTGGGGCACCTTTCCCATTCGGAGGAAGCCGTAAAATACATCACTCTCAATGGGAATCATCTCGGCCCCGCCGGTGCCAGTATCATGCACCCTCATTTTCAGGTGCTCGGGAGTGACATTCCGTTCACTCACTTGGAAGAATTGCTCACTCTCAGCGACGAACACCTGAAGAGGCACGGCACCTGTTCCTGGGTTGACCTCGTGGAAAAGGAAGAGGATCTCGGTGTTCGTTTTATCTCCAGGAGAGGGAGCGTGGACTGGATCACCGCATTCTCCCCGCAGGGGACCAACGAGGTCCTGGGGGTTCTCACCGGGAAGAGGGACTTTCTCGAGATGGACGCCCACGATTTTTCCGACCTGTCGGAAGGGCTGTCCGCTGTCCTCCAGGGGTATGCGACTCTCGGACTCTCGACTTTCAATTTCACACTCTACTCCAGTGGGGTCGGAGACGGGGATGATGCCTTCCGCTGCTTCCTTCGGATCATCTCGCGTCAGAACCTCTACGAGAACTACCGCACGGACGACTATTTCCTTCAGAAGCTCTTGAGGAACGAAATCATTCTCTGCACTCCCGAGAATCTGGCTTCAAGGCTGCGAATGGCATTCACACCGCTGGAGAAGACGAACACGGTCCAGCGATGAGACAACCACTCAGGTCAGTACTCCGTTCGAAAAGTTCATGTCCCTTTGGCGAGGCAGAACGCAACCAAGTAAGGGGCTGAATAACCAAGGAATTTCCATGAAGAGAAAGTGGAACTGGACTATTTTCCCCACTCATTTTGGACCGCGCTTCCACTCTCTCCGGCACGGTATTGAAAAGGTCCTGAGGTGATTATCAGTGCGAGCCGCAGAACTGACATCCCGGCCCATTACTCCCATTGGTTTATGAATCGCATCAGGGCCCGCTATTGCCTGGTTCCCAATCCCTTCAACCGCTTGCAGGTTTCACGGGTGTCCCTCGAACCCGCTCACGTCGATGCGATAGTCTTCTGGACCCGCAATCCACGCCCACTGCTGTCCCATCTTTCCGAACTCGATGACAAGGGCTACCGTTATTATTTCCTGGTCACCCTCATGGCCAATCCCCGGCAGATTGACCCGGGGGGCCCTCCCGTCGAGTCAGCAATCCAAAACTTCCGTCTTCTTGCGGACAGAATCGGTCCGGAAAAGGTCATTTGGCGTTATGACCCCATCCTCCTTAGCACCGTCACGGATCCCGCCTTCCATCTGAACGTTTACAACCACATCGCTCGAGCATTGAGGGGGTACACCCATCGCTCAGTGGTGAGCATCGTTCACTTGTACCGCAAGACCCACAGACGCATTGGCGAGCTGGCGGCGCAAGGCATTGAACTCTTGCCTAGCCATGACGAGACCCTTTCGGCTCTGCTGCGATCCCTTGCAGAGATAGCCCAAATGAACGGAATGGAAATCCGGAGCTGCGCCGATGCACTCAATTTACAGCAATATGGGATAAAGCCTGGGAAGTGCGTGGACGATGAACTCATCTCAAGGGTTTTCGGTCTCAATCTGCAGGTCGGCAAAGACCCTTGCCAGAGGATGCAATGTGGCTGTGTGGCCAGCAAGGACATCGGTATGTATGACTCGTGCCCCTGCGGGTGCATTTATTGCTACGCCGTCACAAACTTTGAGCGAGCCAGAGCCAATCACCAGGAGCACGACCCCGAAGCACCTTCCCTCCTCCGTTAGTACAAGCAAATGGAGTCTCACGGAATACCACTTCACTTGAGTTGATCGACCTTTGCGCTCTCCCCTCGCCCACTACGCTCATCCAAAGAGAGAAATCACAAGGTTTTTCCTCTCGCTGTAAGTTCCAAGAATCCATCCCCTCCCCCCCAAGCCATTCATCCCGCAAGAAGCAGGATCAGTTCTCAGCTTGTTGGGACACTCCAACCTTGGATACACTTGGACCAGATCCTGAGATGCCTGTCCTTTCACGGACGTTGATCCATCCAAGGCCCCATTCCGCCTCCAATGCGAGGTCGCAGTCCAGCTGCTGTAGCCCAAGGCCTTGTGCCTACCGGGATGAGAATCCTCAAAATGCCTTCTCTGCATTTTGCAGGTCGTCACTGAGGGCAGTCAAGCAGAGGCGGCATTGCTAAAGACTGAGAAGACTCTCAAGAAACCACAGGGGAACTTGCGCTCCCTGGCCTCTCAGCCTTTCACCATTCAGGAAGCGGAGTGCAGTCGGATTTCAAGAGGACTTCATGATGGATTGGGGCAGGACGTCGTGGCGCTGACTTTCGAAGGACACGCCATGCTCATGGAACCTCTGCCCCAGGAGATTTGCATGATTCTGAATGCGCGGAAGGAAAATCATCCGGTTGGAGGTCTCTGACACTGAGAACCCATGTCCTCTCAGATTCTTCCCGGGCTGCCACGGACAAGCCCTTGCCCCTTTCAATGCCGTCGAGGAGACCTCAATGATCAGCCTCGAGTATCAGAAATCCAACTTAGTGTCGGTGGCGCCCAGATATCCTCATCTATCCATGATTTCATAGAGCATATTGGCCAATTGTTCGTCGACGTATCTCGGATAATCCACCGGAGCGATCCCCCCAAGGTTGATCTGAGTCCGGAATTCCCCAGAATGTTTCCTGTTTCTGAGCTTGAATTTGACATCGAGCACTTCGCTTGCGTATGTGGGAGCGGCCAACCCGGTAATCCCCCCGCTTGCCGCGCCAATTGCGGCTCCAGCTCCAGGGTCCCCTGCAGCGGCACCGATTGCGGCACCCAACGCTGCTCCAATGAGCGCCCCCCCGATTCCATGCGCCAGTCTCTCGCCTTGTCTCTCAGCAATCCCACCGCGGAAGAATATCTGGATTTCAACATCCGCACTGCTGGGTCCCAACGCCTTGTCGAAGCCGAGTTCATACATCATCTTCCCCACCTGGGGCAGGTAGTTCAAGCCGTAAGGCGAGTTGTCCACGACCAGGACGTAATATGTCTTGTCTTTGGGATCCGGGCGGAAGTCGACCCTTTCCATGCCGCCGCCATTCGCCGACCAAGCTTGTGTTCCGAAGAAGACGAGCGCAATCGCCCAAATCACCATCCATGCCGTCTTTTTCATTTCTCCCTCCGATGATTTCGCATTCCACAGAGAACCGACCTGCATCTCCACCATTGCCAGCGCTTCATATGAATGATTCCATGACCTCGAGAGAATCCGGGAAGAACACCTTCTTTCAAACGATGGGAGATCGGGTCCATTTCAAAGTAAACCCGTGATGTCATCATCGGCAATCGCCCGGTCCGGGATGAATCTCATTTAGCATCGGGCAACAGATTTGCAGTCAACAATTTCCCCGGGTGCGGCGGGATGGGTGTATGACGCCATGTCCCTGATTACTGCGGTGTATTCCCGACTTTTCGATGACCTCAATTGGGCGTTTGATCAGCCCAAATGGAGGTCAAGGTGCAAGGTCGCTTCTTCGTAGATGAGGTTCACCCTCTTCATGATCTCGCTCAATTCCCGACGGCATTCTCCCACGAAAGTCTCATCCTCAATGGAGCGGAGGTTGACGCGCACATTCGCCACGGCAACTGCAGCCGCAGCGCGAGCAAAATGGAGGGCAGTCTCAGCATCTGTCAGTGCATTGGGATTTCCTCGCTCAGTTGCTGACGTCGCCAAACTCATCAGCTTCTCAACGGCACGCAGACTCTCCATGGGAACCAGGGCTGCCCTCTTGTATGCTTCCTCAAGAGCTGAGAGCCTGGCGCCCTTTTCCTCCTTTGTCTTCTGGGGAAGTCGTGCGGCCGCAATCACCTCACTGTACGCAGCCGCATCACCATCCACCAGATCGAGGTAAAGCCTGGCCAGCGCCTTTGCCTCATTCCCGATGTACTCCATTTCCTCCCACGCGGGCTTGAAAGTCTCCCGCCCAAGAGTGACATTCGAAACCATGGAGCAGAGTGCAGCGCCGAGTGCGCCGCAAAGTGCTCCTGCACTCCCACCGCCAGGAACCGGAGTACCCTCGGCCAGCCTTCCCACAAAGTCTTGAACGGACAATAAGATCAGCTTCATGGCTATACACCTTCTGACTGAACCTTTGTATTACTCGTCCTGCTCTGAAAACGATTGGAGAAGTCGCAGTTCCAGGACCTGATCAGGGCTGAATCCGGCCAACTGCATATAGTAGGCAAGGCTGACCAGCATGGCTGCCGCGGGCACCATCCCGTATACCTCGGTCTCCATTATGGAGACTCCCCACCGTTCGGCTTCCATGCGGATGAGTTCCAAGACGCGATACAGGGGGTTCTTCTCATAGTCGACGATGTTCAGACTCACCTGAACGCATCCACGGTCTTTCAAGGCAACACCGATGCCCTTCACATGACAAAGCCCGCCGCTCGATTTGCGGACTGCCTTGGCAATTGCATTCGCAATGTGCACATCTTCGGTCCTGAGATTGACATTGAAGGCAATCAGGACTTTCCTTGCGCCGATGACTGTGGCCCCAGCCGTTGGGTGCAATCTGGGTTCCCCCACATCCGGGTGTCTGTCCGGGCGGCCGATCTCCCTCTTAAGTCCCTCGTACTGGCCCTTGCGAATCACTTCTAGTTGTCTGCGATCCGGCTTCAGAGCGGCTTCTTCATAGAAGTAAACAGGGATACCGGTTTCTTCGTGGAAATGTCTTCCAAATTCCCTCGCCAAGGAAACGCACATTTCCATTGAAAAGTTTTGCAGTGGGACGAAGGGGATGACATCGACAGCCCCGATGCGCGGGTGAGCCCCACGATGCTCGTCCATATTGATATGTTCCACAGCAATTTTCGCGGCTTCAATGAGGGCCTCCTGAAGTGGATCGGGTGACCCTGCCAGACTTACCACCATGCGGTTGTGGTCCTTGTCCACCCGGCAGTCAAGAAATCCGCACCCCTTTCTTCTTCGAAACGGTTCAACAATCGCCTTTATGACGTCCTCTCTTCGGCCTTCACTGAAATTGGGCACACATTCCACCAGTTGTCTGGCCATGGCGATCTGTCCTCCAGGAACTCAGAAACGTTTCGGTCTCGCGGTCGTCGAATCTCTTTACAGTGCCCGCGAACTCTTGAAGCTCCTTAAACTCCAACGAAAGTGGCGTTACTGCCGGGGGATCGATGCAATTGACTCATGAAGCGAGTCCCCCCATGCACGCCGCCGGAACCCTGCCCAGTGTGTGATCATCGAAAGAGGATGCCATGCAGCCCCCCTCAATGCATTCGCAGCAAGCAGGGTGGTTCGCGCTCTTGGTCATGAAAGCTCCTCGCATATCGGTACAGAGGTTCAGGCCCAGGAGTTTCAGGTGTAGGCTTTCAGAGCAGCTCCCCAACTGCTGATTCCACCTCGCACAGGAGGGAACCGCTTCTCATGAGACCAATCATCGTCTCGATATCATGGGACAGGATCCGGTCTGATTCCAGGTGGAGAATGGAATCACGGATCACCCTGTAGGCGGCCAGTGTTCCATCCCCAGGCCTAAGATTTGTGAAAAGATCCAGAGCCTGAGCTCCACAAATCAGCTCGATTGCGGTGACGTACTGAGCATTTCTTACCACTTCTCTGCATTTGCGCGCAGCGATGGAACACATGGGCACATGGTCTTCCTTGTTGGCCGATGTGGGGATCGAATCCACTGTGGCTGGGTGGGAAAGCACCTTGTTTTCCGAAACCAGGGACGCTGCGGTATACTGGGAGATCATGAACCCTGAATTCAGCCCTCCTTCGCTCACGAGAAAAGCGGGAAGACCGCTCAGTTGTGGATTCACCAGCCGTTCAATGCGCCTTTCGGATATGTTGGCCAGCTCAGAAACGGCTATGCAAAGGAAGTCAAGAGCAAGACCCACCGGCTGGCCGTGGAAGTTCCCTCCAAGGAGGAATTCCTCGGATTCCGCAAGAATCAAAGGGTTGTTCGTGGAGGAATTCATCTCGGTTTCCAGCACCCGCCTCGCATAGCCGATGGCGTCCTTGCTTGCTCCATGGACCTGAGGTGAGCACCTGAGGGTGTAAGCATCCTGGACTCGTTTGCAGTCCTTGTGGGAAGACACGATGTCACTGTTCTGGATCACGCGGCGCATGTTGTCAGCTGCCGCAGCCTGGCCGGGATGAGGCCGCAGCTGGTGGATCCTGGGGTCGAACTCGGTCCGGCTCCCCAACAGCACCTCAAGGCTCATGGCAGCGGCGATGTCAGCCACTTTGGAGAGTTGTGCCGCGTCATAGACGGCAAGACCCCCGATGGCCGTGGTCATCTGCGTCCCATTCACCAAGGCAAGGCCCTCCCCCGCTTCGAGCTCAAGAGGCCGCATGCTGCATTCTCTGAGAGCTTCGGCGCCGCTCATCAGTCTGCCTTCAAAGAACGCCTCCCCGAGACCAATCAAGATGAGGGACATGTGCGCCAGAGGCGCCAGATCACCGCTTGCTCCCACAGACCCCTTTTCCGGAACCGCTGGCAGGACCCCTTGATTGAGGAGATCCACCAGCCTTTGGACCGTTTCCAACCTGATGCCCGAATGCCCCCTGGCGAGATCCTTGACCCGGAGCACCATCATGGCCCGAACGGTCTCTTCGTCGAGAAGATCCCCCAAACCCGCTGCATGGCTCATGAGGACATTCTTCTGCAGGAGCCTGGTTTCCTCGGGACGAATGATGACATCGCTGAGGGCTCCGAATCCGGTCGTGACACCATAGATGACCCGCCCCTCCCGCAACCATTTTTCCACAAGGCTCCGAGCCCTGGAGACCCTCTCCCTTGCCTCCTCAGTGAGGCGAATCGTCGCACCCTCCCTCGCGATCGACACAAGATCTTCAAGACTCATTCCGTTTACGCCAATAAGAATCTCTTTCATTGGTCGGCCATCCCTTGGGCGGTGCGTGATGTTGAGCGGACTGCACCAACAATAACTAGCTCAAGTGGACCAACTCACCTCGCTTATAGACCCGCACGACCGGTGAGACGCCCGCGTGATAGGCCAGGATTGCGGGACTGTCTCCATCCAGGAAGAGGAAATCCGCGCTCTTTCCGATATCCAGACTGCCCACCCGGTGTGACATCCCGATGGAATAGGCCGCATTGAGCGTGCACGCTGCGAGGGCCTCGGACGACGAAAGGCGCATTTCCAGAACGGACAAACCGAACACGAAGGGCATGGATTCCGTATAGCTGGTGCCAGGATTGCAGTCGGTCGCGATGGCGATTGGCAGGCCGAGTTCTATCATCTTTCGGGCCGGCGCATAACCCTTGCGCAGACTGTACGCGGTGGCGGGAAGAAGTACCCCGATCACACCCGACTCCGCCATGGCACGGATGTTATCGGTGCCGGCACAAAGGAGGTGTTCGGCTGAGGTTGTATGAAGGCTGGCGGCAAGAGCCGCACCGCCAGAATCACTGATCTCGTCGGCATGTATCTTCAGTCCAAGCTCGAACCTGAGGGCCGCTTCGAGGATCCTACGGCTCTGCTGGACGGTGAAAACCCCTCTTTCACAAAAGACATCGCAAAATCGTGCTATGCCCTGCTCTGCAACACGTGGGAGCATTTCGTCGAGGACCACATCCACGTAAGCATCCGGGTTCCCGGCATACTCTTCAGGCACCGCATGAGCCCCCAGGAAAGTGGGAACCACGTCTAGAGGGACTTCACGGGCGATCCGGTCGATTACCCGCAGCATTTTCATTTCTGCTTCGGTATCGAGTCCATAGCCGCTCTTGATTTCAATAGTGGTTGTCCCAAAGCGGAGCGCAGACACCGCATGCTTGCGGGTTGTGGAGAAGAGTTCGTCCTCCTGGGCCTCTCTCACCGCCTTCACAGATGAGAGGATCCCGCCTCCGCGCCGAAGGATTTCAAGGTATTCCATCCCCTCAAGCCTGAGAATGAATTCCTCCTCCCTTCGCTCTGCAAAGCACATGTGAGTGTGGGGATCGATGAAACCAGGAATGACGCAGTGCCCCTCGCAGTCCACTTCCATGTCCACCCGACACCGCGAAAGGTGTTTGAGCACTTCCTCCTCATTCCCGATCGCTTCGATGATGCCGTTCCTTGTGCAGAGAGCACCCTTGGGCAAATGGACCACCTCCGCCTGAACCTTTCCAGAAAGGGGCCTTCCCCTGTCCACGGGAGTGAAGATCCGGCCGTTCCTGAACAGCTTTCGACCCATGATTCTACGACACCCCCCGATGACACTACTGGAGCATGTTCACCATGGGGATTTGTACTCCCCTCTCCCTTGCAATCTCCAGCGCACGCTCATAACCCGCATCTGCATGGCGGATGATGCCGGTTGCCGGGTCGTTCCGAAGGACGCTCATGGCCCTTCGTTCCCCTTCGTCGGTCCCATCCACCACTGTCACCTGTCCGGCATGAAGTGCGTAACCAATCCCCACCCCGCCTCCATCATGAAAAGACACCCAACTCGCTCCCGAAGCAACGTTGACCATGGCATTCAACAGGGCCCAATCGGCAACGATGTCGGAACCGTCCTTCATGGCTTCCGACTCGCGGTTTGGGGATGCAACGGATCCACAATCCAGATGGTCACGGCCGATAACAATCGGCGCTTTGACCATCCCCTGACGAATGAGATCATTGAAAATTTTTCCCGCCTTCTCCCGTTCTCCGTATCCGAGCCAGCAGATGCGCGCAGGAAGACCCATGTGCAAGATTTTCTCCCCGGCCATGTGGAGCCAGCGGACCATGCGGTCCTTGTGAGGGAAAGCCTCCATCAGGGCTCGATCCGTCACCGCAATGTCCTCGGGGTCGCCGGACAGAGCGACCCAACGAAAAGGGCCCTCCCCTTCACAGAAAAGCGGACGGATGTAAGCGGGCACAAATCCAGGATAGTCGAAGGCGTTGCGGACACCCATCCTGTATGCCTGCCCGCGAAGATTGTTCCCATAGTCGAAGGCGACCGCTCCTCTCCGCTGCATTTCAAGAATGGCCCGGCAGTGCACGGCCATGGAATTCAGAGCCATATCAACATATCGGACCGGGTCGGACTCCCGCATATGGAGTGCTTCGTCGTATGGTATCCCCGCAGGCACATAGCCGTTCAGTTCATCGTGCGCGCTTGTCTGATCGGTAACGACATCGGGGATGAATCCCATTGCCGTCATGGCGGGGAGCACTTCCGCCGCATTTCCGAGAAGGCCGATGGAAATCGGTTGTCTTTTCTCTGCGGCGGACCTGCTCATCCAAACCGCCTCCTCGAGATTCGTGCTCATAATGTCCAGATAACCTGTCTTCAACCGCCGCTCAATCCTGTTACGATCCACCTCGACACACACAATGACGCCCCCGTTCATGGTGACGGCAAGCGGCTGCGCCCCCCCCATCCCTCCAAGGCCCCCGCTCACAACGATCTTTCCTGCCAAGGTGGAGTTCCAGTGCCGCTGAGCGAGTGCGCCGAGAGTCTCGTAGGTCCCCTGGAGAATGCCCTGAGTCCCGATGTAGATCCATGAACCCGCAGTCATCTGGCCATACATCATGAGGCCTTTCCTTTCCAATTCCCTGAAATGTTCCCAGTCCGCCCATCGAGGCACGAGATTCGAGTTGGCAATTAGGACCCGCGGGGACCACGCGTGTGTCTTCAATACACCCACTGGCTTTCCGGACTGGATGAGCAGCGTTTCATCGTTTTCCAGGTCCAGAAGTGAACAAATGATGACGTCAAAACACTCCCAATTCCTGGCCGCGCGTCCCGTTCCTCCGTACACGATCAGTTCATCCGGGTTTTCTCCGCATTCGGGATCAAGGTTGTTGCAGAGCATCCTGAGCGCTGCCTCCTGCTGCCATCCCTTGCAATGCAACTCTGGGCCACGCGGCGATCTTACCGGGCGGGTCCGACCCAACCCAATCCGCAACTCTTCTAATAGGCGTGCTCTGGACGATGCTCCCATTTTTCCAGACTCCCTGATTACAGGCACAACTATCGCCCTAGCCCAGGCAAGTACATTCTTATCTTGACATTTTTCAGTCTGATCGTGTTCGCCCCAATGGACCGGACGCGATGAGCTCATTCAGCGACATCACGACATTCTCCGGCCCAAGATGAGCGGTCTTGTGCTCCTTCATCCGGCCCACCCCCCCATCCCGCCAGGTGAGGGGAATCTCAGGAGTGCTTTTCTCCCTCGATGGGAGAGATTGAGTAAGGTGAACAAACTGATCACACATCACTTTTCAGCCAGGGTGTCCCCCATATCCCTGAGATCAGCAAGAGTTCATCAGAGATGTGGACGTCCCTCGCTTCTGATTTGTGGAGAGGGAACCATCACAGAACCGCATCAGACTTGCAGGTCTCGTTCTATGACTGATGAATTGGGGGGGATGCAAGAGAGAGCAACGCCAAAGACCAATTGGAGCGAGCCACCAACCGGAGTTGGAGTATCCTCCCGCCCTTCGTCCAGCCGGAAAAGACCAAGTCGAAACTCAACCTGGGAACCAGAGTTCTCCGGACGGCCACGCACTCGTGCTGATCGAAAAGCTGACTGCCTCGTCATCCACCCGCGACAACACATCATCCACGGTACCTGTCCCGGCAGGAAGACGCACCAGGTGGACGTGGCGGCCCGAGCTTTCTCCTGAGAGATCCACCTTGCCAATGACATCCCCCCTGTCCACTGGCCAGCCTCGGACCGCATAGTAGATGTCAGGCCGCACATTGACATGGGCGTAGACAGTGAGTGCCCCGTCGAGCCCCCGGACTACGATGAAGTTCGGGTCTTGGCCGCCTGGAACCTGTCCTGTCAAGTAGTCTGTAATGGTTCCGCTTTCTATGGCATAAACCCACCCGGGGTCGTCGTTGCGGGGCGCGATGTCCAGTGCGCGATGGTTTGCGGAGTAAAAGGTCGTGATATGGCCGCCTAAGCGGAAGGTACAACGAGCATACTTATGCGCCATGGTTGATTCTCCTCCCGAGTATGGATGGGAAGGCTGAGCCGCCAATATTCACCAGCTCCCCAACTCATCCCACGCGGGAAGAAAAGTCTTGTGGGCAGACTCGGCCTGACTGATGATTGGCGTTCAACCGCGTCCACTGGAGGAATTATGAAAGATGAGGTTTGGAAACGCAAGAGACTTCAAATGAGGTTTCAACATCGGGCTTGGGGAGACACCTCCCCGCGCCCCCTTCAGATGACCCTACCGTGCTTCATCGCTCCAAAAGGCACCAGGGACCGTATCCACGGCTTGACTGGAGAAGCTCTTTCGTTGTCCCGACGAACTTCGATGAGCACCGGGGCGGCTATGACATCGATCTCAGAAACAAATACAGGAGGACATTTCGACAGCAACTTCTAGTCACCGCCGGTAGGGAAGTTGACGATAGACCAGTCCGCGGCAGGGCCGCCCACGTTGAAGGATAGACTCGGTATGAGCCTTGTGCCGGAAGTGCCCATAGACCAGATCGCAACCTCCCCCGACAGATTTTGCCACAAGATGTCCGATTGACCATTGGCATTGAAGTCGCCGATTCCCCTGATTGCCCAGGACGCATCAAGTCCCGTAAAAACCGGCAGGGATTCAATTTTGCCTCGCAAATTCATGAGCCATATGGCAACAGAGCCCGCAGTGTGTCTCCAGAGGATATCAGAGCGACCGTTGCCGTCGAAATCTCCGATCCCCTCAATGCTCCAATTCGAGTCCGGAACTCCTCCGGGATAGGGATAGGAAATCGAATAGACTCCGATGGCCGTGCCATTCATGAGCCAGTTGACCACAATGCCGGAGGTATGCTGCCACAGGATGTCGAAACGACCGTCCCCATTGAAGTCCCCGACCCCTTTGATCACCCAGTCCCGGTTTGGCACGGACCCGATGGTGGGGATGGATGAAATCCCGGTACCGGAGGTATTCATGAGCCAGGCAACGACAGTGCCCGAGTTGTGCTGCCAGAGAACATCCGCACGCCCATCCCCGTTGAAATCCCCGATCCCTTTGATCTGCCAGTTCGCATCCGCCACCACCCCAAACACCGGGATGCTGAAGACTGCGGTACCGGAAGCATTCATGAGCCAGGCGACAACAGTGCCCGAGTTGTGCTGCCAGAGAACATCCGCGCGCCCATCCCCGTTGAAATCCCCGATCCCTTTGATCTGCCAGGTGAGATCCACACGCCCATAAAAAGGAACCGCCGCAACGGCAACGCCCGAGGCATCCATGAGCCAGGCGGCCACGTCTCCTGTCGAGGTGTTTCGCCAGAGGATGTCTGTCCTGCCGTCACCATTGACATCCGATCTATGGGTCACGGTGTCAAAGGTGGACTGCTGGGCTCCCGCAGCCCCAGCCAGTATACTCAACAGGATGGCGAATGAGAGCACCAGCAAACCAGGAACTCCCCCTGTCTCCCTACTCACAATCCAGCGGCAATTGATCCTCATGACAGAATCGCCTTCCCTCGTATGATCTTCGGTTGTCCAAACCCTGTGGTCCCTGGATATGACATAAGAGATTGGAATCACAGGATCCCGCCAGATGGACCATTCCTGTTCACTTCAACCCGCGGCTTCCAACCTCCCGCTCTCGGTTGGTTTGTCTCCATTATGCAATTGTGACAGACAGACTTCCAGGCGGAAACAGGGGCAACCCCGGAAGTCTCACAGGGGATTCCTGCGGAAGCCTACCTTCATGATCGTCTCGCGAGGCCAAGCTGCCAACAGCAGGAAAGCATGGCAGGAAAACATCAGAGCAATTCCAGAATTACACGGCAGGACTATCGGTGTCAATGAGCAGATTCATGATTGTGCCTCAGATTCATACTGCGCGCTTAGAACGCTTTCCGAATCCCGAAAGGCCGACCAGACCTCCAGCCTGCCCATTCCATGCGACCTTGTTCCACGAATGCGTTGCAGCAGGAAGAGATCTTGTTCATGAAAAGTCGGGTTGATGACGAGAATGCTCTGAGATGTACTGGTTCGCAGTTCGTTTCAGTGAATTGGTCTCTCAAGGCAGGTACTTCGCGGAGGGAACTGATTGTGTGCCAGTTTGACATGGACGTCATAGAGTTTCCGATTGATTCAGCAACCGAAGCCTGTTCTTGTCGAGAGGACTTGTCAACGGGGGACCTGATAGATTCAGTCACCAATATTACTCAAGATGCCTATCTTTCTCCGGAAAGCAGAATGAATCTGCCACACTTGCTCGAGCAACAAGCGTCTGTTGAAGGTTACTAAGTCCAATTCTGACGAAAAGACAGGAATATCGCCTGGGCAGATCTGAATGTGCGCGCCGAGAGGGACGAAGGCGGGAAAATCGTCTGCCTCGAAGGAACGGTCCAGGACATCACAGAGCGCAAGTGGCTGAAATCGCAGCTCATTCAGGCACAGAGGCTCGAAGCCATAGGCACTCTCGCTGGTGGGATCGCTCATGACTTCAATAACATGCTGGGGGCCATTATGGGATATGCGGAAATGGCCACCGCAGATGTTTCGCCGCCGGTAACAGGTGAGTTCCGCTTATCGTGATTTGGGACAGGTGCTCATTGCCGCGAACCGTGCAAAACACCTTGTAAAACAAATCCTCGCTTTCAGCCGCCAGGAAGGAACACATCAGCTCATTTCTGTCAAGGTCTCCTCGATTGTGCAGGAAGCCGTCAAGCTTCTCAGGGCAACCCTTCCTTCAACCATGGAAATACGTCGAGATCTTGGAAATGAGAGAGGCTTGGTATCGGCCGACTCAACCCAGATTCATCAAGTGTTGGTCAACCTTTGTGCAAATGCGGCTCATGCCATGCAGACTGGAGGTGACTTGACCGTCCATGTGAGCGATGTCGAAATCGGTCATGACGCCATGACAATCCACCCCGATCGCAGTCCGGGATCCTATTCGAGACTGACCGTCAGTGACAGGGGTCATGGCATGGATCCAGCCATTCTTGAAAGGATTTTCGATCCCTACTTCACCACCAAGAAGGTGGGAAAAGATAGTGGTTTGGGTTTGGCTGTGGTGCACCGAATCATCAAACACCAGGGAGGAGACTCGAAGGTCCAGAGTAGGCCGGGTGAAGGCAGCACCTTCCATGTCTACCTGCCCAAGATTCTGCCGTCTCAAGAAGAAATTCCGTCTCAGATTGTGGAAGCCTCTCCTCCCCTTAGGGGGATCAGAGAAAGTTCTCTTTGTGGATGACAAAGAAAGCTCTCTGACCTCGGGCGAAGCCTTTTACAGAGTCTAGGATGTGAAATCTTCGTGGAAACGAGCAGTGTCGAACCTTTGGAGCTCTTCAGAAAGATTTATGATCAAATCTTCGAATACCACCCCAAGTGTCCCACTGACGCTGTCGATTCCCCATTTCTGTCGTGTGGGAATCGGGACCAGGAATGGCATCAGCTATGATGCCCATGATTTGTGATGATGTCCATGGTGTTTCCCATGATGCCATGACTCGTGACGATAATGTCCACCATGTTTCCCATGGTGCCTTGATTCGTGATGATGTCCGTGACCTTTTCCATGATCCCATGATTTGTGATGATGATGTCCATGTGACCTGTGCTCAGCAAAGGTCAATGCCGGCATGGTAAAACCCATGAGCATAGCCAACACGACGAATGCGGTTTTCCAGCATTTCATTCCAGTCCCTTCATGTCTGTTTGTAACCCTTGTTATCTTTTTCGAAGCAGTCTCATGACCAGTGCCCATGTGGTGAACAGCAGGCAACTCCCATGCCATCTTCTCGCAAGGAGGCACCCACATGCACGCAACGGCTTCCAAGATCCCATGGCCCCGGGATGTTGGACGCCGATGCGGAACACGCAAAATGTCGAGGTTTCGTGAAAAAGTTGAGCGGTGTAACGAAGCCTCAGATTCTTGCACCCAGGATCTACAGGGGTTTTTTGCCGGGTTGAACCGCCCTCTTGAGCTGCCAGCGTCACTCACGACTCCACTGCGGGCAACGATGGGAGCGGTCCCTTACGATGGTGTGACATCCAATTTGACCATGGGCTGATCAGTATGAAGGACGGGAAGAACGGGGAGAGTCGGTTTGATCACATGACACAAAACATCGGGGCAATGCCTCCACGGAGGCACCGCACGGCAGAGCATGAAACCATACCGGTTGTTTACACGCAGCAAAGGGAACACGGTAAAAACGGGTAAGCCACCAGGTCCGGCAGACAGTGGATCCCCTGCGGTTGAACCAGGGTGTCGCCGCTCCGAGGCAGAAGGTTTGCTTTCACAGGCTGCGGCACACCTTTGCCTCCTGGTTGGCGATCCAGGTGAACGCTACTCACCATCAAGGAGCTGCTCGGACACAAGAGACTGGTGATGACCATGAAGTGTACCCATCTGATGCCGGTCCAGAAGAGGGAGACGTTTGAGCGGTTGGTATCGGCGGGGTGATGGAGGGACTGCGGTTCGGAATTGACTCGGCCCGTTTGGCTTTCCAGTCACGGGCCATCTTCTGGGCCTGGGTCACCTCCGCACGAGTCATGTGTTTGGCAAGCCTTCGTGTCGCCACCTGTGCCCCTAAATCGCCTTGAGCTGCTGACAAGTTAAACCACATCTGCGCCAGCACGAGGTTCTGCGGTACACTTTGGCCCTGGGCATACATCGCCCCCAGCAAACACTGCGCCTCAGCATGCCCCTGCTCTGCCAGGCTCCTGAAATCTTCAAATGCTCTCTCAAAGTCACCCTGCTCATATGCGGCCTGGGCAGATTCAAAATCGGCCCAGGAAGGCGACACCAGGACCAAAACCAAAACGCCAGACAAAAGAACCCGCCTCATACGCCACTCCTGATTTCGGGTTGACACGGGTCGAATGAAGGAAGAGTTGGGAAGATTGATATAGATACTTGGTTTTATCTCATATACCACATTCTCATTGCAGGGAGCAATCAAAATGTCCGCACTTGCAACACCTGAGGTGTCCGGTTTTGATGGGGATCTGAAGGAGGGGGCCGACGAGATGGACAGAGTTGTTGCAGGGGGAGCGGAAGATGCTTTTCGAGGAGGTAAATGGCTGGGGTGGCGGGAGAGGCGATAGACACAATAGGAGACAGCGAGGGTAATGGGTATCTGTTCTCGGGCTTTTCGGTGTCTGATTGATCGGTATGAGGACCATGGAGCCGAAGGGGTGCCTCATAGGTGGCTCTGCTATGCTTCGAGCCGTAGGGCCCCCCTTGGATGATGTGTCGGGCGTGTTGGAGCAGTGTGGAAGACGCCACGAGGGGAGGAATGCGAAACACTTTTTTGCCTGGTAGCAACGCAGTGAGGGTCAACGCAGTTGCACGTAGGTCAAATGCCGCCTTCAGGAGGAGCGATTCATCGCCAAGGCCCCAGGGCAGGACACTGATGGCGGAAGCGCATGGGAATCGAACCCACCCAGGACACCCCTCAGTGCCCTGCACCGGATTTGAAGTCCGGGAGCCCCACCAGCGAGCTTGGCGCTTCCAAGGGCGTAATCTACTCAAAGCGCCCCCCTTTGACAAGCCCTTTTACCTTCTTCCTGGGGCCCCTCCATACAGCCCTCCTGCTCCATAGGGACCGACCCTTCCCCCCTCGACGCACTTGTAATCCCCCTTCTCTGTTTATGGCCAGAGAGGGTTGCGTGGGTCTTGCACGAGGTGAAACCCCTCCCTCGTTCTTTTTGCGCGGGACATCCATTTTGTCGTTGCAATAGATGAGAGACAGGGTTATACGGAAAGTGAGTGAGTACTCAGTCAGTTTCTTTTCCCCTTGGAGTGTGCCGGGAGGGAGGATCTCGTGTCCAAGTCCAGGAAGGACGCCATCGTAGAGGCAGCAATCAAACTCTTTGCCGAGAAAAGCTTCCAAGGAGCCTCCACTGCTGAACTCGCCGCCATGACCCGTGTGGCCGAGGGCACCATCTTCTATCACTTCAAGACCAAGGAAGACCTGTTGCTCCATGCCCTCGTGAGGATCAAGGAGGAGATCATCGATGAGTTTCAGCGGTACAGGGATTCTCAGCGACCGGAACGCGGCATCGAAAAGGTCGAGGAGGCTCTGGGCTTTTACCTCTATCTCGCGGGCAAGTTCGAGGACCGTTTCCTTCTTCTTCACCGCCGCTACCTCTACGAACTGGCCGTGGTCAACCCTACGTGCAGGCAGGTGCTCCAGGAGATTTACGACTGCCTGGTGGACATCCTAGAAGAGGCTGTCCTGGCCGGCCAGAAGGACGGCTCCGTTGTCGAGGGCTCCGCCCGCAAGACCGCCCTGTTGCTGTTCACCATGGTGGACGGTCTCGTGCGTTTCAAGAACTTCAACCTCTATGATGCTGCCGCCCTCTTTCCGGAACTCATCGCCGCATCTCGGAGGATGCTCTCAGCAAGCCCCTCGGAGGAAACGCCATGACTTCCATGGGAGTCTTCAGCGGGACGTTCTGTGACACGGAACCACTCTTGGAGCGGTTGGCAGAGGTCAAAATGCCAAGGATCATCTCCGACAACGATGTGGTCCGCCATGCAGCCAAGTCCTCAGGGCTCTCGGAGAACACCCTATGGAAGGCCTTCTCAGGAAGAACGTCCCTCTTCAACCGGTTCACCTACGAAAAGGAACGGTCCGTCGCATTCCTTCGCAATGCTTTGTGTGAATTGCTGCCGGAGGTCCCCTTCCTGGTCAATGGATTCTGTGCCCATCTCCTGCCTTCGTCCGTCAGCCACATCCTCAAGGTCTGCCTCGTGTGCGACCGAAGATATCGGGCGGAACGTGCCGCCACAAAGGGGGGATTGGAGGGCGAGGAGGCCCTTCGACGCGTGAGGCAGGACGACGAGGAAAGCGCTGCCTGGGTCGAATTCCTGCTTGGGGTCGCTGATCCCTGGGAGCCATCCCTCTACGACATGGTCCTTCCCCTGGACAAGATGACGGAGGACGGCGCGTTCACCGAAATTTCGCGCCATCTGGCCAATGAATCACTGAAGCCGACGGATCAGTCGGTTGCCGCCATGCGCGATTTCATTCTCGCTTCGAAGATATCCGCCGTCCTGGCCAAGGCGGGACATCACATGACCGTCTCTGCGTCAGGCGGGGCTGTAACCCTAGCCATCGACAGGCCCGTGCTGCTCATGGAACGACTGGAAGCAGAACTGAAGGCCATTGCGGAAGGTATCGACGGGGTTCGTTCGGTCTCGTTACTTGTGGGAAAAACTCCCCCTAAGAAAAGGTTTTATCACAAACTTGACCCACTCAGGCCGTCCAAGATTTTGCTGGTCGACGACGAGCGGGAATTCGCCCAGTCTTTGTCGGAACGCCTCATCATGAGGGAGATGGGCTCTGTTGTGGCCTATGACGGCGTGTCCGCTTTGAGCATGGTGGAAGCAGAAGAACCAGAGGTGATGATCCTGGATCTGCGGATGCCCGGAATTGACGGGATAGAGGTCTTGAAGCGCATCAAGAAGGAACGCCCGGATATCGAGGTAATCATCCTCACAGGGCATGGGACCGAGGCGGACCGGAGTCTGTGCATGGAATTGGGAGCTTTCGCCTATTTGGAGAAACCGGTGCAGATCGAGCTTCTGAGCGAAACGCTCATGAAGGCCAATGAAAGGGTCCGGTTGAGGGGAAAATAACGGGAGAGTACTTCCGGACGGACGCCGTTGCAGCAGCTCTTATGGAGCAATGATTTCAAGTGGTGGACATGACCTTCTCCTGCAGCAATGCAGACTGTAGCTGCGAGGGCGCGCCGCCTATTCCGGCGAGAGAAGAATCCGGAAGACCCTTTGCCCCCCGGCCTTTCGTACTGAGTTGACATTGGACTGTGATACGGGTCCTCATCGCGAGGCAGACCATGTCGCTGATTGATCTTGTCAAACCCAGGTTTTGGGATCACTACGATGCGGGCAGCGGCCCCTTCAAACACCTTTTTGATTTCCGCCGCATTTGGAAGCAGGCTGTCATGCTCACCCTTGGCGTCACATTGCTCCCGCTCCTTTGCATGGCCGTCATCGACTACACCGTCAGCCGAGGTGCCATCGAATCAGAAATCTACAATCGCACCTCCAGGCTCGTTTCCAACGCACGCAGAAATATCACGTACTACCTCATGGAGCGACTCTCCGCCGTGGATTTTGTCGTGGGGGACAATCCCCTGGAAGACCTTCTTAACCCAGACCGGCTGGCCTCAGTATTGGCCAATCTCCAGAGGTCCTTTCAGGGGTTCGTGGACCTGGGGGTCATCGATCAGGCAGGCATCCAGAGAGCCTACGTGGGGCCGTATGAACTGCAGGGTGTCGACTACAGTGGCGAGGAGTGGTTCAAGCAGGTGTTGGATCGAGGGGTCTATCTCAGTGACGTCTTCCTCGGACTGCGTCACATCCCGCACGTTGTTATCGCTGTGCGCCATCCCAAGCCCGACGGAACCTTCTACATCGTTCGAACGACACTCGACACGGATCGTTTCACGAAGCTGCTGGCGGAACTGGACATCACGGGAGGTGGCGACGCTTTCCTCATCAACCGTCAGGGAGACCTTCAGACGCCCTCCCGCTACTACGGTGAGGTTCTTGGCAAGATCCCCCTGCCAGTTCCCGCCTTCTCGGACAAGTCCGAGGTGATCACCCATGAGAAGCCGGGCCAGGAGCCACTTGTCCTCGGCTACGCTTTCATCACGGACTCACCGTTCATCCTGATGATCTGCAAGCGGCAGAAGGATCTCCTCAAGGGGTGGCGTGAAGCCCAGTGGAAGCTTCTTGTGTTTCTGGGCATCAGCATTGGCGCCGCACTTCTCGTCATCCTCGGTGTGTCCACCTACCTCGTGAGCCAGGTATATGAAGCGGACCTCAGGCGCGTGGCCGCTCTCCACCAGATCGAATATGCGAACAAGATGGCATCCATCGGCAGGCTTGCCGCCGGAGTGGCTCACGAGATCAACAACCCCCTTGCCATCATCAACGAGAAGGCCGGGCTCATCAAGGACCTCTTCAACCTGAAGAGCGCATATGCGGAAGACCCCAGACTGATGCGGGTTGTGGATTCCATCATAGGCTCCGTCGACCGGTGTGCCGCGATCACGAGGAGACTCCTGAGTTTTGCACGTCATGTTGGTGGCGATTCCAGCCTCCAGGAGCTCCACATCCGGGAGGTTGTGGAGGAGGTCCTGGGATTTCTTCAAAAGGAAGCAGAGTATCGGAGCATTACCGTGCTGAAGGACATCCCGGAGGATGTGCCTTCCATGATGTGCGATCGGGGCAGATTGCAGCAGGTCCTGCTCAATATCGTGAACAACGCATTCGCCGCCATGTCCGACGGGGGGCACCTCAGTGTTTCGGCAAGACTGGCTGGAGAGACAAACGTCGACGTCACAATCGCCGACGACGGTTGCGGCATTCCCGAATCCGATCTCAAGAGGATTTTCGAGCCCTTTTTCTCCACCAAGACCCAGATGGGGGGCACGGGACTGGGACTGTCCATTACCTATGGTTTGGTGAAGGAGATGGGAGGCGAAATCAAGGTGCAAAGCCAGGAAGGCAAGGGCACGAGTTTCACCGTGACGTTGCCATTGAGCAAGGCACAACGAGGAGTGTGAGAATATGCGAGTATTGCTTGTGGACGATGAAGTAGAGCTTGCTTCTACACTTGCGGAACGACTCTCCATGAGGGGTATCGACGCAGATT
>CAZURN010000031.1:0-23400 GCA_964623165.1 uncultured Syntrophobacteraceae bacterium
CTGTCTTGAAGAAACCGAATTCATTCAGTTCAACCCCCAGGATTTCCGCCATCTTTTTCGTGCCGCTGCTAGGCTGGCACCCGGTGGATAGGATGACCAGGTCCACCGGCATCTGCCGAACAACCCTTTCCTTGGTGTCCTCGTACCAGATGACGGGGGTGTGATCCTTCTCTTCGGTGACTTCCGCCACGCGGCTACGGACATAGTGGATCCCTGCCTCGGTGGCCCCTCGGTTGCGGTACTCCTCAAAGTTCTTGCCCACGGCCCGGATGTCCATGCCGAAGATGTACACCTGAGCATCCCTGTCATGCTCGCGGGCGATGATCGCCTCCTTGATGGCGTGCATGCAGCAGAAGCCGGAACAGAACTTGTTGAACCGGATGTCCCTTGATCCCACGCACTGGATGAAGGCAAGGCGATGAGCCGATTCCACGGCTTCCACCCGCTCCTTCAACGCATCCAGTTCGCTCGTCGCCTTGCGGACCGCCTGGATGGCCTCCATCCACTTGTCGTAGTCCTCGTCCTTCCCTTTGAGCTCCCCGGATTCGTACCGGATTTCAAACGCATCCGACGTCATCCCGAAGTGCTTCTCGAAACGTTCCAGCCCCTTCACCGCTTTCTGACAGGCCTTTTCGGCCTCCGGCAGCGTGGCCTGCAGGGCCAAGTCCGTCGGGCGGTACACATGCCCGTGAGTGGGGCCGCTTGCAGAGAGAAAACGTTCAAATTCCAGGGCCGTCACCACGTTGGGCAGCCGGCCGTACCCATACTCAGGGATCCGCCTTGCATCGAACAGATCATAGCCGGTGGCGGCGATGATGGCTCCCACCGGGATTTCCAGGATCTGCTCCTCCTGCTTGTAATCGATCGCCCCGGCCTGACAGACCTTCTGACACACGCCGCACTTCTTGCCTGGCTGGAAGTTGCGGCACTGGGTGGCATCGATGGTATACGCGGAAGGGATGCCCTGGGCGAAATACTTGTAGATTGCTTTCGCCTTTCCAAGACCCAGATTGTAGACGTCAGAAGTGGCGGTGGGGCACTTTTCAGCGCACGCGCCACAACCCGTGCACTTGGACTCATCCACGTAGCGAGGCTTCTTGCGAACCGTGACCCGAAAGTCTCCCGCATCCCCCTCAACTCTTTCGACTTCCGTGTAGGCCAGCAGGCGAATTTTGGGATGTCGACCGACATCCATCAACTTGGGCGCGAGGATTCAGAGCGCGCAATCGTTGGTGGGAAAGGTCTTGTCCAGCTGGGACATCTTGCCCCCGATGCTGGGCAGTCGCTCCACCATGTGCACTTGATACCCCATCTCAGCCAAGTCGAGGGAGGCCTGTATGCCTGCGATGCCTCCTCCAATCACAAGAACGTCCCGGTTCACGAGGTGGCCCTCCTTCTGACGTTTACATCTCAGGTCATTCCAAGTGTTTCAAGAGAAACGTGCTGATGTCCACGATATCTAGACACAGATCCGTGTTCTGTTGCGCACAGGTGAGGTGGATCCGGCATTTGGGGCAGGCCGTCACCACGGTGTTGGCCCCCGCGTCCCGCGCCTCCTGGAGACGATCCACCTGAAGGGACTTGGAACAGCTCGAACACTCCATCCAGGCGGTAGTCCCGCAGCAGAGGGAATTCTCCCTGTTGCGGCTCATCTCCACGAAAGGAACATCGGGGATGAGAGCCATGAGCTCCCTGGGCGATTCGAAGATCCCAGCGCCTCTTCCGAGTCGGCAGGGATCCTGGTACGTAATGCCTCCGCCTCCATTGCCACTGTATGGTCTAAAAACGAATCCGGCCCCAGGGAGTTCACGGGCTAGGAATTCCGTCACATGCAGCACTTCGAAAGGCAGCTCCCCAAAGAACTTGGGCACATGCGTCTTGAAAGTGGTATATCCCTCCGGGCAGCTGAAGAGGACCTTCTTGGCCCCCGACCCGCGAATGACCTCCAGATTCACTTCCATGAGCTTCCGGAAGGTCGCTTCATCGCCGCTCCACAAGGCGTCGTGGCCACAGCACCGCTCGTCATTGCTGATGACCGGTTCGATGCCCATGCGGTTGAGCAGCCGCAGGACGCTGCGCGGAACTTCCAAACTGCCCTCCCCCGGCTTGAGAACCGCCTCGAAGAAGGGCGCGCAACCCACGAAAAAGAAGATGTCCCCCTGGGATGCGAATCTTCCCACGTCCACCGCCCAGCCCGTTCTCTTCTGCTTGACGTTTCGGGTTTGAAGAGAGGCGATGGCCTGCAGTGTACCGTGGTGGGCAAACTGAGGGAGATTTCCCTCCTTTCGGGCTTTCTCGCGGTGGGACCGGGCGAACTCGGGGAAGTCAATGGCCGCTGGACACCGGACGCTGCACCGGGCGCATGTGAGACAGGACCACAACTCACGGCCCTTCACCACTGCCTCGTCACGGTCCATCAACGTTCGCTTGATCATCTGCCGCGGAGAAAAACTGCCCATCACCCTGCTGATGGGGCAACTTCCAGTACAGACCCCGCATTCCATGCAGTAATCAATTTGCTCCTGCGTGAGTATCATAGCGTTTTCCACCAGGCGTTGTCAGTTCTTCGGAGAAGGTTGGACGGAGTTGCCGGTGCTCCGCCAGCTTCGACTGCCGGGCTCCATGCCCAGGCTGTGTTCCACGATGGGAGTACAGGCGGGAAGGTGCCCGACGACACAAAGCGATGGACCACTAGCCCGTTGCCTTCCGAGCCTGCGGCAGGTCACCGTTGGATGCCGCCGCCAATGGGTTTCGTCCCAGTTGCTTGATCAATTCTGTAAAAGCACGCACCTCATCGGCGAAGATCGCCCCTTCCGAAGCGGAGATCCACTTGAGCCGCAGGTATTGTTCGTCGGCTCCGAGGAGTTTCAGAACGTTGCGCGTCTCTTCCACCACTTTCTGGCACTTTTCATTACCTCCCAGGTAATGGCAGTCACCGATGTGTCACCCCGACACCATCACGCCGTCCATCCCGCTCAGATAACCGTTCAGCAGGAAGGCGTGGTTGATCCTTCCAGTGCACATGAGCCTGATGAGCCGTATATTGGTGGGGTACTGCATGCGGCCCACCCCGGCGAGGTCGGCCCCTGCGTAGGCACACCAGTTGCAGACAAATGCCACAATCTTGGGTTCGAACGTCTCGGACATCACATTCCTCTTGGCGTCATTCTGTTGAACCACCGTTCAGAGCCATGAACCTGCATCCGCGCCTCACAGGGCACGAATCACCGCATTCACCTGCCTGTCCCTGAAGTGGGCCAGAGAGGCCGCTCCAGTGGGGCATGCCACGTTGCATGCTCCGCAACCCGTACAAAGGGCCTTGTTGACGAAGGCATGCCTGTGTCCTCCCTCCCCGTCGACCACCTTGATGGCTTCAAACAGGCAGGTCTGCTCACATTCGCCACAGGCGCGGCAGAGCTCGGGATTCACCTCGGTGACCATCCCCTCCGCCACGATCTCCTTTTGCGACAGTATGGCCACGGCTCGAGACACGGCGCCCCGGGCCTGGGCAATGGACTCATTGGCGAATTTGGGCCCCTGAGCCAGACCGCAGAGGAAATAGCCCGCTGTCGCAAAGTCAAGGGGGCGCAACTTCAGGTGGGCTTCCAGAAAGAACTCGTCCTGGTCAAGCGGCAACCGCAGCACCTCACCGAGCTTCCTGCTTTCCGCACGCGGACGGATCGCCGCGCTCAGAACCAGCAGATCGGCATCCATGCGGAAGAGACGGTTCAGCTGGGCATCGAAGACGGATACCCGCAAGTGATCACCACTGGCTTCCACACCCGGTTTCTGCTCCAGTTCAAACCGGAAGAAGCGAACCCCTCGACGTCGCGCCTCCTGGTACTGGAGCTCCTTGAAACCGAAGGTCCTGATATCCCTGTAAAGTATGGAAACCTGCGCTTTGGGATTGAGCTCCTTGAGCTTGAGCCCGTTTTTCACTGCCGCCGTGCAGCACACTCGACTGCAGTATGAATGTTCCGGTTCACGGGACCCCACACACTGAATCATCACCACCCGGTTGAAATCCCTCATCCGGCCGGGCTCCCTCTCAAGCATCTGCTCAAACTCTTTCTGGGTGACCACCCGCGGGTGTTTCCCATACAGATACTCCCTCGGTTTGTACTCTTCGCCTCCCGTTGCCACAATCACCACGCCGTGGGTGACTTCTTCCTCCTTTCCGCCCACACGGATGGTGCTGGTAAAGTTGCCGCAACTGCCCACCGTGGTGAGCAACTCCGCTTCCCGGAAGACCGTGATGAGCGGCTCCGCTTCCACCTTCTTGATGAGATCCTGAACATATTCCGCTGGACGGGCGCCATCCTCGGTGTAGAAGAGGGTCCTCGCATTGCCGCCCAGCTCAGAGGTCCTTTCCACCAGCACGGCGGGAAATCCCTGTTCCGCGATGGCGAGAGAGGCAGTCAGCCCGGCCAGGCCCCCTCCTACCACGAGCCCTCGTTGCACAACCTCGTAAGAGAAGTCATGTACGGGCTCCAGCAAACTGGCTCGGGCGACCGCCATCCGCACGAGATCTTTCGCCTTCTCCGTCGCCGCCTGTGGCTCTTGCATGTGCACCCAGGAATCCTGCTCCCGGATGTTGGCCAATTCGAACAGGTAACCATTGAGTCCCGCTTCCCTCAGAGTACTACGAAAGAGGGGCTCGTGGGTCCTGGGAGTGCAGGATGCGACAATGAGCCGATTCAGGCGGTTCTCCTCGATGGCCTTCTTGATTTCTTTCTGTTGATCCGTGGAGCAGGTGAACATGGCTCGGGTCGCAAAGGCCACATTGGGGAGTGTCCGCGCATATTCGGTCACCGCCTCCACGTCGACCACTCCGGCAATGTTGATGCCGCAATGGCATACAAACACACCCACCCGGGGCGTTTCACCCGTGATGTCCCGCTCTTCATAGACCGGGGGCGGGGTGATGAGGGTCCCCCGGGCTTCGGCCAGGAGGGCCGTCGCCCGCGCCGCCGCACTGCTCCCCTGCTGCACGGTGTCCGGAATGTCCTTGGGCCCCTGCGTGGCTCCACACGCAAAGATCCCTTCACGCGAAGTGGCCACGGGATCCATGGGATCCGTGGCGCAGAACCCGTAGGGATTCAGGTCGAGCCCAAGGCGCCCTGCCAGTTCCTTGGTGGAGGGATGGGCACAAAGGCCGATGGATAGGACCACCATGTCGAATTCCTCTTCCCGCATGCGGTTCTCGGAATCCGAGTAGGTGATCAGCAGGCTGTCCCGCTCCGGCACAGGAACAACCCTGGAAACCATGGATCGCACGAACCGGACGTCGGTCTCATCCCGGGCCCGCTCGTAGAAGCGGTCGAACCCTTTCCCCTGGGCACGCATGTCGATGTAAAAGATGGTGGTCTCGATGTCGTGCTCGTGCTCTTTGGTGATCATGGCCTGCTTGGTGGCGTACATGCAGCAGACGTAGGAGCAGTAGTCCTGTCCGATGCTGCTGTCCCGGGAGCCGACACATTGGATCCAGGCGATGCGCTGGGGCTTCTTTCCATCGGAAAGCCTCTGGATGTGTCCCTGAAAGGGCCCGGCAGCCGAGAGGATCCGCTCGTATTCAAGGCTCGTGACCACATTGGGCCATAGGCCATAGCCATACTCCGGCTTGAGTCGCGCGTCGAAGGGTTTGAACCCTGGCGCCACGATGACGGCACCCGACTGGATCTCCTCCACACGGGGAACCATGTCGTGTTCAATGGCGTTGGCAAGACAGGCATCGACACACCGTTCGCATTCACAACACACCATGCAGTCGAGGCACTTGCGAGCTTCGGCAAGGGCCTGCTCCTCGGTGAGGCCGAGTTCCACCTCTTTCAGGGTCTTGCGCCGTTCCGCCATGGATATGGTCGCCATCTGAGCCCTGGGAACCGGGTCCATCTCCTCGGGAGCAGGCCGGAATCTTTCCTGGGGCTGTTCGGGCTTGATGCGGCCGGCGGCGAGGTCTTCTCCTTTGATGTAGCGGGAAATGGAGATGGCCGCCTCCCGACCGTGGGAAACCGCTCCGATGGCCACCCATGGCCCCGTTTGAGCATCACCGCCCGCGAACACCCCGTTGCGGCTTGTGGCGAAGGTCACCGGGTCCACCTCAATGGTCCCCCATCGGCTGAGATTCACCCCACCTCCGTTCAAAAGAAATGCCGACTCGGGTGATTGGCCGATGGCGGGAATGATGCAGTCCGCTTCCACGGTGAACTGGCTTCCTGGTATGGGAACAGGACGACGCCTGCCGGAGGAGTCGGGTTCGCCCAGCTCCATCTTGATGCATTGCAGTCCTGAAACCTTGCCATCCTTGGTGAGCACCTGCTGCGGAGCGGTCAGGTAGCGGATTTCAATCCCCTCGGCCAAGGCGTCTTCCACCTCGTTTTCCCTGGCAGGCATTTCCTGCCGAGTGCGCCGGTAGTAGATGCTCACCTTGTCCGCACCCAGGCGGAGCGCAAGCCGGGCTGCATCGATGGCCACATCACCCCCGCCCACGATGATCACCCGCCCCTTCACCTTGGCAAGTTCCCCCAGATTGGCTTTACGCAGGAAATCCACCCCGTAGATCACCCCTTCGGCATCCTCACCCGGGACATTCAACCGTAGGCTCTTGTGAGCCCCGATGGCGAGGTAAACGGCCTTGTATCCCTGGGAAAACAGCTCGTCGATGGTAAAGTCCCTGCCCAAGGCGGAATTCAGTTGGATCTCCACGCCCAGGCGCGTGATGGCCCGAATCTCCTTGTCCAGGACCGACGGAGGCAGCCGGTAATCGGGGATGCCCACACGCAGCATGCCGCCAGCCACGGGCAAGGCCTCGAATATGGTGACCCCGAACCCTTCCATGGCAAGGAAGTGAGCCGCGGTGAGGCCCGCAGGGCCTGAACCCACGATAGCCACCCGTTCCTTCCTCTTGGTGATTTCAGGAAGGGGCACTTTCTCGATGTCCACCCGATCGGCCACGAAACGCTTGAGCGCGCATATGGAGACCGGCGAATCCACCTCGCCCCGCCTGCATGCGGTCTCGCAACCATGGGGGCAGATCCGCCCAATGACCCCCGGAAGCGGCAGGGTCTTCAGGATGACATCCATCGCCTCCTCATAGCGCTCCTGCGCGATCAAGGCGACGTATCCATGGGCGTTGACCTGGTTCGGACATGCGTTGGTGCAAGGGGACTTGTCGAGTTTGTCGATGGCGAACGTGGACGGAACCGCCTGGGGATAGTGGCGAAAAATCGCCTTGCGCTGGTTCAAACCCAGGTTGAAATCCGCAGGGACGTCGATGGGACAGACCTTTTCGCATTCCCCGCACCCGGTGCACCGGTCAGTCAGGACGTAGCGTGGATGCTTCCTGACCGTCAGAGTGAAGTTACCGGGTTCTCCCTCGACCTTCTCCACCGACGTGCCCGTGAGGATCTCGATGTTGCGGTGGGTCGCCAGCTCCACCAGCTTCGGGCCCATCATGCACGAGGAGCAGTCGTTGGTCGGGAAGGTCTTGTCCAGTTGCGCCATGACCCCGCCGACACTCGGCTCCTCTTCCACGAGGTACACTTTGAAACCCGAGTTGGCGATGTCCAGTGCGGCCTGAATACCGCCGATGCCTCCCCCGACAACAGTCACGGCACCGATCTTCTGCGTCTGTGGCATCTGCGTCTGTGGCATGATCTTGCTTTTCTTTTTAGGCATGAGCAGTTCAACCTTTCCGCAGTAGCATGGATACTAAACCAGAAGCCCCTTCCTCCTGAGGAGCGGAGCCGGGTCCGCAAAATGCCTTGAAAGCCACGACCGCACATCGGGCACATCACATGCCACACCGATGAGCTCCGTGAAGTACAGGATGGGCGGGGCGAATCTCTTTCCCCACTGGGCCTCGATCTTTTCCTGGTACATGTCCAGGTTGGACTGGCACATCTGGCAGGAGACCACCATGGCTTCGGCACCCATGCGGCTGGCCATGTCGTAAAGCTTCCCCACCATACGGTACCCCATTTCCGGCTGGGAGATCATGAGGCTCGCCCCGCAGCAGTCCGTCTTGTAAGGCCAGGCAATGGGAGAAGCTCCCAGGGCCTTCACTATGCGGTCCATGCTCTGTGGGTTCTCCTGGTCCACCGCCCCGGTGATGTGAGGTGGCCTGCTGGCCATGCAGCCGTAGTAGCAGACGACCTTGAGGCCCTTCAAGGGCTTCTTCACGCTCGCTTTGAGCTTCTTCAGCATCTCTTCGGTGCCGAAAAAGTTGGCGAGATCCCAAACCTTGGGAGGCGACCCTTCCAACCGGACATCGTAACGGTGCCCCTCCTCGCCCTCCAGTGCCCACGCAGCAGACTTCAGCCGGTTGAAGCAAAGGGGGCAGGGAACCAGCATATCTGCGTTGGGAATGTCCGAGGCAAGCCTGAGGTTGCGGGCGGCCAGCTCGACACTCGCCTTGTGGTCCACACTGTGGGCGGCGGTCGCGCCGCAGCAGTTCCAGTCGGGCACTTCCTCAAGCTCGATACCGAAGGAATGACAGACCCCGTGGATGGAGTCCGCGTAATCGCGAGCCGTACCCTCAAGGGAACAGCCTGGGTAGTAGGTGACCTTCATGACAAGATTCCCCTTTTCTTCGAAGGCCGAAGGATCGATCGAATCTCTTCTTTCCCCTGAATGGATTTAGGAGAGAGGGCAAGACGTTTCTTCCTGAACAGCCGCCATCCCATTTTGGCCTCGTCGCGCCACGTTCCCTTACTGATCTTCTTGGCAATCTGACCACTTCGGAGCATGAAGACGGGCAGCAGCGTCCCCTCAAACACCCGACCTCCCTGCCTGACGTTGTCCAAAAACGTCTGGTGAAGAGCGAGGACCTCCGGCACGGGCGACGGGATGCCCTCCTTTACCGCCAGCTCCTTGAAGTAGTCCATGACCTCGGCGATGCGGATGCCATTGGGACAGCGGGTCGTGCAAGTCTCACAGGACGCGCAGACCCAGATGGTCTGAGACCTCAACACCTCATCCTTGAGTCCGAGAAGGGCGTACCGGATGACCTGATCCGGATAGAGATCCATGGCGAATGTTGCGGGGCACCCGCTGGTGCATTTGCGGCACTGGAAGCACTCGGACGCGTGGAAAGGCCCGGCAGCCTCCATTTGATCAAGGAAGTTGAAATCTGGAATGGAACCGGTTGGGTGCATGCGCTCAACGCCTCCTGAGAGGGATTCATGGCTGCGGTGGAAAGTCAGCGCATCGACGACTCACGCCTCCACCAAGAAAAAAGGCGGACCCACCGAAGAATCAGTGTTCCGCCTCGATAAACCGCAACGCAAACCTCCCGACACAAGGAAAAGGTTTGTTTGAAACCGAGACACGTGAGGGCGAGGACTTCGGGGAAACCGGATCACAGCATCACCACATCAAGAGGACACGCCATTCAACGTTGAGAGAAACAACGAGCCGACGCAACAGTCACAAACCGCCCGGAATCCACAAAAAATCAGTTCGCTATCTGGGGTGGGAACCACCTTCCCGCACAATGACGAGAGCAAGTGCTGCCGACTTTTAATTACCACGGCCAGAACCGGAAAGCAAACCCTTTTTTGTGTCTTTTTTCTCATTTGACTGCGCCCACGCCTCCACACATCTTCAATTCATACTTAAACATACACTATTTCTAATAATTGTGATTTCATCATGTTAAGAATTGAATGCTCAGGAGTGCTCTCCAGCGGCCTGCGCCATCCTTGCTTGGGCGCTCTGACGTTTCGTGAGATAATACGCAAAGGAAAGGCCCCGGACAAGTGGGGGATGCCGCCAGGAATTCCTCACTGAGGAAGTCTGTATGTCCTGAAAGAAATCGTATATAGAGAACTTGAAGGGCAGGATCTCGGTGCGGAGCTTTTCAAGAGCCACCCGCAACCCTTGGGGAAGGCAGGTGATGTGACCTCGGACTGGGGCATTCCGGGCACAAAATGACCAATTTCAATGGAGGATTTCTCATCCATGGCTCTCGTCGCCATCGTCGGCAGGCCCAATGTTGGTAAGTCCACCCTGTTCAACAGACTGGGCAGGAAGAAGCAAGCCATCATCTTTGATTCGCCCGGAGTCACCCGGGATCGCAATTATGCCCAGGTTGCCTGGGATGACAAATCCTTCACTCTCGTGGATACTGGAGGCTTCATCAGCGCCGAGGGTTCGGCCCTGGAAGGCGAAATGCGGGAACAAATCCTCGCAGCCCTGGAGGAATCGGACGTTATCCTCTTCGTGATGGATGCCAAGGCGGGGCTGGGCCCCGAAGATACCCATCTGGCAACGCTTCTGCGAAAGACTCACAAGCCCATCTTCTGCGCCGCGAATAAGATCGACGGCCCTGAGCATAGCCGACTCATCTCTGAATTCTATGAAACCGGATTCGAGAGGATCTATCCCGTCAGTGCCGCTCATGGCTTTGGAATCGATGACCTCATGAGGGATCTTGCGGAGGCGCTGCCTGATTCTCTCCAGGAAGAAGCGGAGGAGGAATTGGGCCCGAAAGAGATACGGCTTTCCGTCGTGGGTCGGCCCAACGTGGGCAAGTCCACCTTGGTCAACCAGATCCTGGGGTCCCCCCGGGTCATCGTGAGCCCCATTCCCGGCACCACACGGGACCCCGTGGACACGGCCTTTTCCCGCGAAGGCCAAAAATATGTGCTCATTGACACGGCCGGCATTCGGCGCAAAGGGAGAACCAAGGAGTCCATCGAGAAGCTGAGCGTTCTCAGGGCCCTCCAGAGCATCGAACGGAGCCACGTGGCCCTGCTGGTCCTGGACGCCGAGGAAGGGATCACGGACCAGGACATGCACATTGCCGGATATATTCAAGAGCGACACAGAGCGTGCATTATTGGGGTGAACAAATGGGACGCCATCGAAAAAGACACGAAGGTCATGAAGTCCTTCAGGGAAGAGGTCCGAACGCGGTTCCGCTTTTTCCCCTTTGCCCCGATTCTGACCTTTTCAGCCCTTTCGGGCAAGCGGGTTTCCAGGATACTGCCCATGGCCTTTGACGTTTTTCAGCAGTACGATCACCGGGTGACGACGGGGATCGTCAACCGGGCCCTTGAGGAGACGGTGCGACGCCATGAACCGCCCCAGGTTCGAGGGAGAGCGATCAAGTTCTACTATGCCACCCAGACGTCCACCCGGCCTCCAACTTTCGTGCTGTTCTGCAATTATCCCGACGCCATCCATTTTTCCTACGAGCGCTACTTGATCAACCAGTTCCGGGAAGCTTTCCAGCTGGACAAGACGCCCATCCGCCTGCTGTTCCGCGCAAGGCAGCGCAAAGCCAGGGAATGATCGCGATGGCAGGCCATGGGTTCTGAGGAACACCGCGATTTCAAACGACGCACAGCGAGGCAACAAAGGAGGGAGGGACATGGAGTTCGAGGCATTTTTCAGGAAGTGTCAGGATGAGAGTACCGTGAGCGATTTTGAATCCTACCTTGCCTATTGCATCCTGGAGAAAGGAGGCCCCGGCACGAAGAATCTTAGAGTGGAAGAGTACACCGTGATGCGCGACCGAGCCTTCGAGGCACGTGATGAGGAAGCGGTCAGGGCACTGTTCAAGGCCTCGGGAGCCGCAACATGGAAAGAGGGGGAGTGGGAAGGGGCCCTTCGATGACTCCGGACGACACCCGGAAGGAGAACCCTTTGGTCGCGCAAGGCGGCAAATGCAAGGAGAGTGGTCCCGCACGTCATGTTTCATCACAAAGAGGGGCGCTGAAATCAGCGCCCCACTCTCTCTCGCTTTCCGGCTACGGGATCAAAATCCAGCCCCGAACGCAAGCAACTTCGGCATCCTTCTCAGGTCTTCAAGAACTCCCGGGTCAGCTTTTCCCATTCCAGCCCTGGAACCTTGGCCACCACGTCCTCGATGACCCCGCCGTCGGCGTAGGTCACTCCCACGGCGCTCACCATTTCCATGAGCCGCTGATGCTCGGCACTGATCCAATTGCCGGCTTCCTTGCCGTAAAGCAGGTTCTTGAGGTCCTTTTTCATCTCCAAAGGATCCAGAACCATCAGCCACCCGTCATTGAAGGGCTCATCCCGGACAACCTTGGGATCCTTGGTGACCTGGTAGTTGACGGCAGCCACAATGCCCGAGAAGGGTGAGAGCACGGCCGCTTCCTTGCCCATGCGCTTGAAGGCGAGCCCCACCTCACTGAATTTCACCTGTTCTCCCATGAGGGGCAGGTCAATGGAATCCGCGGGACCGAACACCCGCATGCTGAAGTCGTCAAGGCCGATGCGGATTCGTCCCCCGTGTTCCACCCTGGCCCACGCGTGACCCATGTGAAAGAAATGGTTTTCGGGGAGTCTGTAACCCTCGACCTCGGGGATGCCCGTGATGCGGTACGGGAGCTGCAAGGCCAGCCCGTCTTCCAGCATTTGGTCCCACTCACAACGGCTGCACTCGAAGTCATAAGGGCACAGACGCTCCGGGGCCCGGCCCGTCAGGCTGTGGCGGCATTTCCTGAAGAGCCCCTGGCGCTGTTTCATCTTCTCCTGCCATGCAATGATGTGGGACTTCTTGGCCGACAGTTCCTCCCCCCTGAGACGGGCCTGGATGTTCTGGTCCGCCGTCTCCTTCATGGCCTTGTCAAAGGCGCAGGTGTGGCAGTTGTAGTTGTTGTTGCAGAGCTTGTAATCGAGGACCCCGGCCTCCATCCAGATGCACCTGTCCTCACCCTTGGGGACCGTCTTGAATCCTTGAGATTTGACTTTCGTTGCCATGACCGTTCCTCCCGTCTCTATGTATGGATGTGCTGAAAAGTGCTTCAGTCGTGTTCCGCGTTGCCCCCTGTAGAGAGCAATCCTCGTACCACATCGGGATGAGTAGATAAAAGTTGCCGATATCACTCGATGTATTGATTTAATGAAAATCTGTGGCATGGCGCCAACGAGGAGGATGTGTGGCATAATCCATCACATATTGGAGGAAAGCTCTCCTACAAGTTACAAGTATCTAACATACCTATTTATGTTAGAGTGCTGCATCTTCCCACACTTATCGAGAAGCACCACACACAGGCGATGGCAAGGGGACGGACCCATCGGAGCACATGCAGGGGAAATCCACGGGATGACCGGCAAGTACGTCGCCATTTCCGCCATTGCCGGAATCCGGGTGACGTCCCGCTCAAGACTGCCGTTTCGAGCCGAGCGAGGGAAATCACCTCAGCCCGGTTTGGCTTTGAGGGGGGGGCCGGTGCATCGCGAGCACAATGGCTGCGTGGTGGTTATGAGGCGGGATTCAGGACATTGTCTCCCCCCGGTCGTTCGTCGCCTTCTCAAGGTTCACCCGGCGTTTCACTGGATTCCATTTCCCTGGCCAACTGCCACTGAATGATCTCATGGCAAACCGGACAGAAGTAAGGGAATTTGCTGTCGGCAGCATTGAGATTGGCCGAAAAGCACATGACACAGGAGGGGTCACTGCAATGGCGTAATCCCAACGTGTGTCCCAGTTCGTGGATGCTCTCCTTTTCCAGGCGCTCCGCCACAGACGGAACCCTTCTACGCCCGGCAACCGCCCCCTCTTCATGCAGCCGGTGGGTGGACACCACGGCGCACCTTCCCAGGAACTGGGCTTCGCCGAATACGAAGGAGAATATGGGACTGAACAGGTCATGACTGGTGATGCCCAGGACCCTGAATGCGTCGGCGGGCGCCACCTGGTTCAGCTCTTGTATGATGAGGTTGGAGTTCAACTGATTTCGGCAAGGATCCAACGCATAGGCGGGAACACCCTGGTTTTCCCCTATTCGGACGGGCAGGCAGAACTGTTCCTCGATGCTCTCGGCCACGATGGCCAAGTGCCTTGGGTCACAATTGCCCATGGGTATCAGGTAGACAAACAGCGAACAGCGGGGCCTTTCCCCATCTCAACGCCTTTCCAATCCATACTTTTGGATCTTCTTATGGAGGGTGGTCCTGTCGATATCCAGCGCCCTGGCTGTCCTGGCGACGTTCCACTGATGGCGTTCAAGCATGTTGCGGATGTGGCGCCTTTCCACTTCTTCGAGGGTCTCGGCCTCGGAATACGACATCAACTCGCGCTTACTAAAAGGAAGGTGCTTCGCCTTGATCTCGGGGCCCTTGTCGATGACAATGGCCCGTTCGATGACGTTCTCGAACTCTCGGACATTGCCGGGCCATGCGTATTCCATCATGGCTTCCAGCGCCCTTCTCTCCACCCGGTCGAAACGCTTGTTGAATTCGAGGTTGTATTTTTCCATGAAGCTCTCGGCGAGGAGAGGAATATCCTCCTTGCGCTCCCTGAGAGGAGGAACTTTGATGTTGACGACGTTCAGCCGGTAATAGAGATCACTGCGGAAGTTTCCCCTCTTGATTTCGGCCTCCAAGTCCCGGTTGGTTGCGGCGATGAGCCTCACGTCGACCTCGATGACTTCAACACCGCCCAGCCGACAAAAGCTTCTCTCCTGCAGGACTCGCAGAAGCTTGACTTGGGTGGCCGCGCTGATTTCTCCGATTTCGTCCAGAAAAAGGGTGCCTCCATGGGCCAACTCGAACCGTCCCTTCTTCATACGGTCCGCCCCTGTGAATGCTCCCTTTTCATAGCCGAACAGCTCGCTTTCCAGCAGTGTTTCCGGCAAAGCCCCACAACTCACGGCAATGAACGGGCTATAGCGCCGGGAGCTGTTGGCGTGAACGGCCCTTGCGACCAGTTCCTTGCCGGTACCCGTCTCCCCCGTGATGAGCACGGTGGCATTCGTGTCCGCCACCGTCTCAATGAGCTGGAAGACGTTCTGCATGGCCGCGCTTCGGCCCACGATGTTTTCATAACCCCGCCGCTCCGAGAGGCGCTTGCGCAACAGGAGGTTCTCCTTCACCAGTTCCTGATGCTCGACGATTTTGCGTAGCATCAGGGCGAGCTCCTCCATTTCCAGCGGCTTGACAATGTAGTCATAGGCGCCTTCCTTCATGGCCTTTACCGAGTGGCCGATGGACGCGTAAGCGGTCATCATGATGACCACCGTTCCCGGAGCGACCTCCTTGATTCTGCTCAGGACCTCCAGCCCATCCATGCCGGGCATCTTATAGTCCAGGAGCACAACGTCCCATTGATCCTTTTCCAGGACTTCCAGGGCACTTACCCCATCCTGGACCGCCGCCGCCACGTAGTTTTCTTCCTTGAGCCAATTGGCCAGGGCAACACAGACCATGGGCTCATCGTCCACGATAAGAATCCGGGCCTTCTCCTGCATCACCTCACCTGTGATCGTCGAGCGGAACCATCAAACAACCAGTACGTCGCCACCACGAAAAACGCCACCAACACGAAACCATGAACTCGCCGGAGGCTCCTCTTCATGCACCTCAACGCACCATTCCCTCTAGACCATCCTGCCCGGGCACGATGCGCGGCGGCGGAAGTCCACCGGGAGTGTCACGGTGAAGCGGGCCCCCGAGCCGCTCACACTCTGCACGCGGATATCCCCCTGGTGCCGTTTCACGATGCCGTACGCCACGGAGAGCCCCAGACCGACACCGCTTTTCTCGCTCTTGGTGGAAAAGAAGGGCTCGAAGATCCTGTCGAGATTCCCCGGCGGAATGCCCATTCCCGTGTCCGCCACTGTGATCCTGACACGCCCCTCGTCATCCAGTTGATCCCCCATCGATTGGTTTCCCTGCTCGAAACTCGTGGTCACGGTGAGAACACCTCCGTTGGGCATGGCTTCTAGGGCATTCCAGAATAGATTGATGAATACCTGCTGGATGCGCTGGTAATCGCAGACAATCCGCGGAATGTCCTCACCGTGCGAGGTGACAATGTCAATGGTATTGAGCTCTGCACGGTGACGAAGAATGTCCAGGGTCTTTTCCAGGATCTCCCGGATGTCATGGTCCTTCACACTGATCTCATGGTTGCGGGAAAAATTGAGGAGGTTCCTGGATATCTCGGCACAGCGTTTGGCTTCCGAATTGGCATAGCGCAGGTAATCCCGGAGCTCCGCAGTCCTGTGAATCGGGAACGGCTGTTGATCGAGGATCTTCTCCACGAGGTCGTGAAACGTGAGGATGCTCGTGAGGGGATTGTTGATTTCGTGGGCGATTTCAGCCGCGAGCTTGCCGACGGATGCGAGGCGCTGTGACAGTTCGAGGGATTTCTGAAGCTCTCTGCGCACCGTGATGTCCCGCAGGAAACCCACTGTGGCCACCTTCCCGGCGTGCATCGTGCGGACCCCCATGAGCAGGACGACGATAACCGTACCATCCTGCCGGACCATTTGAAGCTCGGCCTCATCATCGAGCGTTTCGCCCCGCAGCCTCCGGCGATAATGGTCCATGGCCAAATGCAGGTCATCGGGATGGATGAGGCCCGCAATGCTCATCCTCATGAGCTGATCCCTCGCAAACCCGGTGATTTGGCAAAACGCTTCATTGGCAAACCGGAAACGACCCTCGATTGCCTCGTCGTCTTCCAGGATGAAAATGCCCAGCCTGGCCATGTTGGCCGCCTTGGCGATGGCCCGCACCCGCAGCGCAGCGTCCTTGAGCTTCCTCTCCAGTTTGCGGATCTTGGTGATGTCCTTGAGCTGCCCCAGTTTGCCGATGACGCCCTGTCGACTGCAGATGGGAAAACTTCTCACATGGAAGGTCTTACCCAGAGCCGCTAGGTGAAGCTCTTCGAACCCGCAGCTTTCGTTCCTGGCAGCGCTCAACGCAAGCCAGGGGAAAAGACTTTCCCTCTGTTCCAGCGAGTCGTAAGATTCCTCCCCGGCCTCGTCGTTCAGGAGGTCGATCAGGGCTTGGTTCATGAAACGGATCTGATGGTCGTCGGAAAGGATATAGATTCCATCCTCCAGGCTATCCACGACGGAGATGAAAATCTGCCGCTCCCTTTCCAGGGCCGTTTCAGCCTGCTTTCGCTGCGTGACATCATTGATGACGCCCCGGATTGAAACGACGGTGTTATCATCGTGGACGGTGATGGGTCCCCGAATGCGAAGCCATCGCGTTTCTCCGTCCTTGGCGACGATTCTGAACTCCCCTGCGAGATAGCGGTCCGAATGGATACTCGTCTCCAGGGCTCTCTCGAGGGTCCGTCGGTCCCCCTCATGAACAAGGTCCAACAGCTTCAGACTCCCATCCAGGAAATTCCGTGCGGCATACCCCGTGATGGCCTCGATCCTGTCGTCTATGAAGAGAAACCTCCAGTCCCCGTCCATGACAAACGCGATCAAGTCACGAATTCCCTTAAAAAAATCAGGAAGACGGCCCATTACGGGGTTGTCGGGGTCCCCGAAACCCGATTCAGATCGCCACATCTCTCTCGACGCATTCTCCATGATCCTTGTCTCACCCTTTCGCCACACCCGCAGGAACACTGATCAATCCACGGGCGACGGCCTTAACCCCGCTTCAATCACATCCTTGCAAGGGATTTCCAACGAGTCCCTCAATGGAAGCAGCCTCCTCGACACGGCCTCTTTTCCTCAACCCCGTGGCATACACCCGTGCCTTGCGCCCCAAGGCGTCAAGGGCCAGTTGTCGACGCTCTCCTCTGAGTTCCGGATCACGGAGAATCTTCAGCAATGCCCTGATGCGAAACCGGTCCAGGGCGGGAATGCAAGTCGACAGCTGATCCTGATGACCTCCCCTCTTGACCACGAGGGCTTTTTGCACCAGCCCGATGGGGTGGCGCAGGCCGATGCGAAGCCATAAGTCGTAGTCCTCACAGGCCATGAGATCTTCATCAAAGCCTCCCGCCTCATCAAAGAGGCTTCGATGCATCATGACGGCGGAAGGGCTCACGAGGCAGCGGTCCAGGAGGTATCGGAAGCAGTCCCCTTCCGGTTTCTTATGATATTTTTTGGGGTTGAGCCTCTTGCCATTTCGAAGCCAGATTTCTTCCGTCTGGCAAATGCGGATTTCCGGGTGCGCGGTTAGGTATGCCAGCTGGGCGGAGAGCTTGTCGGGAAGCCACAGGTCATCCGAATCCAGGAAGGCGATCCATGGGTGTTCCGCTTTCAGGACTCCGCGGTTGCGTGCCGCGCTGACCCCTTTACGGGCCTGCTGAATCACGCTTATCCTGGAACCGAACGTGCGGAGCGCTTCGGCCGTACCATCCGTGGAGCCGTCGTCCACGACGATGACCTGCGCGGGAACCCGCTTCTGGTACAGAACGGAACGGACGGCCTCCAACACCTGGGCACTGCGGTTGAACGTGGGAATGATGACGCTCACCATGGAATCGAGCCCTCTCAGGGGTCGTTGCTCAAGGCCTGCAAGCTGTTCCCTCAATTTGAGCGATTCTCGGGCAGTTGGGGGTAGAGAGTGCTTTCCAGTCAGCGGGCTCACCCCACCCGACCTTTCCCATCACGAGACAGAAACATCCTTGGGATTCCCCTCCCCTTGCGAGAGGGGCGAGGGGCAAAACCGCTCAATTTGCTGTTTTCTCAAGCATACCACATGGCCGGGGTGATTGAAATCTCATCTTAAGGCACGTCAAACACTGCTCTGGACAGGCTGTCAGCGCATCAACCGAGATCGCATGCATTGAAAGGGTTCGCCATTCTCCATGGCGGGGCGGCCACGCGCAGGGACGCACGGCTGGGTCGTCGCGAGCCTTCACCCTTACATTCTCCTTCCTTTCAAGGGGCACATGCAGTACACTCCCCCCTGCTTTTCGAGCCATGCGGTTGAATTGACTAAGTTCTTTGCTTCATCCGAGGACAGGAAAGGCGGATGACGAAGTTGCCCAGGGTGGCTTACATTCTGCACTGGTTCCCGGAACCCACCGAGACCTTCATTTTCAACGAGGTCCTGGGGCTCCAGGAACTGGGTCTCCCCATAAGGGCTTACACCCTTTACGGACAGCTTTCCGCCGATCTTTCCCCAGACATGCGGACCCACCGAGTGCCCACGGAGAGGCTTGGCATCCCGGCGGTCACGCGAATCCCTTCTCATGTGCGGTACTGGAAGAGCCGGGACCCGGCACGATTCCAGCAGGTGTTTCGCCGTGTCCTCATGCGCCGCTGGAGAGACCTGGAAAACACCGCCGAGAACTGGTGGGCCTTTTTCTGCGGCTTCCCGCTCGCCCGCCGTTTCGAGGAGAGCGGCACCGACCATATCCACGCCCCATGGGCAAACGGCCCAGCGACCGCCGCCTGGGTCGCATCCATCCTCACCGGAATCCCCTTCAGTTTTGCCGTCCACGCGACGGACATCTACCCCCCCGACGGGGCACTCATGGAGAAGATCGCCGCCTGCACTTTTGTCAGGTCGGAAAACGGGGCCAACGTCGACTATCTGGGAACCCTCGCTCCAACTTTCCTATCGAGAATCCATCGGGTCTACAGTGGGCATCCGGTCCGGTCTGCCGTGACGGCCCCGGTTCCCATGGCCCCTCCGTATCGCGTCCTGGCTCTGGGAAGGCTGATTCCCAAGAAGGGATTCGATGTCCTTATACGGGCCTGTGGGATTCTCAGGGAACGGGGCCTGGACCTGCGCCTGGTTCTCGGCGGGTCCGGCCGATGCCGCTCCGACCTGGAGGACCTTGCAGGCAAACTGGGTTTGGGAGACCGAGTGGAACTCCGGGGCTTCGTACCCCAACACCTCGTGCCTGAATTTCTCGCATCGGGAGACGTTTTTGTGATGCCGAGCGTTGTGGATTCGACCGGGGACAGGGACGGACTGCCCAACGTGATTCTCGAGGCACTTCTGCAGGGGGTGCCAGTCGTGGCGTCGGATGTGTGCGCCATTCGCGAGGCGGTGCGCGATGGGGAGACGGGCTTCCTGGTGCCCCAGGGGGACCCGCTGACCTTGGCCGATGCCATCCAGGAGATGCTCAAAGACAGGGAGAGAGCCCTACAAACGGCCCGGGAGGGGCGCGCCATGGTGCTTCGGGAGTTCGACCTCCGGGCAAGCTGCCGGAAAATGCTCCAACTTTTCACGGAGCACACGCCAGGGCAGGCAAAGAAACCACAATCCTCAAGTCACGGGACCACTTCTTTTGGATAGACCCCTCGCAAGACCCAAATCCCACGGAATCCTTCAGAAATTTGCCTACCTCCTTGGAGCCTTCTGGATCCGGGAAGGCCTGAGGGCCGTGTTCCTCATATCACTCGCCCGCCAGAGTTCCACTACCTATGGCGAGTTCATGCTTGCCATGACCATCGGACAAATTCTCCTTTTCGTCGCCGAATTCGGGTTGAATCAGCACCTGGTTTCCCTGCTGGTGAAGAAAGGAGACGAGGCAAGCGATCTCCTTCTGCAGGCATCGGTCATCAAGGGGGCACTGCTCATCTGCGGTTGTCTTGGGACCTTTGTCTTTGTCCAGTGGCAGGGGTACCCCCTGAACCTCAAGCTGCTGGTCTTCGTGCTGGCCATGGGTATCGGGCTGGAAGCCGTCGCCAGCTCCTTTTTCGTGGCATGTCAGGTCCAGGGGCGCCAGGACGCCGAAGGAAAGGTGAAGACCGTGGCCGCCGGTTTTGGATTCGGCTACGGGCTCGCCATGATCTTTTCGGGGGCCGCGCCGCTACTCACTGCCTTTTTCAAGGGCATCGAAACCCTGGTGAACCTGTGTGGGGCCATCCTGGTGAGCCAGAGGCGCAAGCTCCTGGCATTCCAATGGCCGCGGCTGTGGAGCCTCTGGACAACAGCCCAAGGCAGCCTGGTTTTCACGGTCATGGCCATCGCCACGAGCCTATACAACAGCGCCAACGTGTTTTTCCTGCAAAACGTGGCAGGGGCAGAGAGCGTCGCCCAGTACAGCATCACGTGGGAGATGGTGGACGGCATATCCTGCCTGGCGGCAAACCTGCTGCTTCGGAACGTGCTTTTCCCTCTCTTCGTGAATCTGTGGGGAAACGACCGGGCGGAACTCAGCCGGCTGGTGCAGGAGTCCGTCCGGTGGCTCATTGCCGTGGCCGTTCCTATCATGTTTTTCCTCGGAGCCGAAAGCGACCGGATCATCCCCATCCTTTACGGACCCGCGTACAGCGACAGCATCTGGATGCAGCGGATCCTCGTGGCCACAATTCTCATGGGCTTTCTGCACAATCTCGCGGCATATTTGATGATCAGCATGAACAGGCAGAATCTGCTCCTGGTGTTCTACCTGGGGGGACTTGTCGCCAATCTCGCGCTCTGCTCCTGGCTCATCCCCACTAACCCTCTCATGGGAGCCGTCCTCTCCATCGTCCTGACCAAGGGTCTCGTGGCCGTGGCCACCGTCTCCTTCTGCCAGGTGCGCTTCGGCCTGATTTCCATGCGCACCCTGTCCCACCTGGCCGGAACCATCCTGACCGGAGGTCTGCTCTATGCTCTGGGCAAGACCTTCCTTTTCCGGGAAGCAGCGGAAATCATGGCCCTCATTCCCATCCTGGCTCTGACAGTCACCTGGGGCCGACGCTTCACCGCGCTCAAGAAACAGGAACCCTCCCGGTCACCCTAAGCCTGAGCACCAGATTCACATGTCCGGATCCTTCGGTTTATTCAGGCCACGATTTCGAGGAGGCTTTCCCCACTCAGGACAACCTCCCAACGTCTGTCGGCACACAACATTCTCATTGAACATTTCCTTGTGATTTCAATAAGCCTAATGCATACTCCCGACACAATATCACTTCCGGGCAGAACTCTTGCCACACGCCAGGTCCAGCTGGCTTGAGGACACCGATGGGAATGACGACCGGGCGTGTGGCATGCTTCACGAACATGATCGAAAAGGATCAGAACGTCCCCATAGCAATGGACTCAGCGCACACTTGGACCTCAGCGAGGACGAGGTGCAAACCTTCATCGCGAGATTCAAAACCAGTCTCAATGAATCAAGAACCGCCCTCAATGAACGCTCTTTAAGGATCGATCGCTTTCTAAGGAGTATGTTGCATGTCATCACGTGAAGAGAACTTGGCAAGACTGCGGAGTTCTGTGCGGGAAATAGCACCTGGCCAAGAATTCGTGGTCAAGGACTTCGATCCACAGGACGCACAGGGCATCGCCGCCCTGTTTTACGCAGTCTACGGTGAGACTTTTCCCGTCGATTCCGTATATGATCCTGAACATTACATCCAAGCCAATGCCAGCCGTCAGATGCACCATGTCGTCGGGCGGACGGCATCTGGGGATGTCGTCGGCCTGCTCGCCTATTTTCGCAATCCTCCCGGCAAACACATCATGGAAATGGGCTCCTGGATCGTCCTGCCATCTTACCGCAACACCACTTTAGCCTGGCGCCTTGGCAAGCACAGCCTTGGCAATACGCCCGCCCATCTCGAGCTGCACGTCATTTACATTCAGAACGTCTGTGACCACCTGATCAGTCAAAGAGCGGCCGACAAGTACAAATTCCACTCCTGCGCCATCGAGCTGGAAGCCATGCCGCCGCGACCCCAGGAGGCACCGGAAGCGGCCGGAAACCGAATTTCCCTGATCGATGCCTTTCTTCTGCGGCAAGATACCCCCCATATCGTCCATCTCCCCTCGGCTTATGCCGACACGCTCCAGGGAATGTACGCATCCCGAGGGCTGCAGCGCGAGTTTGTCCAGGTTGGCCAGCCCCAGGGCATGTCCCGCAGCTCCGTGGAGTCCATGGACGCCGCCTCGTTGGCCAAGATGACCATCCAGGCCGTGGGTACGGACATCGCTGAACACATCGGCCGTTTTGTGCTCGACTACCCGGACAGGCATGTTCACCAGCTCGTCCTCCCCTTGTACTATCCCGGCATATCCCTAGCCGTTCAGGCTGCCCGGGAGGTGGGGTTTTTCCTGGGCGGGCTGCTCCCCCTATGGGACGACCGGGACATGCTGCTCATGCAAAAGCTGAGCACGGAGCCGGATTACTCGAAGGTCCAGCTCTACACCCAGGAAGCCAAGGAGCTTCTGGGTCTGATCGCCGCAGACCGAGGGTCCTTTGCGACCTAACGAACAAGGACAGATCGTGAAAGCGAAGCCATCCACCATCTTATCCACCGCCTGCACCCGATCGCCAAAAAAGCCGGCTCCGTATGAAGCGTACATTGAGGAGGCCCCATCGACAGAGAGGGACGTCACTGTAATGTTGCTCGAGTACGTACAGGCGGCACTCCGCCATGCCTAACACGAAATTCCACCCGATGACGGAAGCTACTATGGTGAGATTCCGGAATGCACTGGCGTCTAAGCCAAAGCGAATACTCTTGAAGACTGCCGCGAAATGCTGCGTGAGGTGCTCAAAGAATGGGTGAGGCCACGCACTTGCCCCAACCAGCCAGTGAACCCGACAAGCAACTTCGGGGCAAGTTCAGTGCTTTTGTCCGGGAGTCCGCGGCCGCGTGGTTGCCCGCGAGTTATCGGCACTGTTACGTATGGAGACGTAGCGAAGATTACCTGTTTCCAGGAAGGAAGGAAGGAGGAACGCGTCTGGAACGGTTGATTGCCTGGAAGAGTGGG
>CAZURN010000032.1:0-22780 GCA_964623165.1 uncultured Syntrophobacteraceae bacterium
AGGTGCGGGTGCTTCCGGGGCGTGACGGGACGGCGGCGCGGGTCCGGGTGCTCATCGAATCCCACGACGTGAACGATCACTGGGGGACCGTCGGGGTGTCACACGACATACTGGAGGCAAGCTGGCAGGCCCTCGTGGACAGCATCAACTACAAAATGTACAAAGACGAAAAACAGAATCAGAAATAGATGCTGAAACACCGAATCCCTGAAAGGCAGTGGCTGCTCATGACCCTACTGGGCACCCTGCTTTTCTCCCTTTTCACCCTCCGCTATTTCGCACGGCACGCCCCAGCCCCGCCACCTGCACAGGCCCCCACGGTTGTCACCGTCGAGGGCGATGTCTCTCGCCCCGGCATCTACCTGCTCGAGGCTTCAGAATCCTCTGTGAGAGACGCCGTGCAGCTCGCCGGGGGTATCCGCAGGGGAGCGGCCAGCATTCCGCTGGAAGCACTGGGGCCGACAGCCGGCGAACAGATCCAATCGGGACAGCGGATACGGGTCGTCTCGAGCGCGGCGAATGGAGTCCAGGTGGTTTTCGAACCCCCCGATGCGGCACATCTTCTCTTTCTGGGAGAGAAGCTGGACCTGAACCGGGCCACGGTCCAGGAACTGCTGCTGGTGCCGCGGATGACTCGGGACATGGCGGAAGCGATCGTGTCCAGGAGGTCGCAGCGACCATGGGCGAGCCTGGATGACCTGAGGGAAATCCCCGGGATTGGTCCCAGGACTGTGGAACGGTGGATGGCATACTTGACGGTACCCGGACAAACTCATCCTACCGGCGCAGCCGATTAGAGCAGTTCACACAGTCATTGTGACCGTCGTGCGAGCTCCATCTTCGGAGCTAGATCCCACAAGGGCAACCCTGCGGGAAACCATTGACTTCCTCTTCTTGGTTAAGCATACGGTATAAAAGCATAAGAGAGATGGATCTGCTTTGCCGGGCTTTCGGCCTCCACGATCGGAACCCCGTCTCTCCCGGGAGGTTTTCTGCCCGGTTCTTGGAACTGGCGGCCCCGTTGCCTCTCCATCCCCATTTGCGCATCAGGAGATGACCCGGATGGAACCGCAAGCACCGCCCTGCGAAGCCTTTTTGAGCTACCACCGGTGCGACCGTGATGCGGTGGAGCCCCTCACCCGCACCCTTGATCGCCAGAGCCGCGGGGAATGGCGCATGTTCATCGGTGAGAGCGAAGCGTTGCGGGCCACCTGCCCCAACTGGCACACAGAGAGTATCCCAGGTCCCTGATGGCGATGGGATTGCATTACGGCAAAGCCATCAACGGCCCCTCGCTCTCCGCACCGTCACCGTTTCCCCCCCGATCCCCCAGTTGTCCGTCTCCACTTCGTCGATGACGACCACGGTCGTCTGGGGGTTTTTCCCCAAGACATCCCGAAGCAGGGCGGTCACCCCACGGATGAGCTCCGCCTTCTTCTCCGGGGTGACCCCTTCTTTCGTGATCTTGATGTTCACATACGGCATTGCCTGACCCTTCATGTTTTGGACCACAACCCAGCTGACCGATTCCGGCGGCACGCCTTCGTCATGCCGCGGCCCCCGAATCAAGTCCGGGACAGGCGCCGGCATCCATTTGTTGATTTCCATTGCCTGGATTCTTGCTTGCGCAGGAATGTCAGACGAAGAACCGAAAATTGAGAATTGCTCAACTCAGCCTGAAAGGACAATTGTGGCTTGACTTCAGGCTTCCCCATCCAGGAGCTGCAACAGCTCCTCCCAGGAGGAAATGCGGGGCACCCGGCACCCCGGACCATCCAATTGGTCCGAGGCAACCCCCGGCGCGAGAGGGATGCTCCGGTCCCTCACATACGTGGTCCAGACGGCCTGCATGCCCGCATTGCACGCCCCGTCGATGTCCGGTTCAGGGTCGTCCCCCACATAGAGGGTTTCCTCCGCCGCCACACCCAACTTTTCCTGGAGGAGTCGAAAAACAAAAGGATGCGGTTTCCGGTAGCCCACTTCACCCGAGATGATCATCGTCTCAAAGAACCCCGAAAGTCCCAGGTTGTCCACAATGGCCCTGGCTGCCGATGGATGGGTGAAGTTGGAGAGCAGTCCAAGCGTGTAGCGTTTTCCCAGAGTGTCGAGCATGGAATCGGTACCCGGGATGAGGCGGCAGAACTCAAGGAAGGCCGAGAAATAACTCTCTACCCCCCTGGAGATCCTCGGATCGTCGGGGTCGAGGGGAAAACCCAACTCATGGAGCGCCGAACTGACCCAGAACCGGTTGTGAGTCTCCCTGCCGTCCTTCTTTGTCTCGCCGATGTGATGGATGGCGGCTCTGCGGTGAGCCTTGTAAAATCCCTCAGGCTCCACATCGACGCCGTCCTCCCGCAGGCTTCCCCACAGCCGGGCCACGGCTTCCCTGAGCGCTTGGGGCTCCACCGTGATGAGGGTGTTGAACAGATCGAACCCAATGGCCTTCACATGATTCATGAGCGGATTCCTCCCGCCAAAACGCATCCAACGCCAAACCGGGGATGCTCTCTCATTCGTCCAAATCTCCTCTCTCACACGGCAGGCTGACGGTGAACACAGACCCCTCACCGAGCCTGCTCACCACATGGACACGCCCCCCGTGGCATTCCACAATGGCCTTCACGGTGGCTAGACCGATTCCATAACCTTCCTTCGTCTCACCTCCGGGGCCCTTGTGGAAGGGGTCAAAAATGTAGGGCAACTCGGAGACGTCGATGCCGACGCCCTCGTCGATCACCTTCACCACCACTTCCCGCCTTACCGCATGGGCGGATACGGTGATGGCCCCTTTCTCCCTCGAGAACTTCATGGCATTGTCGAGCAGGTTCGTGAAAACCCGTCTCAGACGATTCACGTCCGCCTCGATGATGGGAAGGGTCCCCTCGATGTCGAGGTGCACCAGCAGGTCCCGTTGGGAAGCCTTGGCCTGGTAGACCTCGACCAGTTCCACCAGTTCCTTGTCGAGGGACGTCGCTCGAAACTGCATCTTCAACCGCCCGCTTTCGAGCCTCGAGAAATCCAGAAAATCATCCACCAGGGCTTCCAGTTTGCCCGCCTCCCTGTTGATGATCTGGAGGTATTCCGACTTCTTTTCCTCGTCCATGGTCTTGCTGTGCTTCAGGAGCCGCAGGCCCAGGCCATGGATTCCGGCCAGGGATGAGCGCATGTCATGGGCGAACATGGAGATCATGTTGGCCTTTTCGCGTTCCAGGGCCTTGAGGTGAGAAATGTCCGTGACGACACTGAAGCTGCCTCTGTACGTTGCATCCGGTGCCAGAATGGGGACCGAGGAAACCATGGCGTAGATCCTCCTGCCCCCCTTGGCCACCCAGGATGTCTCGAAAGACCGGGATTCCCCCGTTCGCGTTTTCAGCGTTTGGCCGCTCACGCCTTCCCTCGGGGACTCGTTGAAAAAGTCCCCGGCGTGACGCCCCACGATCTCGTCCCTCGAAAATCCCAGCATGCGGCACAATTTATCGTTCACGTAAGTGATGACTCCGTTCTCATCCTCGATCTGCAGACCCTCGTTCATGGTTTCCACGAGACTGCGATACCGTTCCTCGCTCTCCCTCAAGGCCTCCTGAGCCTGCTTCCGCATGGAGATCTCCGACTCCATCTCGCACACTTTCTCTTCCAGCTCCCTTGCCTGTTGAGTCAGCAGAGCCTCCCTTTCCTGGTAGTAGTCGATCCGGGTGGCGAGCTCATCAGGCGTGACCTTGAGCTGGGCAAGAATTTCCCCGTAGACCTCGGCCAGTTCCCTGGCTTCCCGTGCAGTGAAGATGGTCCCCTGGCGGAGTACGTTGTGGGCGGATGCAATGCCAATGACCCCGGAGAGCGATTTTTCGACCAGACCGTGGAGCTCCAGAAGCTGCACGATGGAAATCTTGCCATCGTCCTCAATTCCGGCTTGTGTGAGACATTTTCGGAGCATCTTCTCCGCTTCATCCTCGGAAAAATACTGGGAGAGGACGTTTCGGATCTCCCGTTTCTTGGGTTCGAGGTGAATGTAGGCATCCCTAGGCCGGGCACGCCGTATCGGCTGCAGCGTCTCCAGGGCTCCGACAAATTCCGCGGCAATCGTTCGCTCTTCCTCGTCCTCCCTGGAATAGAGAGACGCAAACACATAAAGGCCGACGTTGAACAGCATGGTCCAAAGCACCGCATGTCCGAACGGGTTCAACCCCGAAAGACCGAGCAGTTCCTCCGGCTTCAACAGCCCGATCCCGAGAAGGCCTTCGTCGAGGATGGATTGCGGGAGCCAGCCGCTTCGTGCGTAGGAGGGCACGAGCAGCGTGTAGAACCAGACGATGAAACCGGCGATGAGCCCCAGCAAGGCTCCGTTCTTGCTTCCCCTGCGCCAGAAGATGCCTCCGAGAATGGGCGGGGCAAACTGGAGGATGGCCGTAAATGAGATCAGGCCTATCCTGACCAGCATGTAGGACTCCCCGACGAACTCCTCAAACCCGTAACCCATGAGAATAAAGACGGCGACCGCGGCCCAGCGGCACCTGAGCAGATGGCGCTTGAGGAAACCGAGCCGTGGGCGGCGCTCGATGAGTGGATGCACCAGATGGTTGGTTGCCATGGTCGCAAGGGTCATGGTGCTGATCATGACCATGCCCACAGCCGCGGAAAATCCACCGAGGAACACGAAAAGAGAAAGCCACGGCCTTCCATGATGCAGGGGAAGTCTCAGGACAAAGGTGTCCGCCTCCGATACAGGATGTCCTTCCACCAAACCAGCGATGGCGATGGGAATGACAAAAATGCTGACGAGCAGAAGGTACAGAGGCAAGACCCACATGGCCGTGAGGATATGCTTCTCATCATGGTTCTCCACAACGGCCACGTGAAACTGGCGGGGTAGGAAAGTGATGGCGGACATGGAAAGGAGAAAGTAACTGGCCCAGGTGGTATAGGACGACCCTTGCGCCCCGAATGTGAAAAGATCGTGGTGCGCACTCGCGGATACCCGGGAAAAGAGATCGGCGAATCCGTCGTAGAGCTGGTAGGTCACAAAGTAACCCGCCGCCAAGAGCGCAACCAGCTTCACCACGCATTCCACAGCAAGGGCCATGACCACGCCTTCGTGTCGTTCGGTGGGATCCAGGCGGCGAACACCAAGGATGATGGTGAAAAAGATGAGGAGTGCAGCGATGATGGGGCCGATGTGACTGCAAACCCAGGGAGTCACGTGCCCCTTCATCGGCATGGCCCCGGGGAGCGGTGTCGTGACGATGGCGAACGTCGTGATGATGGCCTTCAGCTGCAGGGCGATATAGGGAGTGATGCCGACGATGGAGATGACCGTCACGAGGGCGGCAATGGGCTGGGACTTATGGTAACGCGCAGAGATGAAATCCGCGATACTGGTGACTTTGTGACTCTCCTTCAAGCGGACCAGTTTGCGGAGCACGATCCACCAGAGAAAAACAGCCACCGTGGGACCCGCGTACATGGGGAGGAAAAGCAGGCCGGAGGTGGCCGCCTGCCCGACACTGCCATAGTACGTCCAGGCAGTGCAGTATACCGCCAGCGAGAGGGCGTACACAAAGGGGTTGTTCGCCGGACTCCTCCCCCTCCGTGACTGCCGTTCCACCCAGAGGGCAATCAGGAAAAGGAAGCCGATGTAGAGGCAGAAAACGGCTATGACTACCTGGGGGTCAAGCATTCCCGCCTTTCCGTTCGTTCTGGTTTCCATCGGCAAGGAAACTTCGGCAGCTTCTGTTGATGACGAACAGCAGAACAATGGCGATGGACCAAAACACCACTATGGTCCCCAGAACCAGCCCGGGTGACTTTTCTTGAAGGGTGCCGAGAAAAGGCCAGTTGAGCACCACCAAACCGATAGCGAAGAGCAGGACATGGAATTCGTTTTGGGAAAAGAGCTTCCAAAGGCGCTTCATGGCGACTCCAACAAAGAGCCCGCTACTCCGGGCATCTTGCTCAAAGGATATCTGCGGTTGGTGGGTTATCCGACCGATGCCAGGAAGATCATCGTCTGTAGTGGAGGCTGCATTTCAAAGGGTATTCCCCAACAAGCCGTCTTGCCTCTTCCTCGACCCTTCGGTGTTCCCTGGGATTGTGCACGATCCCCGTGAGGATGATGCACGACCCATCGGATTCCACTTCGAGGGTGGGAAGCAAAAAGGAGGGGTTTGAGAAAAGCCAGGCCTTGAGCTTCGCGGCCGCCGCCCGCAATTCAACAATCCTTCTGGCATCGGGGGTCATCATCCGATCCCTCTCACCCAGCATCCCACACAACTTTGAGACAATTTCGTCCAGCGAACGCCCGGAGGTGTCGATGACGGCGTCATAATCCTCGGGAGCATCGAGCTTGGTCCCGTACATGGAAAAGACGAAGCACTCTCTTTCCCGGTCCGTTTTTTCCCCGAGCCAGATTGCGGTCTCCCTGTCCACCGACTCCCTTTTCGAGATCCGCTCTATTCTGGATTCCAGCGGAGCCACTATCCTTATCCTCAATGCGTGGGGCACACCCTTCAACAGGACGTTCCCGCCCCTTCCCATGACCACAACCCGGTCCCTCGCGGCACACTCCAGAATGGCCATCTGCACAAAAGCCGCAAACGCCTTGAACGATCTGTCATAGCGCTCCCACAGGGTCGAGCAGCGTTCGTCGAGAGCATCGCCCCCCACCTGGATCTTCCCTCCCGCCTCCCTGACATGGAGTACAATCTTCTCCTTGTCGAGGTAATCGTACCCGAGCGCCGCCGCGACAGCCTCTCCGACTTCCTTCCCCCCGCTTCCAAACTGACGTGACACTGTGAGTATCGCCATGGTGTCTTCACTCTTCTCTCTTGGACGCCAGAGCAGGCCGTGCCTCCTCCAGATCGTGCTTCGCCGCTTCTGAACGGATCATCCACCTCAACCAGAGCTTGCCAATGATGAGGACGCCCACGGCGAGCCCCGCCTCCACGGAGTATTGGACGATCTTTCCCGGGGCAAGCAGCCTCACCACCACCGGATCCGTCATGATCATTTCCCCGCCCACACGACCCAGGATCGCGGCGCCGATATAGATGATGATGGGGTACTTGTCCATGAGCATGGACAGCAGGTTGCTCGTGAAAACCACGAAAGGAATGCTCAACCCGAGGCCGAAGATCAGCAGGAACGCGTTTCCATGGGAGGCTCCAGCCACTGCGAGCATGTTGTCGGTGGCCATGGTGAGGTCGGCGATGACGATGATCTTGACGGCCTGAAACATGGTGGCCGCTTCTCTCTCGAGGTTTTCCTCCGGGGCTCCCTCGACGAAGAGCTTGATGGCAATCCAGAGGATGAGCAACCCTCCGATGAGCTTCACGTAGTTGATCTGAAGCAACTGGGCTACAAAGAAGGTGACCACCACACGGATGAGGACGGCAGCCCCGGCTCCAAAAATGATCCCCTTCTTTCTCTGGTTGGGTGGGAGGGACCGCACCGCCATGGCAATGACGACGGCGTTGTCTCCAGCCAGAATGAGGTCGATGATGACGATGCTGGCCAAGCCCGACAAGAAGGCCCAATCGAACGTGATGCTCCCGAGAGATCCAAAATCCAAGCTGCACCTCCCTTACCGTTTGTCGTTCGTAAGATCCTCTTGTTCCCAGACGATCCAGCGTTCCTCGATCCGAAAGCAGGGTGGACTGCGCGTTCCCCGGGGGAACATTCAGGGGCCGCTTGGCCGGGCCAGAGAATTGCCTGCGCAACTATGGGCTTCCCTTGCCATCTCAAAAGGGGCATCATGTCGCCCAAGAAAATGTACCAATCATCACATTAATATATTGCACCAACGGTCTCCATGGAAAGGGAAAAACCCTCCGCACCCTGAGTGGTGCTCATCAGGACATAACATCCGCTCGACTTGGGGAACTCGCCATGACCACACCATCATTTGAAACCAACGAGGTTCTCTTCGGGGCCGATCCCATGGAGGGCATCATCGCCGTCGAACCCGTGGGGAAGAAGCTCATGCGGCTTTTCCTCCGCGTGGAGGGAGGCGTCACGACTCGTGATGAGCCCTTCATGCCGTTCATTCTCCTTGAGGATGCAGGGCTTCTCGATGGGTTGAAGGAACCGTTTCGCCTTGAGGAGCTCGCTTCATCAAACCCCTACCGGCTTCTTGCCTTCTTCGAGGATTGGGGGGCCTGGGAACGTGCAAGGGATCACATGAGGAAGACCACGGGGGAATCCGCATCCTCCCCGCAGGCCCCCTTCCTGATACTCTCCGACCCCGTCCATCAGTACCTCCTCATCACCGGAAAGACGCTTTTCAAGGGCATCACGTTCAGAGACCTGCACCGACTGGCTCTGGACATTGAAACCGCATGCACCCCGGGGTTCGAGTTCTCCAATCCCAACCGGCAGGATGACCGAATCCTGTCCATCGCCCTCATGGACAACCGGGGCTTTTCTGAAGTCCTTTTTGGGAAGGAGATGGACGAGCGGACCATGCTGGAAAGTCTGGGGGAGAGGATCGCACGCCTGGACCCAGATGTGCTGGAAGGCCACAACTTATTCAACTTCGATCTGGAATACATCGTTGCCAGAGCAAAGATGCACGGCGTCAAGCTTTCGTGGGGCAGAGACGGCAGCCCGCCCCGCATCCGTCGCTCTCGGTTCACCGTGGCCGAACGGGTCATCGACTATACCCGAGTGGACCTGTTCGGACGCCACGTGGTGGATACCCTCTTCCTGGTGCAGTACTATGACGTGACGGCGCGTGAACTTGAAGGCTACGGCCTCAAGACGGCAGCCATCCATTTCGGCCTGGCGGAAGAGGACAGAACGTACATCGACCACCGCAAGATTCAATGGTCCTACGACAATGACCCCGAGGCCCTGATCCGGTACAACCTCGATGACGTTCGGGAAACATTGGCACTCTCGGAACTCCTGAGCCCCCCATTTTTCCTGCAAACCCGTATATTTCCCCTCTCTTACCAGAACATCTTCATCCGCGGCAACGCAACCAAGATCAATGCCCTGTTCATGAGAGAGTACCTGCGCAGAAGGGTTTCCATCCCCAAGCCCGGGGTGAAAGGCACGTTCGAAGGCGGATACACCGACGTCTTCGTCGAAGGGATCGTGAGAAACGTGGTCCACTGCGACGTGGCTTCCCTTTATCCGTCCATCATGCTCACCTATCAGTTGAAGCCCTCGGGCGACACCCTGGGGGTTTTCCTGCCCCTCCTCAGGGACCTTCGAGCGTTCAGGCTCGAGGCAAAAAGGTTGGCCCAGGCGAGGTGCGGCTCGCGCCACGAGCACGACTATTACGATGCACTGCAGCAGACATTCAAAATCCTGATCAACTCCTTTTACGGGTATCTCGGAACGGACATTCACAATTTCGCGGATCCCGCCTTGGCCGCAGAGGTGACCCGGCGGGGCCGGGAAATCATTCGAACCATGATCGAGTGGTTGAGGGCCGAAGGCGCCACACCCATCGAGATCGACACGGATGGAATATACTTCGTGCCTCCAACTCCTGATGCGACGGTCGATGATGCGCGGCATCTTGTGGAACGCCTCACTCGAAGCCTCCCCGAGGGGCTCGACGTGGAAATGGACGCAGTCTATTCTGCCATGTTCTCCTACAAGAGAAAGAACTACGCTCTGCTGGACCTTGAGGGAAACGTCATCGTGAAGGGCAGTGGACTGCGTTCCCGGGGAATTGAACGGTATCTGCGGGACTTCATGGCTGAGATGATCCGGCTTCTCCTGGAGGGCAAGGGGGATGAAGTCTCCGGGCTCTATCGCGATACTCTCGAAAAACTCGCGCGGCACCAGATCGACATCTCCCTCCTCGCCAAGACAGAGACCCTCACGGAATCTCCCGAGAACTACAGCCAGAAAGTCAAGGCCAGGAAGCGCAACCGGGCCGCGAGCTATGAATTGGCCCTCGCCTCAGGCAGAGGCTACCGGGCAGGGGACCAGATCACCTACTACGTGACGGGAACCGGCAAGACAGTGCGGGTTTTCGAGAACTGCAAATTCGTGTCGGCCTACGACCCTGACAACCCCGATGAGAATGTGGCCTACTATCAGGCAAAATTGAAGGATTTGATCAGGAAATTCGAAGAGTTCCTGCCCGTTAGCCATTGAGATTCAGGAGCATTGCGGCCCACTATCTCCCAGCACATGACACTGGACCGTTGACAATTCGTCAAAAATGTCGTTTATATAGCGCTTTCGTATCGGTCGGAATGAGTCTTTAGAATGACCTGTCGCGGTCGCTCCATGCCCCCTCGATGAATGTCCTTGGGGAGGCGCGAGTGAATCTTTGGGGAGGAATTCATGGATTGGATTGGTGTTGCACATGCAATGGGTACAATGGGGCAGGGTGGAGATGCGCAGGGGGCGGGAGGTTTAGCGGCTTTCATACCGCTCCTTCTCATGGTGGGTATCTTTTACTTTCTGCTCATCCGACCTCAACAGAAGAAGCAGAGGGACCACAAGGCCATGCTCGACAGCCTGCAGCGCGGAGACGTGATCGTCACGGCCGGAGGCCTTCAGGGCAAGATCACCGGTCTCACAGACACGGTGGCCACCATTGAGATCGCTGCCAATGTGCGCGTGAAGGTGCAGCGCGGCTATATCGCCGGAGTCGTATCCAAGGGCGAGCCCGAAGAGTAGCGTTGCAGGCACGTGCGGCGACCCAGCGCTGGATGGCTTTCTCCTCCAATCCAAGACCCGTTTTCCTGCGGTTGCGGCGCCTTCTCAGAAGTGATCCGCACCTTGGAAAAAGCCGTCCCATCGAGGGAATCCCTTCCAAATTATTCCGGTCCCGCCTCTTAAGGTATTGGGAGGACAAGCCTTGAAAAGCTTAAAATATCGCGAGATCCTGATCTTCGCAGTTTTAGTCATTGGATTTGTATACCTCACTCCCACCATCTTTCCGACACTTCCCGCATGGTGGGGCAAGTTTCTTCCCAAAGAGCGGATCCATCTGGGCCTCGACCTGCAGGGAGGAATGCACCTGGTACTCGAGGTGGAGGCCGAAAAGGCCGTGGTCAACACCGCGGACCGCGTGATGGAGGACATCAAGGAAACCCTGCGCAAGGAGAAAGTCCCTTTCAACAAGGTGGAGCGTGGCAAGGGCTGGGACATTCAGGTGGTGCTGCCTTCTCCCGAAGGGCGCACCGATCTGGGAAAGGTCATTGAGAGATTCTACCCTGTCCTCAAGAATGTCTCCGGGGAGAACACCGCCGATGGCTACTCCATGAACTACACGTTCCAGGAGAAAGAGGTCCAGCGCATCAAGGAAATGGCTGTCGACCAAGCTCTCCAGACCATCCGGAACCGCATTGACCAGTTCGGCGTCACGGAACCCGACATCCGCCGCGAGAGGGAGGATCGGGTTCTTGTTCAGCTGCCGGGGATTCAGGACCCTCAGAGGGCCATAGACCTCGTGGGCAGGACGGCCCTGCTCGAGTTCAAACTGGTGGCCGAAGAGGTGTCCCCACAGGATTCCAAGGACGGCAAACTCCCCCCGGGCGTGAGAATCTATCCCATGAAGCGGACTGATTCCGCCACCGGGCGCACCAGCGAAACGCAAATCGCCCTGAGGGACAGGACCCTCATGACCGGTGAAGACATCACCACGGCGGAAGTGCGGCTCGACTCCCAGTATAAAGCCCCTTATGTCGCTCTGGAGTTCGGCGCCACCGGTGCGAGGACCTTCGAACGGCTCACCGGAGAAAATGTGAAGAAACGGCTGGCCATCGTCCTGGACGGGACGGTCTATTCGGCCCCTGAAATACGGGAGAAGATCGGGGGAGGCCGGGCCAGCATCACGGGCAGTTTCACCATGGAGGAAGCCAGGGATCTGGCCATCGTGCTCAGGGCGGGAGCCCTGCCGGCGCCGGTGAAGATCCTCGAGCAACGCACCGTCGGCCCCGGCCTGGGCAAGGACTCCATCCAGAAGGGTCTCACGGCCTGTGTCATAGGGGCGATCCTGGTCGTCGTCTTCATGGTCATGTACTATAAGCTGTCCGGAGTCATCGCCAACATCGCCCTGGCCATGAACATGCTCATCATTGCGGCGGGACTCGCCCTGTTCGGGGCGACCCTGACACTGCCGGGTATCGCGGGCATCGCCCTCACCATAGGCATGGCGGTGGATGCCAACGTCCTCATCTATGAGCGCATCCGGGAAGAACTGCGGTTGGGCAAGACTCCGCGAGCCGCCGTCGAAGCAGGGTACGAAAAGGCCACGGTGACCATCATCGATTCGAACATGACCACCCTGATTGCCGCCTTCGTCCTGTTTCAGTTCGGCACGGGCCCCATCAAGGGCTTCGCGGTCACTCTGACCATTGGCCTCGTGGGCAACCTGTTCACGGCGATCATCGTGACCCGGTCCATCTTCGACTATCTGTTGCTGCAGCGCAGGGTAAAGACCCTGAGTGTATGAAGAGAGGTTAGCGCATGGAGTTCATCAGACCCAACACGAACTACAACTTTGTCGGTGCACGCTATAAGGCGCTCATCGTCTCCTGTGCGATCATCCTCATCGGGGTCGCTGCATTCTTTTGGAGGGGCGGTCTGCCCATGGGGGTCGATTTTGCCGGTGGGACCCTCATCCAGATCAAGTTCAACAAGTCCACCACCCCGGACGAGATCCGAAACGCCTTGAAGGACTTAGCTGGCTCGAGCAGCATTCAGCAAGTTGGAGCCGCTTCCGACAACGAGTTCCTCATTCGCACCGAACTCATCACATCCGAACTGCAGAGTCTTACCAGGGAGGTGGAGGAGAAGCTTGCGGCCGTCTATGGAAAGGATCAGGCTTCGGTGGGCCGCACGGAGATGGTCGGCCCCAAGGTGGGAGCCGATCTTCGCCAGAAGGCGTTGCTTGCCGTCTACTACGCCCTATTGCTGATTGCCATCTATGTTTCCGGACGCTTCGAGTTCAAATGGGTCAAGAGCGCCATTCTGGCCGGAGTGCTGATATTCGGAGTCTACCTGCTTGAGGTGGCGGGACTCAGTGCCACGTATCTGATCATGGGGGCACTGGTGGTCACCCTAGCCCTCTTCTGGGTTCTTGAGCTGCCTTATGCCATGGGCGCCCTCCTTTCCCTCATCCACGACGTGCTCATCGTGGTGGGAGTATTCGCCCTGACAGGAAAGGAGTTCACCCTCGAAGTGCTTGCCGCGCTGCTCACGCTGGTCGGCTATTCCATCAACGACACCATCATCGTGTTCGACCGGGTGAGGGAAAACCTTCGCAAGGATCGCAAGCAGGATGTTCTCACCCTCATCAACTCGAGCATCAACCAGACCCTGAGCCGGACCATCCTCACCGCCGGCACCGTCTTTCTCGTGGCGGTGTGCCTCTTCTTCTTCGGTGGCACTGTCATTCACGACTTCGCCTTTGCCATGCTCATCGGCGTCGTCACGGGAACCTATTCCTCCGTGTTCGTGGCAAGCTTTGTGGTGATTCTCTATGAAGAGCTCAAGGGCCGCAGACGGGTTGCTCCAAAACGGGCAGCGGCCTGACGGCGGGAGTTTCCGGGCTCCGGTAATTCTGCTTACGAGGTTTGGTTGTCCCGAGGAGACCTAAGCGACGCCCCAGACCCCCGAGACAAAAGGTGGAATCCATTGTAGGATCGAACCTGGACCGTCGGCTTTCGCCGTGGTCAGGGTCAGGGATATATTGGCGACAAACTACCTACAAGACACCAGTTTGCCTCTGAGCACTTCGCTTCCTCACTGATTGACCCAGATCGCCATGTCACGGAACTCCTCCAGGGCTTTCTTGGTGACTGAGCTCTTGAGGAAGCTCCACTTTCCCTGGGGATTCGAGTGGCCGATCACCACGATGCCGATCCCCTGGTTCCTGCAGTGCTCGATGATGTCGACCGCCACGTTTCCTCGGCTTGGGATGAGACTCAGCTTCACCCGATCCTCGGAGATTCCCTCCTGACACACCACCTCTGCAGCTTTCCGAAGATAAGGCTCCATGGATCTTCCTTCGTTTGTGTTGAACCATTTCTGGATTTCCGGGCTTAGCTGGGAAACCGGAACAGTGCAAGGCCCCGCGATTCCCCGCGTTGCATGAAGCAGGACAATCTCGGTCTTGGCGTCTGCAAGCATGAACGCGGCATGGTCTGCAGCCCGGATGGATGTATCCTCGTTGAGTATGCAGACGGCCCCCCTGGACGGATCGATGTTTCCGTCGGTGATCCACACAGGGCAATCAAAGCAATACTGGAGCAGCCCATGGGTCGGGTCATCGCGAAGGAGGCTCTCCAGGGTCGTCTGATTCTGCCTTTGCACCACCAGGGCATCCGCTCTCCTGACGCCGGCGATGAGGCATGCGTCTCTGGGCATGGTCGATGCCTTCTCCTGGACGTGCTCCAACACGGATTCCTCAGGGAAACCTGCCTTCCCAAGCACCTCCCTGGCATGATTCAGGACTTTTCGCGTATTCGCCTCGCGGGCTCTGAGAATCTCCATCCTCTTGCGGGCCATTTCCGGTGAGTCGGGCTTCTCCCGATAAATAGGGGCCAGAGGTGGCTGAAAGTAACACAGAACAACCTTGACGCTGCTCAGATCCGGATAGAGCTTCCTGATGAACTCCACAGGCTTGAGGGATTCCCGGGAGTCGTCAATCGGCAGCAGCAGACACTTGGATATGGGCGCCACAAGATCCTCCCATGCATGAATGAAGTGAAGTTCCCCGGTTCCATGGCCAAAAGGGTTTCCTGGATCCTGGATTTGAGATGGATTCTCAAGCCAGTTCGACCCCGTTGGAAACCTCGTGCTGCATGCCTATCCCAAATTTGACGTTTTCCCATTCGGGAAACTCGACCAGCCTGCGGTATCCGGCCGTGACGAGTTCGGGATGATTGTTGACTTCACTGAGATGGGCAAACATGACCGATTGGAGGTCGTTATGGAGAAGGGACTGGAGGAGTTCACAGGTGTCCGCATTGGAAAGATGCCCGTGACGGCTTCGTATGCGCTGTTTCAGGTGCGGGGGGTAGGGACCGTTGAGGAGCATGGCGACGTCATGATTTGCTTCCACGACGAGACCATGACAGTTCTGGAGCCTTGCGCGGACAAGCTGTGTGGCCACACCCAGGTCCGTACAGATGCCAAGGCGAGTGCCGTTGTTTTCGATGACAAATCCCACAGGCTCCCGGGCATCGTGGGAAATGGCAAAGGCCTGTATCCGAAGGTCCCCCACACTGAATGGGGACCCCGGCTGAAACACGTGCACGCCTGCCATTTTCCCCGTTTCGGGCGGGAGCCCATCGAGTGTCCCCCCAGTAGCATACACCGGGAGATCACACCGTCGACTCAGGACTCCCAAGCCGCGCACGTGGTCCTGGTGCTCATGGGTGACCACCAGGGCATGGAGCTGCTTCATCTCCACAGGGGTCTTTCGCAGGCGGGATGCCAGCTCTCTGCCGCTCAGACCAGCATCCACGAGGATGCGGGTCTTCTGACTGCACACGAGAATGGCATTCCCCTTGGAACCGCTGGCAAGGATCTGGAAGAAAAGTGACACGGCAGCCTCACCCCCCCAACAAGAGCGTTTCGACTGTCTCCTCATCGAGGTTGACTGGACCGAACAGCGTCAGGCCACATCGCGATGGATCGTAGGTCCCCTGGAACCACTCCTGGATGGCCCCGGGGGTCACTGCGTTGATACGGGCTTCCACTTCTTCGAACGGAACATCCCGTCCAAACAGAAACTCGTTTTTGGCAAGGCGGTTCATGCGGGAATCCGTGCTTTCGGCGTTGAGGTACATGCTTCCTTTCAGGTACTCCTTGGCAGCGGCGACTTCGGTATCGGAGATGCTCTCCGCCGCGAGAACACCCAACTGATCGCGCACCACCCTCAGCGTCTCCTCGACGTTTTCGGGGCTGACCCCCGCGTAGACCCCAAAGAGTCCCGTGTCCTCATGGCTGTTGTGAAATGAATACACCGAGTAAGCCAGACCTCGTTTCTCCCTCACCTCCTGGAAAAGCCTGCTGCTCATGCTGCTTCCGAAAATGACGTTGAGCAGATGGCAGGCGAAACGTCTCTCATCGACTTGAGAGGTTCCCCTCATGCCGAGGCTCAGGTGAACTTGCTCCAAATCCTTGGAAATGATCCTGATCTGGGGGTTGTCCCGGGGTGTCTGGCGGTCCCTGGGATGCGAGGAATGGTTCAGAGCTTCCATGGCGGGCGCCAGAAGGTCCACGAACCGCTCGTGTTCCAGGTTTCCGGCAGCCGCAATGACGATTCGCGAGGGATGGAACATCCGTGACAGGTACCCTCGGATTCTCTCCTGGTCCGCCTTTTCAACGGTTTCGACAGATCCGTAGATGGGACGTCCAAGGGGGTTGTCCCGCCAGAAGTCCCCCTGAAAGAGGATGTGCACGAATTCGTCGGGCGTGTCTTCGATCATCCGGATTTCCTGAAGGATGACCTGTTGCTCTCGCCCGATTTCCTGGGGTTCAAACAGAGAATTCAGAAAGATGTCCGTGAGGACATCCACCACAAGCGGAAGGTGTGTATCGAGAACTTTCGCATGGAAACACACGTGCTCCTTGGATGTGAACGCATTGGCGAACCCCCCCACGGAGTCCAGCTCCTTGGCAATGTCCAGAGCGCTCCGCCGCCGGGTCCCCTTGAAGAGCATGTGCTCGATAAGGTGGGTGATCCCACACTCGTCCTCCAGTTCATCGCGGGAGCCCACACTCACCCAGATGCCCATGGAAACGGAATGGACGTACGGGATCTTCTCTGTGACAATACGCATGCCATTCTTGAGGACAGTCTTCTGAAACAATCTCACCTCTCCTGCGTGAACACGGGGATCCAGGTCAGCGCCAACCCAAGCTGGTCCAGATCAGGTACATTCTTTCAGCGCGCCAATTCAGACATCAATCATCCTGGGGCTTCTCCAGGGCGGCTTTGCGACTCAGTCGGATCCTGCCGTCCTTGTCGATCTCAATGACCTTGACCAGAACCTCGTCACCTTCATTGACGACATCGGTCACCTTCTTCACGCGCTTGTGATCCAGCTGCGAAATGTGGATGAGGCCATCGGTGTTGGGAAGGATCTCGGCAAAGGCGCCGAAATCGGTGACCCGCACGACGCGAGCCATGTAGAGTTGCCCCACCTCGGGTTCCTGAGTCAGACGCCTGATGCGGTCCACCGCGAGGTCGCACGCCTGCTTGTCGGGGCTCATGACCACAACCCTGCCTGTGTCGTCGATATCGATCTTGGCTCCCGTTTCAGCCACAATGGAGCGGATGACCTTCCCCCCGGGACCTATGACGTCGCGGATCTTGTCCGGGTGAATCTGGATGGTCAGCACCCTGGGGGCATAGGGTGACAATTCGGGACGGGGTGCCGGGAGGGCTTCCCTCATCTTTTCGAGGAGAGTCAGGCGCGCCTGCCTTGCCTGTTCAAGGGCACGACCCATGATGTCGCGATCGATACCGGAGATCTTGATGTCCATCTGGAGTGCGGTGATTCCGCCGGCCGTGCCGGTGATTTTGAAGTCCATGTCTCCCAGGTGGTCTTCGTCACCGAGGATGTCAGTCAAAACCACCACCTTGTCGCCCTCTTTCACCAGGCCCATGGCGATTCCGGCCACAGGTTCAATGATGGGCACGCCGGCATCCATGAGGGCCAGCGTGGAGCCGCACACCGTGGCCATCGAACTGGACCCGTTGGATTCGAGGACCTCGGAAACCACTCTGATCGTGTAGGGGAACTCCCCGTCCTTGGGAAGCACGGTCTTGACGGACCGTTCAGCGAGGGCACCGTGGCCGATGTCCCTTCTTCCCGGGCCACGAAGGGGCCGGACTTCACCGACACAGTAGGGGGGAAAGTTGTAGTGGAGCATGAAGGACTTGAAGGTCTCACCGGCCAGGGCTTCGATTTTCTGTTCGTCGGACGAGGATCCCAGGGTCACCACTGCCAGAACTTGCGTCTCCCCGCGGCGGAACATGGCCGAACCATGGGTTCGCGGAAGCACGCCCACTTCGATTTCAAGGGGGCGGATCTCAGCGAAACCGCGTCCGTCGATTCGACGCCCTTCCTCGAGCATCATGCGTCGGACCACCCTTTTTTCCATGTCGCCGAGCACCTCCTCGATCTCTCTTTCCCTCTCTGGAAACTCGGCAGCCAACTCTTCCTTGACCTTTGCCTTGAGGGCCTTCTTGGCCTGCCCCCTCAGCTGTTTCTCCGCAATGGCCATGACCTGCCGCATCTCATCCCGCGCCCTGGCCTCTACGGCCTCAACCAGGACGGGGTCCTTGACTGGAGGCAGCACTTCCTCTTTCTCAACCCCACTGAGCATGGCACGCAGAGACTCCTGGGCATCCAGGATGGGCTGAATGGCTCTGTGAGCCGTATCGAGTGCCTCGAGCACATCGGCTTCCGAAACGAATTCGGCCCCCCCTTCCACCATGACCACCGCATCCCGGCTGCCCGCAACGACGATGTTCATGTCGCTTTCCTGTAACTGGGCCGCAGAGGGGTTGATGACGAACTCGCCGTTCACCCTGCCCACCCGGACTGCTCCTACAGGCCCCTGAAAGGGGATGGAGGAGGTGTGCAGTGCGGCGGATGCTCCGGTCATGGCCACCACGTCAGGTTCATTTTCCTGATCGACGGAAAGCACCGTGGCGATGACCTGCGTCTCGTATGCATATTTCTTCGGGAACAACGGCCTGATTGGCCGGTCGATGAGCCGGGAGGTGAGGGTTTCCTTTTCGCTCGGACGCCCGATCTCCCTGCGGAAAAACCCCCCGGGGATCCGACCCGCCGCGTAACTCATCTCTTGATAATCAACCATCAGAGGCACGAAGTCGATGCCTTCCCGAACCCTGTCCTCCTTGGTCGCCGCAACCAAAACAACCGTATCGCCATATTGCATCCTGACGGAACCGCTTGCCTGCCTGGCCAGATGGCCACATTCAAAAATCAGCGGTCTTCCACCAACTTCCACTTGCACAGTGTGTTTCATGAGGAATTCCCTTTTCTCTCGAATCGCTCTTCTTGCGATATGTAGCAACGAGGAGCTGCATCACGACGAACCGCTAACGGCGCAGTCCAAGTCTCTGGATTACCAAGTTGTAACGATCCACGCTTTTCTTCTTCAGATAGTTGAGCAACTGCCGTCGCTGCCCGACCAGCTTGAGCAGACCGCGACGGGAGTGGTGATCCTTCTGATGCGTCTTGAAATGGTCCGTCAGATAGCTGATCCGTTCACTGAGCAGGGCTATCTGGACCTCCGGCGAACCGGTATCTCCCGGGTGCAACTTGAAGTCCTCGATGATTTCCTTTTTCCGGGTAGATGTCATTGCCACGGCTAATCCTCCTTTGAATCTTGGCAATAATGAGTCTTCAACGTCTTGTCTGGTTCTTTGACACATCTGCTGCAGTCAATGCACATGCAGCGTTCCCAATGGGTTTGAGAGGAACGGTCACCCAAAAACCAACACTTCATCACGTTTGTGCTCCGAAGACCCGGAGCTTGCGGTGATCTCTGCTCTCCCCGCACGGCCACCACAAAGCCAGAAGGCGGTTTTCGCCGTCGACCAGGCGGACTGGCCCGTCACTTTCCTTCAGACGTTCCCCGTTTTCCTCTTCCCATCGGGGTGCGAGGTAACCGCTGAGGAGGGCCTTGACCACACTCGGGTCCTCTATTGTCAGCTGATCCAGATGACCGAGGGCCTCATTCAAGGCGATGAAACCCGGAATAGGGGCACCCACCGAGAAGCACCTCAGCACCTCGTCCAATGTGGCCGCCTGAGCGATACTGAACGGGCCACTGGATGTCCTTCGCAACTCCAGAACGTGGGCACCGCATCCGAGCGCCGATCCGATGTCCGCAGCCAACTGGCGAATGTAAGTACCCTTGGAGCAACTCGCGGCCAGGACGGCCTCAGGCCAGGCATAGTCGATCAAATCCAGCGTTCGAACCTCGATTTCTCTTGGCGGCAGGTCCACCCTAACACCGCCCCGAGCCAATTTGTAAAGGCGATCCCCCTTGACTTTCACAGCGGAGAAATGGGGCACCCTCTGAAGCATCCGGCCCCGAAAGTTATGCAACACCGCTTCCAGATCACTTCTGGCGACCGGCCCCCCCGTGTGGGAGCAGGTCACCGCTCCCGTAGCATCCAGGGTGTTTGTTTCGATGCCCAGGCGGATCACAAAATGATACGCCTTGTCCTGGAACAACAGCTGATCCGCGATGCGCGTCGCCCGATTGACGCAAATCAACAGGACTCCTGTTGCGAAAGGGTCCAGTGTCCCGCAGTGTCCCGCCTTCTGAAGACTGAGCCCACGTTTGACCCTCGACACCACGTCGAAGGATGTCAACCCGGCTGGCTTGTCCAATACCAGAAGCCCGCTCCCCGTGATGCCATTCGAGGCATTGGACGACCTTTCGCAATCCAAAGCCGCGCATTGTTCAGAAAAGGAAGCAGGCGATTTCGTGTCCCACATGCAATGATCTCGTGAAAGGTCGCTCAGCATGGCATCCGATCAGTCCGGCAAAAGCACGGGTCAGGAAAAATCCGGCTGCCGGGCTCTCATATGGATTTGTATTCAAGATGGAAGCGAGCAGAGTTCAAGATGCAGCATAGCCCCTATAGCCCCTTGTGGGCACCTTAAAGCGGACGGGCACAAGGCCCTGGGCCACGCCAGCTTGACGGCATCTTCGCATCAGTCGATTTCCTCCAGGTACTTCACAGCTTGTCGAGTGTATTCCCGACGAACCTCATCGATTCCACCCTCCACCCGAAAAGCCGCCGCCCTCTTATGGCCGCCTCCTCCATGCCGCTGGGCGAACGCAGCCACATCCACCGACCCTTTGGAACGCGTGCTCACGTGGATGATTCCCCCCTCGTCCTCGCGAAACATCATGGCCATCCGCACTGGTTCCACTGACCGCAGGTGATTGATGAAGCCTTCGCTTTCCGCCGGGGTCGTTGATGTTTCCGCATACATGCCCAGAGAAAGCTCGGCAGTCGCCAACCGATTGTCTGCATGGAACGAAACCGTGGAGAGCACTCTTGCCAGAAGTCTCAAGGTCTGGGGCAGAGTGGAATCGAAAACCCGCTCCGCGATGAGGGCCGGCTCCGCGCCAGCCTCCACGAGCTTGGCAGCAATTTCGAGGACGCTCTTGTTGGTATTGGAGAAACGGAATGAGCCCGTGTCCGTGAGCATCCCTGTGTAGAGCTGTGTTGCAATCTCCGGATCAATCGCCGCCGGAAGATGTCCAAAGAGGTGGAAGAGCATCTCACAGGTGCTGCTGGCACTGGATTCGATCCAACAGACATGTCCGAAGGACTCGGAACTCACGTGATGGTCGATATTGATGAGCAGCGGGAGTTGCCGAATTTTCTCGGCCAATTGGGGGCCAACCCTCAAGAGATCTCCACAGTCCACGAGGATGGCAGCATCATGGTGTGTGTTCGGCGGAACTCCCTGGAGCACGGTGTCCGCCCCTGGCAGGAAGGCATACAAATGGGGCACCGGATCCTGGCAGTACGCATCCACCTGTTTGCCCAGTCGGCGCAGCATGAAGACCAAGGCCAGAAGTGACCCGAGGGCATCGCCGTCCGGGCGCACGTGAGTCGTGACAATGAACCGCCGATTCGCCAGAATCACCTTCACGATTTCCTGTATCGGATCACTCCCCGCCATGCTCATCCTTGTGCAACTCTCTCAGGATCCTCTCGATCTTGTCACCGTATTCGAATGAAGGGTCATACCGGAAATCCACCTCGGGCACATGGCGGATCTGCAAGCGTTTTCCCAGTTCCTGCCTGATGAAGCCTTTGGCCTTGAAGAGTCCCCTGGCGGCGTCTTCCTTTTCTTTTTCAGCCGTCACACCGCTGACGCAATAGAAGACCCTGGCATGCTGCAGGTCGGGGCTCACCTCAACGCCGGTGATGGTCACACCCGACACTCTCGGGTCCTTCACCTTCCTCAGAAGCAGGTCCGCCAGTTCCTTCCAGATCAGATCTCCTACCCGGGCAGACCTTTTGTTCGGCATGGTACAGCCCAGCTCCTTTCCTCGTGCCCGAGCGCTGAACCAGGGAAGGGCTCCTCGCCCAAATGCTGTTCAATTGACGCGTGAATGGGAAACCGGTCCCCAGCCAGGCCCTTGTGGACCAACCAAGGGCCCAAGGCCTCAGACTGCAGGAGCGAGCAGCATTGCCCCTACCCGAGGGGGATCAACTCGATCTCGTGTTCCACCAGATCCGCGAGATTCAGAGAGTCCATGAAGCCGATGATCCGGTCCAGTAGGGAATTGAGGAGCCGGCCGTCATTACCGATGACACAGACACCTATGGTGGTACGCTGGTGGACGTCCTGATCGCCCACCTCCGCCACCGAAACATTGAAGCGGTGGCGGCTCTTCTCGACAATGCTCTTGACCACCCGGCGCTTCTCTTTCAAGGAATCGTTCCCGTGCAAACGAAAAACCACCCGGGCAACACCCACCGTCATGGCAATCTCTTAGAGCTCAAGCAGACAGCTTGGAATTGGTTGATTTCGTCATCTCGCCCTGAAGGAAAAGATCCGCCGACTCGCGGAGGAGGCCCAAAAGAGATCAGGAACCCCGCAGGTGCCTCATGCCCCCGCTTTCTTCTCGCCTTCTGGCTCCAAAGTCGGCTTTATCTCCTGCAGCTCATAGGCTTCCAGGATATCGCCGACCTTTGTGTCGTTGAAGTTCTCGATGCCGATCCCACATTCAAAACCGGCTTTGACCTCTTTCACATCGTCCTTGAAGCGTCGCAGAGATCCAACCTTGCCGT
>CAZURN010000033.1:0-4458 GCA_964623165.1 uncultured Syntrophobacteraceae bacterium
GCGACGGGCTCATACACCGTGCGCATCGTGGTCCCCAACCCCGAGCAACTGCTCCTGCCGGGAATGTTTGTGCGGGCCGTCGTTCAGGAGGGCATTGCTCAGCAGGCCATTCTCGTCCCACAGCAGGGAGTGAGCCGCAACCCCAAGGGTGAACCCCTTGCGCTCATCGTGGATGAAAAGGGCACGGTGGAACAGCGGATGCTGAAGCTCGACCGGGCCATCGGGGACAAGTGGCTCGTTTCTTCAGGCCTGTCGGCAGGAGATCGCCTGATCGTCGAGGGCATGCTGAACGTGCGCCCTGGCAGCCCCGTGAAGGCAGTTCCCATGGAGAGCCGAAAAACCGGTGTGCAAGCCCCGAAGGGGGACGTGGCCCCATCTCCCACGACCGGTGCGGCCTCACCCAGTGCTCCATCACCCAGCCCCAAAGCTGCCAAGAGTTCCTCAAACACGTCCCCCCAGGCTGCACCAACGAAATAACGGAGGACCCCGATGCTATCGAATTTCTTCCTGGATCGCCCGGTCTTTGCCTGGGTCATCGCCATCATCATGATGCTGGCGGGCGGGCTGGCGATCTACAACTTGCCCATCTCGCAGTATCCTCCGATCGCCCCTCCCTCCATAGCGATTGATGCCTTTTACCCCGGCGCGTCTGCTCAGACTGTGGAAGACAGTGTGATCCAGATCATTGAGCAGAAGATGACCGGATTTGACAAGTTATTATACATGACAGGGACCAGCGATGCTTCCGGCGCCGGTAGGATTGAGCTCACCTTTGCACCCGGGATGGATCCTGACCTTGCTTGGGCACAGGTGCAGAACAAGCTCCAACTCGCCACGGCGAGTTTGCCCACAGTGGTCCAGGAGCAGGGTGTCAAGGTCAGCAAGTCGACCAGAAACTGGCTCATTATTGTGGGTCTGACTTCTGAAGACGACAGCATGGATGAATTTGACTTGTCGGACTATGCCCAGTCCAGCATCCAGCAGGTGCTGGCGCGGGTGCCGGGAGTCGGGGAAGTGGAAACCTTCGGTTCCCAGTATGCCATGCGGGTTTGGCTGAATCCTGACAGACTCACCGATTTCCGGTTGACTGTGGATGACGTCATCCAGCGGCTCCGTGCTTACAACGTGGAAGTTTCCGCCGGTCAGTTCGGTGGAGCCCCGGCAGTGAGCGGCCAACGCATGAACGCCTCTGTGATCGTCCAGAACCTGCTCAGGACCCCCGAGGAATTTTCCGCCATCCCACTGCGGACCAATCCTGACGGCTCGGTGGTTCGCGTATCCGACGTAGGCCGCACGGAGTTGGGTACCGAACGTTACGGAACCCAGACGCTTTTCAACGGCCATCCTGCGGCCGGCCTGGCCGTCCGACAGGCCCCCGGCGCAAATGCACTGGCCACAGCCGATGCGGTCAAAGCAAAGATGAATGAGCTTTCAAGGTACTTCCCTCCCGGCATGAAGGTCATCTATCCCTATGACACGACCCCCTTTGTCAAGGTGGCTATAGGTGAGGTGGTCAAGACTCTCTTTGAGGCGATTTTGCTTGTCTTTTTGGTGATGTACATTTTCCTTGGTAACATCAGGGCCACCCTGATTCCCACCCTGGCGGTGCCGGTGGTGATCCTTGGGACCTTCGCCGTCCTGGGATTGTTCGGATTCTCCATCAACATGCTCACCATGTTCGCAATGGTGTTGGCCATCGGCCTCCTGGTGGACGACGCCATTGTCGTGGTTGAAAATGTGGAACGGGTCATGACCGAAGAGGGACTGTCTCCAAAGGAAGCCACCCGCAAATCCATGGGAGAAATCACAAGTGCTCTGATCGGTATAGGGCTTGTGCTCTCAGCGGTATTTGGCCCCATGGCGTTTTTTGGCGGCTCCACCGGTGTCATCTACCGCCAGTTTTCCATAACCCTCATGTCGTCCATGCTTCTCTCGGTTGTGGTGGCCCTGATCCTGTCCCCAGTTCTGTGTGCATCGCTTCTCAAGCCGGTGGAAAGAGGTCACGAGCCCACAGAAACCGCTTTTTTTCTGTTCCGACCCTTTTTTCGCTGGTTCGATAAGATCTTCCGCAGATCCAGGAATATGTACCAGGTTATTGTCGGCCACATGCTTGAGAGGAAGCTCCGCTACCTTTTAATCTACCTTGTGCTGGTGGTGGCCTTGGGATTCCTTTTCCAACGAATGCCGACCTCTTATCTCCCCAATGAGGATCAGGGTCTCATGTTCGTCCAGGTGTCGTTGCCTGCGGGTTCGACGCTGGAGCAGACCCAGGAGATCATGACTCAAGTCCGGAATCATTTTCTGGGTGATGAAAGCAGAGCGGTGAACTCTTGCTTTACGCTGGCCGGCAGGGGTTTTTCGGGAGCCGGGCAGAACGTGGGGCTGTCATTTGTCAAACTCAAAGACTGGGAGCTGCGTCCCGGGGCGGACCTGAAAGTGGACGCTTTGGTGAGGCGGGCTATGGGAAAGTTCTCAAAAATCCGCAATGCCAGGGTGTTCGCGTTCCCGCCCCCAGCGGTATCAGAGCTGGGGCGGGCTGGCGGCTTCGACTTCCAATTGCAGGATCGGAGCGGACTGGGCCATGAAGCTTTGATGGCTGCCCGCGATCAACTGCTCGGCATGGCCTCAAAGGACCCGAGGCTGATTCGAGTGCGGCCCAGTGGATTGGAGGATGTGGCCCAGTACCGAATCGATGTGGATTGGGAAAAAGCCGGCGCTCTGGGTGTTCCTGTCAACTCCATCCACACGACTATCTCCGCGGCGTTCGGTGGCGGCTATGTGAACGACTTCATCCAGGGCGGACGGGTCAAGAGGGTTTACGTTCAGGCCGATGCCCCCTATCGCATGCTGCCAAAAGACTTGGAAAGGCTATATGTTCGAAACGCTGCTGGGACGATGGCGCCATTTGCATCTTTCGCAACCGGCCACTGGTTCTACGGGTCGCCACTGCTTGAGCGATTCAACAGCTTTCCGTCTCTGAACATCTGGGGAGAGCCCCCCCCTGGGAAGAGTTCAGGAGAAGCGATGCAGGCAATGGAAGAGATCGCTTCGAAGCTGCCTAAGGGCATCGGTTTTGACTGGACTGGACTTTCCTACCAGGAGCGGATGGCCAAGTCTCAAGCCCCAGTGCTCTATGCATTTTCTCTGATCGTGATTTTTCTCTGCCTGGCGGCACTCTACGAGAGTTGGACCGTCCCCATTTCGGTCATGCTCGCCCTGCCCCTAGGATTCATCGGCGGGATTGTCGCCTCAAACCTTAGGGGATTCCCCAACGATGTGTACTTCCAGATCGGGCTCCTCACCGTTGCAGGCCTCACGACCAAGAACGCCATTCTGATCGTGCAGTTTGCCATGGGCAAGGTGAAGGAGGGGATGGGGCTGGTGGAGGCCACGCTGGCTGGGGCCAGATTGAGGCTTCGCCCCATCGTCATGACCTCGCTCGCCTTCGGCTTCGGCGTGCTCCCCCTGGCCCTGGCCAGCGGGGCAGGCGCAGGGGCGCAAACGGCCATAGGTACCGGGGTCCTGGGTGGGATGGTCGCCGCCACTTTCCTGGCGACTCCCTTCATCCCTCTCTTTTACGTGGTGGTGGTCCGGGTTTTCGGCAGAAAGCGCGGTGCCAAAACGCAACAAACGGGGACGGATGCCGTGAGCCCTTTGGAGGCGCAGTGACATGACAAGGAGACTGTTGTCATCTTCTCTAATGACTGTCGTTCTTCTCACCGGTTGCACCATGATCCCTAAATACACGCGGCCTGACGCACCGGTGCCTGCCGAGTGGCCCAGTGGCGCCGCGTACAGTCAGACATCGAAGGAGCGGAACGAGCCTCTCGCTTCCGAGTTGAGGTGGAGAGAATTCTTCACCGATGGCCGGCTCCAGAAGGTCATAGAAATGGCTTTAAAGAACAACCGAGACCTGCGGCTGGCCGCTTTGAACGTAGAAAAGGCGCGGGCTTTGTATCGCGTCCGGCACGCCGAGCTCTTGCCGACGGTCGACGGAACGGCCAAGGGTGTTAGGGAACGCGTGCCTGGGACCATTTCCGGCGAGAAGGGTACCGCATCGGGCGCGGTGACCGCCTCACAGTACAGGGTCAGCGTCGGAATCAGTGCCTGGGAGATCGACTTTTTCGGTCGTATTCAAAGTCTTGGGAAGAGTGCACTGGAGGAATACTTCGCCACGGACCATGCACGGCGCAGCGCGCAGATCCTGTTGATCGCTGAAGTGGCCAACGCTTTTCTGACGCTCGCCGCAGATAGGGAAAACCTGCGGCTTGCCCGGTCCACCCTCGAAAACCAGGAGACCGCGTACAATCTGATTCGAAGGCGGCATGAAGTCGGGCTGGTGGCCGAACTGGATCTTCGCCAGGTTCAAACGAGGGTTGAGTCGGCTCGGGTTGATGTCGCTCGCTTTACTGAACTGGTCGCTGAGGATCAAAACGCTCTGGACCTGCTGGCTGGCTC
>CAZURN010000033.1:4558-22585 GCA_964623165.1 uncultured Syntrophobacteraceae bacterium
GCTTTACTGAACTGGTCGCTGAGGATCAAAACGCTCTGGACCTGCTGGCTGGCTCGCCCGTGCCTGCCGATTTGCTGCCTGACGCGCTGAGCGGTGTCGCACCGTTGCCGGACGTCTCTCCCGGTGCGTCCTCCGAGGTGTTATTGAACCGCCCTGACATTCTTCAAGCCGAGAGTCTCCTTAGGGCTGCCAATGCAAATATCGGCGCGGCCCGGGCTGCGCTCTTCCCGCGCATTTCGCTCACCACCGCCCTGGGAACTGCGAGCGGGGATCTGACGGGGCTCTTCAAATCCGGTACGTTGGCCTGGAACTACACACCCCAGATCGTCATGCCCATATTCGACCCCCGGGCATGGTCGGCCCTGAAGGTCACCAAGGTGAACAGGGAGATCGCCGTGGCGCAATATGAGAAAGCGATCCAGGGCGCATTTCGGGAGGTGGTCGACGCGCTTGCCAGAAAGGGGACCCTGGGGGATCAAATGGAGGCACAGCAGTCCCTGCTTGAGGCCACCGCGAAAACCTACCAGCTCTCCAATGCCAGGTACGAGAAGGGAACTGACATTTACTTGAACGTGCTCGATGCGCAACGTTCCCTTTACGCCGCGCAACAGGGACTTATCTCCGTCCGCCTTGCAAGGCTTGCCAATCAGGTGCAGCTCTATGCGGTATTGGGAGGGGGAACCGAATAGTGGATTCTGAATACAGCCCCATTGGCTTCTTGTTGAACAATGACGGGCAAGACTGGAGCGAAGGCGAAGGGGGGATGACCGGGATCATCCCCCCTCCCCCTGTTGTTCACCCAATATAATCCAAACTCATCCAATGGTCAGGGTGACCTTCACACTGATGGGTGCGTTCCCTCCCAAAGCCTTGAAAACCCAGGCCCTGACACAGTCCCGGATGCAGCGTTCCAGGTCTTTTCCGAGTTGCGGCCTGGATATGCTCCTCGCATCCTTCACCGTCCCAGTGGGGTCGACGGAGATGGTGAGCCCCATCTCCCGAGGGAGCTTCCTTCCGGCACTGCTGGATAGGCAAAGGTTGATTTCGTTCAGGTGTGATTCGACCACCTGTTTCACCGCTTCCTCCGATAATCCGGCGGACACCTCGACCTTTTTGACTTTCACGGTCAATCCCGCAGGAGGCTTCCCCGTCTTTTGATCAACATCGCGGGAGGGTTCGGTCTGCATCTCCCTAACGGACTCCGCCGCCCCAACCTTCTCCCTTGCATGCAGGACCATGGATGGGACCGGCGACGCCATGGGCTGTGCGCGCATCATCGCCGGTCCCGCGGCACCTGGCACCGCCAAGTCGGATACGCCCTCCGGAAGGGGAAGAGGTTGCTTGACGGTCGTCACGTCGCCATCCTTCCGCCTCACCTCGGAATCGACGGCCACAAAGGACGTGTAGGCGGTGAGGAGACTGTAGTCCAGTCCAAGCTGCATGATCTGTTTGATCCTCTGGTCGTCCGGCCGGAGATGGTTGTAGTCGGTGAGCTCTGCGATGCGGGACCGAGCCCACAGGTAGCGCAGGGCTGAATTGCTCTTGAGAGGGCTCACTTCCGCCGCCTTGATCGTGTGGGAATAGGGCTTGTCTCCCCCAAGACCTTCGATGGTGATGGCCCCTACAGGATTTCCCCTCCACTTGCCATGGATGATCACAGGACGCTCGGCAAAAACGTCTGGAATGCCCCCACTCGGTTCCACGTCATAGACTTGGAAACCTCCGAAGTCCAGCCGGATCTGGGTGAGGAGTGGTGACTGGATGGTCTGCCTGAATCGCTCCGCCTTGGCTGGGGCTTCTTCAGGCTTTGTGACGACGAACGGTTCTCCGGCTCCCACCCTGGCCATCCCCTCGATGAGAAAGCGATTCACGCTGGACCCGATGCCGAAGGTGAAGAAGTTGGCATGGCCCAGTTCCTTCTTGATGAGATCGAAGGCTTCGGTTTCCACCGAGACGTATCCATCGGTGGCGATGACCACAGTCCTGCTGATTCCTTCGCGTCGAGGCAGGGCGAGGGCCCGCTTGAGCGCGGGCAGGAGTTCGGTGCCGCCTCCACCCCTTTGCTTGTCGATGAGCTCAACGGCCCGCCGCACATTCTCCGGTGATGCCTGGAGGGACCGTTCCGACATGATTTCCGATCCACCGGCAAAAAGAATCACGTTGAAGATATCCACCGGGCGGAGTTTGCCGAGGAGGTCTTTCAGGAGCCCCTTGGATATCTCCAGCGGGAAGCCGTGCATGGATCCTGAGATGTCCACGATGAGAATATATTCACGGGGCGGAATGGCGCTCGGGTTAATGCGTTTGGGTGGTTGCACCATCATGAGGAAGAACTTCTCCTTGTCTCCCTCGTAGAGGAGGAGCCCGGATTGGATCTTATCCCCCGTCAGCCTGTACTTGAGAATGAAGTCTCTGTTGCCGCCTGATCTTTCATTGGCTGAGAGCTGTACCGAGGCACTGGCCGGGTCTGCATAATGGATGTCCGTCTTGTGGGAGGTGCAGGTCATTTCCTGGATGGGGATGCCAGCCGAGAGACCCACCTTGATGTCGAACGTGTAAGGAGGCGCTTCGCCAGAATGGAGGTATGGGTTTTCTACCCATTTCTCTGATGGTGGAGCGGTGGCATTGGGCTGATTGGAATAGCGAGGACCCACCACGGTGGGGTACACGAACTCATAGATCCCGTCTGTCGGTGTGATGAGCTCCGTGTAGCGAAGCTCCGTCTTGATTTCGTCGCCAGGGAGGATGTTCGCCACGTTCATTTGGAACACGTTGGGGCGTTGCTGCTCCAGGAGCGATGCGCTCCTTCCTTCCTTCTTGGCCTTTTCGTAGGTGGCCCGTGCCTCGTCCCGCTTCTGGATCTGAGCCACAATGGTGCGTTCGCCGATGGTCATTTTCATCCCATAGACGGCGGCCTTGGTGGAGGCCGGAAAGACGTAAATGGCCTCGAGAGCTTTCTTGCCTTCATTCTTGTAGACCTGGGTCACCGTGACGTCGGCAATGACCCCGGCTATCTCGACATTGGCGGAAGTGGATTTGAGGGGAAGCTGATCGACGGATGGATCGTCACTCTTGACAAAAAAGTAGGGAGAAAGGGTCTTGTCTTCCCCGCCCAATCCTTCAGAGGTGCCCCCGCCAGGAGCAGGCTGGACCATTGGGCGGGAGGCATGCCCACCGGTGGCAAAGGCCGCCAGAGCAAAGATGAGGACCATGACTCCCGCCAATGCCTGCGGGGTGCTTTGCCTCCGCCTGGATTGCGTGACAGCGTATCCCTGGTGCCTTGTCACAAACCGGTTGGAAGGGGTTCTCGAGGTCCGCTGAGCGCTCTCACTGCAAAGCGTGGGTTGATGGTTCCCTGGCCTGGACGTGTCGCGATTTTCCATGGGTCCTCTCCTTTCAGAAAGCCTTCAAGGCTTCGTTCACTTTCTCCACCCGCAGCCACCTTCTGTAAGGGCCTTCGATGGGTGTTGGACCACTGCAAATGGAGAGACTCCACCTTCCCTTGCGGCGATTCGGATCGCTTGAGAGAGACAAAGAGACTGTGTGATGTGCCTGTTCGAATCCTTTGACCAGGGAACTCACGAAAAGTTCCCGCAGTGAAGCTTGAAATTCATGAATACTCTTGAATCGGCGATGTGTCCCACTCTCTGTTGCTCTTTGCTGCGGATTGTGCGGAATGCGCTGAGAAGACCATGATGGCTATGAGACAATCTGTGCTGATGGCTGTTCGCACGGAGTGCACCGAGCTGTTTCACTTGATGGTTTGATCCAGGCGGATCCGAATGAGGAGCATCCCGCCAGGTTCCTGAAGGGATACGTCGGAAGGGGCACCTCGGAGTCGCCATTTTTCCTGGAGCATGGCGATCAGGCTTGGGTACTTGGCTGACGGGATGTGGGTCAGCAGAGAACATGGCTTGCCGGTTGCGGGATCGACTTCCCTGCCTGTGACGGTCCCCCCAACACGCCGGATGATCTCCTCCACCTGGGAGATGGGTACCAGGAAGTCCATCTCTCCAGGGGTACTCTCCGCTGGAGAATGCACAGCCGCCCTTTCCCGTTCTTGAAGTCGGGCCCTCTCCGGCTTCTTTTCATTTGTGCTGCTTTCGTGAATCTCCCTCATTCTGGCACCGGCAGTGGGTGGCCGGGTGTCCAGAGATCCCGGCACTGGAGCAGGCCTTGTCTTAGCGGCGCCAGCCGTGATGCTGGCGGCAGGCTGGGGCGCTTTTCGCGGGCTGTGCTCCAGCTCTCCGGCCGTGCCGTGACGAGAGGGCTCCATGAGCAGGACCAGTTCGATGATGCGATCCTCCTTCACCAGGGGTGCTCCCTCTGGAGCTGCATCGCCGGTGGCGAGGTGACTGGGCTGAGGTGCTCCCTGAGCAAGCTGTGGGGGTTGCGCTGGACGTGCGGTTTCGACGGAGATGTCCGAGGATGGCTGTTCAGGGGGCTGAAAGACTTCCTTCGTCGTTTCCCTCGTGGGGACCAACAGGATGATCAGAATGAATGCGGCGGCGACCCCGGCCGCATGAAGAGGAATCTTGGCCTTCCAGGGGAGCGCAAGAAGAGCCGGGAATCGTTTCCATACCGATCTCTTCGGGAGCCGTTCATGAACCTCGGTGAGAAAGCCCGGCGGAGCTGACAAGCGATCCATGGAAGAGACTGCTTCGACACAGGCACGAAGGGCGTCCAGCTCGGATCGGCAGCTCGCGCAGGAGTGAAGATGCTCCTGGAGTTCCTCCCGGGTGGTGGAATCCAGTGCGTTATCCAAATGAGCGGATAAGTTCTCGAGGGCCTGGTGACAGTCCACTCAAATCACTCCCTTCAACTTCTCTCGAAGTTGCTGCCTCGCTCGGGCGATTTTAGACTTGACGGTGCCCAGATTACAACCGGTGATCTCTGCCACTTGCTCATATGAGAGCCCTTCCACATCCCTCAGGACGACCACTGTTCTTGCTTCTTCCGGGAGGCTCTGGATGGCGTCCTGCAACAGTCGATCCCTCTCGTTCCGAGAAAGTTGGGCAAGTGGGGAAGGGGAGGGATCCTCCAGGTCCAAGGCTGCCGACCCCATGCTGCGCTGAGTTGAATGGCTGATGGAAATCGTTCGGGATTTCAACCGGTAATCGAGTGAAGCCAGCCTGTTCCTGCACGTGTTGGCGCCGATGGCATAAAGCCACGTGGAAAAGGTTGAGCGGAACTGGAAGCGGTTCAAGCCGCGGAAAGCCTTCACGAAGGTCTCCTGAGCGCAATCGAATGCCTCTTCCCGATCGCCGAGCATGCGGAAGCACAGGTTGACGATCCTGTCCTGATACCGCAGAACGAGTCGGTCGAAAGCGTCACGTTCTCCTGCCTGAAACGCTCGGATCCATTCGAGTTCCTCCTGCGGCTGACCATCCGATTCCTGCGGCAGTCTCTCTTTCATTTAGACAGCTTTCAGACTCGAAGGTTCCATGACACGATCGACATGATCCGGGCTCATGTGTGTTCCGTCTTGTCAGGGCGCCGATGAATTGATTCGAAAGGGCTCCACACGGACGCTGCAAGTGCGGTTGGTCTGATCATGAGCGTCAACGCGACCCTCAGGTAAGGGAGTATTCAGGCAAATACCGAGAAATGCAAGAGGTCAACTAAGGGGGCTTGAGATTCACAAAGGGTTGCGGTTTGCAGGGCCCGCAAACAGGAAACCTCCACCGGGAAAGCCTTCAGGCGTGCCCAATGAAACCATTGACAGGGATTTTCGCTCGTCATAGAACCCGATGGAGTTCCCGGTTTTCGCTCTTTGGAGGGATGCCTCGTGACCAGAGGGCCGCAGTCTGATCTTAGGTCCTTCCAGGCAGGAGAGGGGAGCCCCGTTGTGTGTGTCCGGCGTTGTGTCGTACCAGCTGAAATCAGCATTGGAGAATCAATCGATGAGAAAGCTTTCGGCTTCTATTCTGTCAGCCGACTTCGGCAGGCTTGCCGAGGAGGTGAAAGCTGTGGAACAGGCGGGGACCGACTGGATTCACGTGGATGTCATGGATGGCCACTTCGTTCCGAACATCACCATAGGTCCCGATGTGGTCCGCGCCATCCGCAAGGCCACTTCGCTCCCTCTCGATGTCCACCTGATGATCGAAAGGCCCGAACGTTACCTCAGGGAATTCGTCGAGGCTGGGGCTGAGTGGATCGGGGTTCATCAGGAAGTGTCTCCGCACCTCCACCGAACCGTTCAAATGATCAGGGAACTCGGAGTTCACCCCGTCGTGACATTGAACCCGGCCACTTCCCTGATCACACTTGAACCCATCCTTCCATATGTGGACATGGTGCTTCTCATGACCGTGAACCCTGGATTTGGCGGCCAGGATTTCATTCCCGGCGTTCTCCCCAAGATCCGGGGTTGCCGCGAGATGATCGATAGGCAGGGCCTGGAAACGCTGCTGGAAGTGGATGGCGGGGTCAACGAAGCGACCATCGGGGATCTCGTCGCGGCGGGGGCGGACGTATTCGTGGCAGGTTCTGCCGTGTTCAAGGGAGGCGATTACCGAAGGAATATCGCCCTGCTCAGAGAGAAGATGAAGTGAAGACCAGAGGTGGTGCTACACCAATTGAGTTTTCATTTGGAGGTCAAACTCCCGCACTTCCGGTCATCGAAATCTGAGAGGTAGTACTTCGCCCTGGCCCTCTTGAACAGGTAGAACCCCGCTGCGAGAGAGATCAGGAGCACGGAAATTCCAATGAGCGTGTGAAACGGGAGTTCTTTGACATCCAGGATGATTGCCTTGCGGGCGACCGCAATGATGGCCACCATCATGACGGATTCCACGTGGACCACGTGCTCCACCGAGTAGATCTTGATGGTTTCGAGGAGCTCCAGCCCGATGAGTACGAGCATGAAGAGACCAAAGAGGTCAAGAAGCTCAGCGACGTCAAGGAGAAGTGTCGGGGGGCTGATGAGGTCCTTCAGAAGCAGCCATGCCAGATCCGCGGTCGAAATGACCACGGTGATTGTCATCAGGATCATGAGTGCGCCAACGACACCCTTTTTCACCGCTTCCAACATCTGAGACATCATGGGAACTATGTCATCCGTTCTTGACAAGTACGGCAAGAATCCCGAACAGTCTTATTTCCAGTGATCCATGGACTGAAAAACCCTGCTTCAACAGGGCGTCTCGCAGGTCTCTGGCCGTGAATCGATCTTCCGTCGGGTGAAGGAGGATGTGTTTCGTGATGAAGTTCTGGTAGAGGGAAGGGTAGAGTTCCTCCATGAAATACACGCCACCCGGTTTCAGAATCCTCGTGATCTCCCTCAAGGCGGAACGCCAGTCGGGGATGTGGTGGAGCACTCCGAATCCGAAGACGGCATCGAAGGCCGCTTCACGGTAAGGAAGGAGCATTGCATCGGCGGTGAGAAGTGTGACGCGGTCCAGTTCCTCAGAGCTGAGGTAACGTTTGGCCCTTCGAATCATGTCGAAGTCTAGGTCCGAGGCATGGAGGACCGATGGCTTGAATTCCCTGAGAATGATGGCGGCTCCCGCCCCACGACCCGAGCCGATCTCCAGGACCTTGGAGCCGGGTTTGAGAGGCATTTTGCGTTGCATCCAATCGAGCTCGAAACCCTGCTCGATGACCCTCAAAGGATTGTTCACCACCCATCGCTCAGCCCAGTTGAGTTTCATGGATCACTCTCTACGCCTTCACACCGAGATGCACCACCGCAATCCCGTTGGTGAGATGCCTGTAAACCACCCGTTCAAAACCGATGGACTCCAACTGGCCCTTCAGTTCCTCGGGGCTTGGGAAAAGCCGGATCGATTCGGGCAGATACGTGTAAGCGTGCCGGCATCCGGCGAGCAGATTGCCCAGAGCGGGCATGATGTGGAATGAGTAGAAATCGTAGAGTGCTCGAAACCAAGGCGTGACCGGCTCGGAGAACTCTAGGCACATGAGCTTTCCTCCCGGCTTGAGGACCCGGTGCATCTCGCGGAATCCATCCTGCAGATGGGTCAGGTTTCGAATGCCGAACCCGACCATGGCGGCGTCGAATGTATTGTCGGCGAAAGAAATCTTTTCGGCGTCCCCCTGAACATGACAGATGAGGTCAGAGTAGCCGGCCTTGGCCACCTTGGGGCGACCGGTGATCATCATGGCCCAATTGATGTCGTACAGGAGCACTCTGCCAGAAGGGCTCACCTTCCTGGCCGCGAGGAGTGCCAGGTCCGCGGTTCCCCCGCACACGTCGATGACGCGGTCCCCCAAGCCGAGACCCATCATGCGTATGGCGATCCGCTTCCACAAGTGGTGGATGCCAAAGCTGAGCAGGGTATTCATGAAGTCGTACTTGCTGGCCACGGTGTTGAAATGGCGGCGCACCCAGTTGACTTTTTCATCCTCGGGAACTTTCAGGTATCCGAAGTCAACCATGGCGCCTGGCGATTCCGGTCGTGGCGAAGGCTGCGCGATCAAAGACGGCACTCCTGTGTGAGCGGATTTGCCAGAGGCCTCAAATAGGGAGCCCGTTTGCAGCATGAGGGGTTCCGTTCGGCGTCGCCGGAGGCGAAGTCCCGTACCAGGAGGGATACGGGGACGGATCGCGGCGCCGCCTGAATCATCCAAACCATCGGGCAATTCACCCTGCGGCATCCCAGCTTGAACCTCTCCGCGGGAACGGTGAACATGGCCAGGCAGGGCACCCGTGGGGAGATCTGCAGGAGTGGACGGTTCAGTCAGAGAGGGTCTCTGGTGGAAGAGCAGGGAACCCTGCGATACAAGTTGTGTTCAAAATCGAATCGAGCCGAGTTAACGATGGTGCATAGCCCCTTGTGGGCGCGGTGAAGCGGACGGGTGCACAGCCCCAGACTGCAACAGCTTCACTGCGATTTCGTATGAATTCCTGCGGGAAAAAAAAGCGGTCGTTGTGAACCGTCTCAGGCAGGCTTAACCACCAGGCCGGTGCGAATGCATCGTGTGCAGACCCGAATCCGGCGCACCGACCCGTCCTTTCCCACGTGCCTCACCTGCTGGAGGTTGGGGTACCACACCCTCTTGGTCTTGTTGTTGGCGTGGCTGACGTTGTTGCCCACCTGAGGTGTCTTGCCGCACATTTCACATTGCCTGCTCATTTGGAATTCCTTTCTCGAAACCGATATGGAGTTGAATGAGCCGCCCGGCGACTCGATATTCATCAGTTTCACGCTGAACAAATCGATAAGCGTAATTATCTAGCACAATCACAATAGGTTATCAAGGCATTTTGTGTCAGGATCGATTTTCACCTGGACACCATGACAACGGGTGGGGCTTCCCTCCCACGAGGGGCGATCTCTCCAATGCGGTTGGCCTTTTCACCGGCGGCGGCCAGGAAGTCGATCACGTCCTGCGCCCTCTTGGGATCCACCACCATGACGTAGCCTATGCCATTGTTGAAGACGTGATACATCTCCTCATCAGTGATGTTCCCTCGATCCTGGAGGAACGGGAATATTGGGGGTACCTGCCAGGTTCCCTTGCGAATGACTGCTTGGCAGGTCTTGGGAAGAATCCGTGGGAGGTTGTCGTAAAAGCCGCCACCGGTGATGTGGGCCATGCCGGCGATGCGAAACTGCCTCAGGGTCTTTAGAACCGGGTCGACGTAAATGCGGGTGGGTTCGAGCAATTCCTCAGCGGCTGTCCGGTTGCACTCGGGAATAACGCTGTCAGGTTCCAGCTTCAGTTGTTCCAAAACTATGCGCCGCACCAAGCTGTACCCGTTGGAATGGATACCGCTTGACGCCAGGCCGATGATCTGGTCTCCCACGTGGATGGTGGAACCGTCGATGATGTCGGTGTTCTCGACGATGCCAACGGCAAATCCGGCCATGTCGTAGTCATTTTCACCATAAACCCCGGGCATTTCCGCCGTTTCCCCGCCGATAAGGGGACAGTTGGCTTCTTTGCACCCAGCGACGATCCCCGTGATGATCTGCTCCACCATATCCAGGTCGATGTGGCCCATGGCAAGGTAATCCAAGAAGAAAAGGGGCCGGGCCCCTTGAACGATGATGTCATTCACGCACATGGCCACCAGGTCAATGCCTATGGTGTCATGCCGATTGGCCCAGGAAGCAACTTTCAGCTTGGTGCCCACTCCGTCGGTTGAGGACACGAGAACCGGACCATCCATGTCGGTGCAATTGAGGGAATAGAGCCCTCCAAACCCTCCAATATCAGTTATGACGCCGCCGTGGAAGGTCCTTCGAGCGAGCGGCTGAATGCGCTTGACCAATTCGTTTGCCTTGTTCAGGTCAACCCCCGATTCCTTGTAGTGGCCATCTGTCATGGTTTGGAAAATCCCCTCTGAGTCAGGCTGGAATAAACACTTCTCTGCCGGCATTGCGCCATCTGCTGGATTCTTCTCTGGAACCTAGAAATTCTATTTGCCCTTGTCTTTGTCTGTCAAATCATTTCGCTCATGAGTAGGACGCCTGTTGGTCGTGGGATGCCAGCAAAGGTCGGGGGTATCCCCGGGTTGTCCGAGTGCCCCTTTCGTGCTAAAGACTTCGTTACCAGTGAGGTGCCATGGTCGGATTGTTTGCAAGGAGTATCGGCAAAAGGCTGGTTTACCTGCTCTCGCTTGCGGGATTACTGAGCCTTGTCCTGTTCACCTTCCTGTTCCGCTTCTGGGTGTTCCTCCATACTCCGGGAAGCTTGGACACGGGCGCGAAGGAAGTCGCCATCCAGCAAGGGATGAGTGCAGACGCTATTTCGAGAGCCCTGGCATCCCAGGGCATCGTGTCGGACGCGAGGTTTTTCTCGGTCCTGTGCTGGTATCGAAAAGCGGCCCAGAAGCTGAAGGCGGGCGAATATGCATTCCTGCGGCTTTCGACCCCTGACCAGATCCTCGAACAGATCACCGCAGGACGCGTCATCGTACACAAAGTCACGCTCCCTGAAGGCAGTACGGTGAAAGATGTGGCGAGAATCCTCGGGGAGAGTGGGTTGGCCCCCCGTGATGAAATCCTGCGCCTGTCGACGGACCCGGAGGCCGCCAATTCAATGGGAATCGATGCATCCGGATTGGAAGGGTACCTTTTCCCGGAAACCTACTATTTCAGGAAGACCCAGAGCAGCGCATCGATTCTCAGGGCGATGGTCGACCAATTTCGAAAACAGTTGCCTGACTCGTGGGCAGACCGCTCCAAGGCGTTGGGGTTCAGCCTGCATCAGCTCGTGATTCTGGCATCTCTCATCGAAAAGGAAGCAGTGGTGGACTCGGAGCGTCCCATCATCGCTGCAGTCTTTATCAACCGACTCAAACGGGGCATGCCTCTCCAGAGTGATCCGACAGCGGTCTATGACCTGGATGGGTTCTCTGGCCCCGTGGAATCGGCTCACCTCAAGCGTCAAAGCCCTTACAACACCTATGTCGTCAAGGGGTTGCCCATCGGTCCCATCTGTAATCCCGGAGCCAAGTCCATCAGGGCGGCTTTCCATCCCGAGGAGGTTGCTTACCTCTACTTTGTGAGCAACGATGATGGTACCCACTACTTCTCCGAAACGGCCGCTGAGCACCACAAAGCGGTCTCGCGGTATAGGGAGAAAAGGCGAATTCGACTGGACAGGGGAAGCGAGGACGAAACGGTGGCAGATGCAGCGACTCAGGGTGAAGAGAATGCAGAAAAGCAGCCGGGCGAGGTGACTGAGAAGCAGGGCGGCAGGCAGATCGACAGACCGGCGGACAGGCAGGCCGGGAAGCAAGTGGAAGGGAGCCGCAAGGGCAAAGTGGCCATATCCAGCAAGGCGGCCCCAGTCAAAAAGAAGAAGTGACGCCCGAGGATGCTGATGTGTCAAAGTATTGAATTGGAATCAATGCAAGCGGCGAGTGTTGTTTTTGCCGCCGGCAAAGGGAGCAGGATGCTCGGTTTCGAGGGCAACAAGACCCTTCTGCCACTCGTTCCTGGTGCTTCGCTGTACGAGGGGCAGAGGCCCATGCTCCTTGAGGTCCTGTCGAACCTTCCGCCTGGTCCCAAAGGCATCGTGGTGCACCACCGGGCCGAAGACGTGAAGGCTGCGACGCAAGTGCTCGGGGTGCAATATCTCTTTCAGCCCGAGACCAACGGCACGGGTGGAGCCATCCTTGCCGCCAGGCCATTTCTGCAATCGGTCGCCCAGGAAAGTGTGGTTGTGACCATGGGGGATGTTCCCCTCATCCGGCCTTCCACCTACACCCGGCTCATTGGACAACTCAAGGATCACGCCTTCGTGCTGCTAGGGTTCGAACCAGCCGACAGGGCCCAGTATGGCATGATCGAAACGGAGGGAGGGAAGATCCGACGGATCGTCGAATGGAAGTACTGGTCGCTTTACGATACTTCCAGGCAGAAACGGTTGCGCTACTGTAATGCGGGCGTGTACGCCGCAAGGCGCTCGACACTCCTGCCCGCCCTTGAACTTCTCGCTAACAAACCCCACTCGGTGCGCAAGCAGCGCGGCGATGCCTGGGTCACCATCAAGGAGTACTTCCTGACAGACCTGGCGGAAATGATGTGTGACAGCGGGTTGCCTGTAACCATGGTCGAAGCCCTGGAAGAGGAAGTGACGGGAGTGGACACCCCCGAGACGCTGTCAGCAGTCCAAAGGATCTATGGGAGGAGAAGTTGAGCCTGGCCGCGGGGATCCACGGTTTCCTGGAGCCGTCAAAGGGTCACCAGGAAGACGTTGGATCCGATGCATGTGTGCCCGCACACCCTGACGCCCGAATGGAGCTCGACGGCGGATTGGGGCACCCGGGCGTTTTGCACCCATCTCACTGGTTCGAACTGCCCGAAAATGTGTTCCGCCAATGGAAGCTTTGTTAACAGGGTCTCAGGAAAAACCTTCCATTGTTCCCCAGCACTTCCACGCCGATTCCGAAAGCCTTCGAGATCGAGTCCGATCTCAGAACGTCGCACTTTTGCCCTTGAGCAATACACCTGCCTCCTCTCAGGAGAAAGGCATGAGACACCGAGGGCATGATTTCCTCGACGTGATGGGTGACGAGAACCATGGTGGGCGGTTTTGGGCTGGAGGACAACGAATCAAGGGTTTGGAGCAGCCTCTCCCTCGCCACGATATCAAGCCCGGCGCAGGGTTCGTCGAGAATGAGCAATTGGGGATCGTGTATGAGTGCCCTCGCGATGAGGAGGCGCTGCTTCTCTCCCTGGGAAAGCACCCCGTAGTGAGAGTCCAGGATGGCCTCGCATCCCATCCGTTGTGCAATGCGTTCTGCCTTCGCATGGTCCTCTGCCGTCGGGTTCTCGAAAACACCGATAGATGCGGTCTTCCCACTGATAATGAGGTCCAGGGGTTTTTGCGCAGGGGGGATTTGGGCCTCCAGGAATGACCCCACCCAGCCGATCCTCTTGCGAAGTTCGCGAAGGTCCGTGTGCCCGAACCTTTCACCGAGAACGGTGATTTCTCCGCGAGTGGGCCACAGGTAGCCTGCGAGAAGCTGAAGGAGGGTGGTCTTGCCGGACCCGTTGGGGCCCAGGACCACCCAGTGGGTGCCACGCTCCACGGTCCAGCCGATGTCTTGCAGTATCGGACGCCGGTTGCGCACAAAAGAGACGGATTCAAGGCGGATCCAGGGTTCGTTCAAAAGAGGTTCTCTCCCGAGGCGGATAGAAGGGACTACCATAGCGGATTCAGCCTGTCCCGGTCCTTCGCATGAAAGGAGAGGACAATGGCAGACCTGTATCGGAAAAAAGAGTTCGCTGATGTCTCATGGAGAAAGGAATCGGGAATCCATCGATATCCAGATCCCGGTCCGGAGGCCCTCAGGACCATGTCAGGACGACTTTCCCGAAATGCCCGCCTTCCTGCAAGGTTCGATGGGCCTCCTCGACGGACTCGATGGGAAAGATGCACTCAATGACGGGACGCACCCGCCCCGATGCCAGGAGTGGGAGGGCTTTTTCCCGGAACGCCCTGGTGATAACCGCCTTTTCCTCTTTGGATTGGCTTCGGAGAATCGACCCGATGATGCTGATCCTCTTGGAAAGCAGTGGAGCCAACTGGATTTCTCCTTTGTTTCCACCCATGAGCCCGATGACCACCAACCGTCCCTTTGTCTTGAGCACTTCCAGGTTCTTGTTCAGGTGCGAGGCGCCAATCCAGTCCAGGACCACGTCTACACCCTTGTTTCCGGTCATTTCCAGAACTCTCGCGAAGGTATCCTCTTCCTTGTAATTGACGGCTCCAGCGGCACCCAGGGAGAGGCATCTGCGGAGGTTGTCCTCCGTGCCCGCTGAGACGAAGCAGGCGATCCCGTTCTCCCGTGTCAGTTGGATGGCTGCAGTGCCCACACCACTGGCACCCCCGTGGATGAGCAGGGTTTCCCCGGGAGTCATGTCCGCCACCATGAAGAGGTTGTAGAAAGCGGTAAAGAAGACCTCAGCGGCAGCTGCGGCCTCCACGAAACTCATGTTCTCCGGCACAGGCAGCAGATGATCCGCTGCAACCTGGACAAAACGACCGTACCCTCCCCCTGCGACGATACCAAAGACCCGATCCCCGGCACTCCATGCGCTTGAGCCTTCCTTATGCTCCACCACCGTGCCAGCAAAATCCAGGCCCATGATCAAGGATTCGCCGGGCGGGGGCGGGTAGAGACCCCGGCGCTGCAACAGGTCTGCACGGTTGACGGAACAGGCCTCAACCTGGACGAGAACCTCTCCGTCCCGCAGTTTCGGGACAGGGACCTCTTTCAGGGCCAGGGAGTTCCAGTCGCCCCTCTTTCCTGATTCGAGCACCACGATGGCCCGCATCATGTTCTGATTCATTCCAGTTCACCGCTTTCGTTAAATGAGAAATACCTGGGACCCGCGACAATGATGTGGTCATGAACGACAATGTCCAATTCGTTCAAAAGCTTTTTCAGTTTGCGGGTCAGTTGGCGGTCGGCCGAGGAAGGGCGTGGATCTCCAGCCGGGTGGTTGTGCGCGAGAATGACCGCGCTGGCGCGATGCTTAAGGGAAGCTTCCACCACCTGACGAGGGAATACCGCTGTGCGATTGACCGTCCCCCTCTGGATTCTTTCCGAACCAATGAGAGCATTCTGGCTGTTGAGGGCCAACAGACAGAAGACTTCGTTGCGCTCGGTTCCCAATTCTGCAGTCAGAAAGGCCACGGCGTCCCGAGTGGAGTTGACCGATTCACGCTTTTCCCATCGGTCCTTTTGGTACCTGTCGATGATTCGCGGGATACAGTGAATGAGGATGGAGCTGCGGTCCGCAATTCCGGGGATTTCCTGCAGATTCGCCACGGGAGAGTCAAAAACCGCCGACAAACTGCCAAACCTCTCGATGAGGGCTTTGGCAATGGGCTTCACATCCCTTTGGGGTATTGCATATGTCAGGAGGAATTCCAGAACCTCGTGGTCATGAAAACCGTCGAATCCACTGCGGTGGAAACGTTCCCTGAGACGTTTTCGGTGGCCCTCCGCACCGATGGACATGGAAATGCCCCCTACCATCCTGTTGCGGACCGGGTTGACAACTACAGTGTGCCTTGTTCTCTCACTTTCTGACGAAGCCGGTTAAGAAGCGCGTCGAAAGATTCGGTGGCGAGTATCGAGCTGAATTGACTGCGATAGTTCTCGATGAAGCTGATCCCTTCCACCACCACATCGTACACCTTCCATTCCCCGTTGGTTTGACGGAGGCGATATTCAACCCGGACATCGGTGTTCTTGTAGTCGAGCACCCGTGTCTGGACCTGGGCGTATTCCCCTTCGATCCGCTCCCCGTCGTAGGCAATCCGCTCATTGGTGCCCGTATAGGAATCAACCCGGTCCACATACGTGTTGAAGAGGAGGTCTTTGAACAACTTCACGAATTCCCTTTGTTTCTCAGGTGGCAGGTCCTTCCAGGGGCGCCCGAGAGCCCTCCTGGCCATTTCGTTGAAGTTGAAGTATTCGTCAACAATTTGAAGGATTTCTTCCCTGCGCTGTCTGATTTTTTGACCCCCAGGTGCCTGAGAGGTCCGGAGAATCTCCAGCGCCCGGTCCGTGCCGGACTTGATGACGCCCATGGGCCCCACAGCCCCGGCGGAAACGAAGGAGTCCCCCATCATTGCTGCAAAGATGATCAGCCCCATGAGTGCACGAACGAGACAACTCTTTCTCAACGACATGACACCTCTCCCGGTACCTGGACAAGATCCGCCCCTTGGATTGCTGGATGAATGCAAGTACGCCTCCTGTTTCAACTTTTTCATTTAACAACATTTGGAGGAATCGGGAACAAATTTTTGCTCGCCGCCTCAGCCTCCTCGGAAAAACTCATCATAGCAAAGTGAGTGCCATGTCGTGGATGGGTTCATCTCTCTCCTGATGGGTGATGGGTGTCACGGAATCATCGTGGAGATGGACTCAGCAGTTTGTGCTCTCCTCCGGTGTTGAGGCGTTGGCCCGATGTGCCATGGGCATTTCTGGGGTGCCTGGCGGGGGAGGGTGAGGTTCCCGGACCTGTCACCGCACCCCACAATGGCCTTGACAAGCATCCATGAGGTCTTTAAAAGGAGCCGAATAATCGATCGTGGAGGAAAATCCTCCCCCTTCCACCTTACCGAGGAGCTCAGGAATGAAAGAGTGGGTCTTTCTTTTCCCTGGCCAAGGATCACAGTATGTCGGCATGGGCCGCGAGTTCTACGAAAGCTATGCCGAGGTGAGGGATCTCTTCGCCCAGGCGAGTGATATCCTTGAAATGGATGTCACCAGGCTCTGTTTTGATGGACCCGAAGACGTGCTGGTGCTCACCGAAAACGTCCAGCCCGCCATCACTGTGGTGAATCTCGCCTGCAGTTCGGTGCTGCAACTGCATGAAATATATCCTGCCGCCGCTGCGGGGCACAGTCTTGGCGAATACAGCGCCCTCTACGTGGCTGGAGTCATGGATTTGAGGGATGTCTTGAACTTGGTTCGTTGGCGTGGAAAGCTGATGCAGGAGGCTGCGGACAGCGAGCCCGGTTCCATGGCTGCCATAATGGATCTGGATCTGGACAAGGTTCAGGAGATCTGTCGGTTGTGTGATGCCGAAGTTGCCAATATCAATTGCCCGGAGCAGGTCATCATCACGGGATCCGAGAATGCCGTCAACCAAGCCATGACACTGAGCGGTGAAGCCGGGGCCAAGAAGTGCCTCAAACTGAACGTCAGTGGTCCCTGGCACAGCCGCTGCATGGATTTCGCCAGGAACCGGTTTGCTCCCATCGTCCGCGAGTGTGAATTCCACGATCCTCAGATCATGGTGGTCAACAACGTGGATGCCCTGCCTCTAAGGAATGCAGGGGAAGTCCCGGGAAAGCTCATCGATCAAATCTGCAATTCGGTCCTATGGCACCAGTCCATGGAATGGCTGATTGCAGAGGGACATCGACATTTCGTCGAAGTGGGACCCAAAAAAGTTCTCCGCGGCCTCATGCGAAGGATCAATAAGACAGTGGAAATCTTGAATGTCGAGGATCCCGAAAGCCTGGCTTCTTTCCTGCAAGCGAATCAGTGACCTTTTCAAGCCATTGGATCCGAATGAGGAGCGACATCAAGGGAGGCGGATGCTTCGGAGTCGCGAGTGAGGAGATCGAGAGGAACTTTGGATATCCCGTGGACGGATCCCTCGCAAGAAGGCCTTCACTTAAAGTATTTGCCACCGCCCGCATTACTGTTATCCTCTAATCACCATCCCCTGAACCAGTTTCCCGGGATACGGGAGGGGCCTTCGGGATCCCTCTCCATGAGCGTTCGGCCACGTTGCGGGTCATGGATTTCATGGAACGGCTGAGGCGATGACGCGTCTTTTCCCATCCGTACTCTTGGTTTGTGCCATCCTGAGTCACTCGCTCCACCCGGTGGAGGGGGCGGTGAGTCCCTCGGGACCCTTGAATCAGGGACAGATTGAGGGGACCGTCGTTCATGTGGATAAGCTTGGGGTCTACATTCCCAATTACATCTTTTACTGGGATACATCCATCGGGAAGCAGAACATGGAGGCTCTGACAAAGGCTGCCGAAAAGCTCAGAAACAGCAGGGCCATCATC
>CAZURN010000034.1:0-22400 GCA_964623165.1 uncultured Syntrophobacteraceae bacterium
AGGTACGTGAGATCCGGGAATATGTAGTCCGAGTACATGCTCGTCTCGCCCACCACAATATCCGATGTGATGATGAGGGGAATCTTCTTGGGGTCGGAGAGGATTTCGACCAGCTTGTGCCCGGCGGGCAGGGAGTACACCGGTGAACCCATGTAGAGAAGGAGGGCTTTGATCGGGTAGGGGTACGCATCCCCCATGCTCGGGATGACCTCCTGGTAGATGTCGCTTGAGAAGGGATACCAGACCCTTTTGGCGGGAAAGCCGTTGAAGAGGGTTGTCTTGTCATAGGCTGCCTCGTGCCGGATGATGGAAATCCCCCAGGGTCTCATCTTCCCGCTTTGCTTCCCGAGATCGAAGGGTTTCCCCTCCCTTTCCCCCATCAGGTCAAAGCCCGTGGCCTTGGCGAGGCCGCCCATCCAGTCGTGGTTGCCGATGAGAACGTTCACCACCATCCAGGCGAGAACGTTGTAGAAGCCCGAGGTGTGCTGAGAGACACCCCGGTGCAGGTCGGCCACCGCCTTTTTTCCGTGGCTGGTGAATTCCCGGGCGAGCTCCACAATGTCCTTTTCCCTTACCCCGGCCGACTCGGCCCACTCACCCAAGGTTCTCGCCCCCACCGTTTCGCGGTAGATCTGCAGAACGCTTTTGACCTTCATGCCGTTGATTTCGGTATCCACCAGGAGATCGCCCTCAACCGGCTGCTTCTCATCATTGGGATCGAACGCGACGGGTTCCCTCCCCTTGAGGACCAGGAACGGGTCGAAGTCCCACTCACCCCCGTCCTTCTTGGGACGTTTTTCACCACCCACCCCAATATCCGAGCCCCGCAGGAAGGTGCCGGGCTTGCCGTCGGGCTTCACCTTCACAAGCCAGGCCGCCTGAGTCCATGTGGGTTCACCGTCGGCCATGGCCGCGGCTTTGTTGGCGTTGGCGAGGTACCTCGCATCGAACCGCTTGTTCTCGATCATCCATTGAATCATGCCCATGGCGACAGCGGCGACGCCGTTGGGGCGAACGGGCAGCCACATCCAGGCTCTCGCCGCCGTCTTGGAGCATCTGGGGTCGATGACCGCAATCTTCAGTCGCCCGTCGATCATCCCCTCGGTCAACTTCTGCACGCGGAGCGGCGGGCCATAGTTGGCTTCGTAAGGGTTGGCGCCCACAAAGAGGATGAACTCGGCATTTCCCGTGTCCGCCTGCCAGTAGAACTTGCTCCCTCCCGTGAATTTCCCTTCCGTGAACTGGTCGCTCATGGCCTTGCAGGTGAAATAGAGGGAACCCTGGCAGACCGTGGTGTGGCCATGGGCGTTCACGGTGCCGAGGGCGTTTCCCACGAAACGCTTCAGGAGATCGCTTCGTCCCGCCTTGAGCCGACCCCAGTTGAGGCAGAACTGGTTGTTCCTGGGGCCAAGGTCGGGATGGTCAGGGTCGATGAGGAACTTGAGATTTCCTGCGTGCTTCTCTTTGAATGCCTCAAGAGTCATCTTCTTGGACGCGACCAGCGCTGAATCGTCGTCCAGTTCCTTGGAAACCTTGGGGTCTCTCAGGATGCAGATGTCCTTGAGTCCGTCCACCTTGCCCTCGCCGAAGAGATCGCCGCCCTCGATAATTTCCTTCAAGGCCTCTCGGAAGTCGATGGTCTTCCACTGGTTCTCGCCGCGCTTTCCCGCCCGCTTGAGAATTCTCACCAGCCGGTACGGGTCGTACAGGGCCTGGATGCCTGCCTGGCCCTTGGGGCAAATCCCTCCCTCCACCCTGGCCGCATCGGCAAGGGGAGTGTCGTATGCAATGTGCGGCGTGAGGGTCCAGGGACTGTAGGGGTTTCCATCGATCTTGGCCACCTCGCCGTCGACGAATTTCACCTTGATGCCGCAGTTGGTATTGCACTGCTGGCAAACCGAGTGAATCTGGTTCTCTGGAAGGTGATGGGAATAGGCGTTCTCGAGCATTCCGACAGCATTCGAGGCAGCCCATGCGGATTCGGCCCCCGAGCCGTCGATCAAGCGTCCCATGGCGGCCGCAGCAGCGAGGGATCCTCCAAGGAGAGCGGAACACTTGAGGAATTCGCGGCGTTCCATTTCCATCTTCAAGGGGGTCCTTTGCAGGTTCTTAGCTGGCATGTTCCATTCCTCCTCTCTCGGAAGAAATGACGGGAAGCCATCGTGCTCCCAGAAGGAAAGCGACGAGTCCGAGGGAGACGATCCAAAGGCTTACCAGCCATTCGTTCAGGTTCGGGGTGTACTGGGTTTGCAGCCGTGCATGGACAAAGGCATGCTCGAGGCCTTCCAGCTTGTAGACGGCCAGGTCGGGAATGACGAAGTTGAAACGCACCGTGATGAAGGTGATCACGATGAGGAAGCAGGCCCATGCAACCATCTTCGGGTCATGGGGCCGACCGATCAACAGGAGCAACGGGACGAGGCTTCCGATGAGCAAATGAACGAACCAGAAAGTCCACCAGTAAGGCCCTGAACTGATGAGGTTGAGGCTCGCCACCACGTTGGTGACCCCGGTCTGATGGCCCACGAAAAACTGCAGTGCCTCCAGGAAGAGGAAGACGACGAGGGTAAAGAGAATGGCTCGACCGAGGCCGGTGACCAGTTCATCATCACGCATGAAGATGTGGGTGAGCCAGGCAATGAGTGCGCCGCCTGAGAGGATGGCCGCCATGATGAAGAGAAGGGGCGTCAGGGCACTGTTCCAGATGGGGCGGTTCATCAGGATGGCGAAAAACGCTCCGTTCGTTCCATAGAAGAGGAGTCCCACGGGAAGGCTGATCATGGAGAGAACATGCACCCGGTTTTCGTCCCGCTCATGGTCCGCATCGCCATACGTCGTTCGGCCAAGGGCAAGCAAACGGTACAGGCCTTTTCCGCTCCTGTTGCTGCTATTTGCCCAGAGTATCAGGTCCTCTCTCACGAGGAAGAAGGTCTTGAGCGCGTAGATCACGAGCATGGCGTTGAAGAGCACGAACATCCAGGTCATGAGTGAGCTGAAACTCGGGGTGATGAGAAAACGGTAGATCCGGGCCATTCGGCCAAGATCCATGGTGATGAAAAGTACTTCGCAGATCAACGCGATGAGGACCGTGAAGGCGGAGAGCCGGCCGATCTTTTTAAAGCGCTCCATCCTGAAGACGTAAGTCATGGTGGTCACCAGGAAAGCCCCTGCCGACAGTCCAAGGAACAGCAGGTAAAAGGCGACCCACAACCCCCAGGGCACATATGAGCCGAAGGCTACCGGGTTCAACCCGTACATCAGCCGTTCGACCATACCCCATGTGCCGACGATCAACCCAAGGACCGCCACACAGAGGAAGAAATAAAAGGACTTGTTACTCATGGCTTGATCCCTCCTCTAGCTCAGGTAATAAACGGCGGGTCTTGTGCCCAGTTCTTCCTTGAGACGGAATATGCGTGGCGATCCGAGCAATCCGTGGACGAGGCTTTCAGGATCATTGCGGTCGCCGAAAAAGGTGGCACGCCCTACACACGTCGTGACACAGGCGGGAAGCATGCCTACCGCCAAGCGGTGCAGGCAGAAATGGCACTTCCTGGCATTTCCGATGGGCGATCCATTGCCGCGCTCCGGCCATTTCCTCCCATATTCCGCTGCCGGGTGAGCTTCGTAGCCCTCTGCGGCTGCTTTCCGTCCCACTAGTTTCCCCGGCGCATCGGGGGTCTTCCTGGTGTAGTATTCGCCGAAATCGGAAGTGCGGGCCGAATAGGGGCAGGCAACCAGGCAATAACGGCATCCTATGCACCGGTCGTAGTTGACGACGACCACCCCCTGCTCGTCTTTATGCGTCGCTGTGACGGGGCAGACTTTGGTGCAGGGTGGATTTTGGCAGTGCATGCATGGGCGGGGGAGGAATCGCCTGCGCACGTGCGGGTATTTCCCCACTTCCTCCTCCATGACCGGGCGGTAAACCACCCCCGGGGGAAGCTTGTTTTCGGCCACGCAGCCAAGTGTGCACGCATGGCACCCGATGCACTTGGCCACATCAATAACCATCGTCCACTTGATCTCCGCCGGCTTTTTGCCTTCCGCCCGCTTCAAATCGCGCTGCATGCGGATCAGGTGGTCTTCGACTGGAAGGTTTGTGCTCATGCTGTGTTTCCTTTCGCTGGTTGGTTCCTGAGTATGACCCCATGCGATTGGCGTGTCAGTCAGGGATGCCCTCCTGCTCCGGCGAAGCCCTCGGACTCGCCTCTCCGGTACACGTGCTCTTGAGCCAGTAAATGAGCTCATCCTCATTGACCGGCTTACTGAGGCATGCCGAAACGTATGACCTCATGGCCTCCTCCAGTTCAGGATGAAATGACCTGCTCGATATCCCGATGAGGCAGGGCTCGTTGTTTTCCTTCCACAGGTTGCGGATGAAACGATTGTCCACCGGCAGGCTGTCCAGGTCGAGAATGACGGCATGGCAGACGCTTCCCCTGACTTTCTCCGCCAACTCCGTTGGTGACTGCACGGGAATTGCACGATACTGGTTGCGCTCGAGCAGCGAGCACAGTTCCTGGCTTTCTTCGGTGTTGGCGTCAGCAAAAATAATAATTTTAGACATTTGGATTCCCCAGGTTCTGCGAATCAACCTGCATGCATTGCCGATAGACTCCCCATGCGTGTTGGGCAAGCTCCGTGCCGATTCCTCAAATCGTATGACAGATGGCGAACCACTGAGTTCACCATAGGCTCAAAAATGGCGAACGGCCGAAAAGTTGTGTCCGGTTGTCGGACATGATCTTGGTCTTGCGAGATTATCAAAGTAAAAGCAATGGCTTATACTATGCCTGTAAATCGGACATGATCGGAGGAGGCGGACGGTGTGCGTCGATCTTGTGGGGGGATGCCTGTGACGCGATGACGGTTTGAATTTGCCTGGGTGGGGCTGGCTGACGACCGGTAGCCATCAATGGCTGGTTGGCTTGGCGATGCCAAACTTTTTGAGCTTTTCATAGAGTGTGCTGCGGCTGATTCCAAGGCGGCGCGCCGCTTCTCTCTTGTTCCAGCCGCAGTCTTCCATGGTCGCCTGGAGCAGCCTGCTCTCATTCTCGGCCATGGTCGAGGGCTTGGCGATCTGCGATGATGAGGCGAAGGCATGGAGCGCCGATGGGAGGTGTACGGGCCCTATGCGCCCACTCTTGACCAGGACCACGGCGTGCTCGAGGGTGTTTTCCAATTCGCGAACGTTTCCCGGCCAGGGGTAATCCAACAGGAGCCCCATGCTCTCAGGGCTTAATCCTTCAATCTTCTTCCCGTGTTCAGCGGCAAAACGCCTGAGAAAGTGCCTGGCGAGCATAGGGATATCGTTTCGGCGTTCCCTGAGAGGCGGCAACTGGATGGGAATGACGTTCAGCCGGTAGTAGAGGTCCTCTCGAAAGTGCCCCCGTTTTACCTCATCCAGCAAATTCCTGTTGGTGGCTGCAATGACACGGAGATTCATAGAGAGTGTCTGTTCACCTCCCAGCCTTTCAAACTGATGTGTCTGAAGGACCCTCAGCAGCTTGATCTGGGCCGGGAGCGGGATCTCTCCGATCTCATCCAGGAAGACGGTACCACCATCCGCCTGTTCGAACCTCCCTGATTTCTGCCGTATGGCTCCGGTGAAGGCTCCTTTCTCATGGCCGAAAAGCTCGCTCTCAAGCAATGTCGACGGATACGCGGAGCAGTCGATCACGATGAAGGCTTTGCCATTTCTGCCGCTCTTTTCGTGAATGGCCCTGGCAACGAGTTCCTTTCCCGTTCCGCTCTCTCCCTGGATAAGAACGGTTGCGTCCGTTGGGGCGATGTCTTCGATGAGACTGAATATGGACTGCATCCTGGGGTTCTTTGAAAGGATGCCGCAAAACTCCGTGCGGGCCTGCAGGCGGCTTTGCAGTTCCCTGATTTCCTCCTCGTGCAGCATTGCCCGCCTGAGAACCCTTGTGGACTGATTGAGCACCGTGCCCACCAGATGAATGTCCTCTGCCGCGCAGCGGCATCCCCCGGAGCAACAGACAAAAAGGACGCCAAAAGTTCCCTTTTCATGAACGAGAGGGATTGTCACATGGACATCCCCAAGTTGCAGGACTTCGGAGATCAGGAGAGGCATTGGACGGGAACTGCCCGTGAAGGTGCTTGGCTCCGCCACGTCACGACCATCCAGAAAAGCGGAGACCCCCTGGATCAGTCCTGGATCCTTGAGTTCCACGGCCTGGTGCTCCCTTGTGAGAAAGAGGGTGTCTCGACTGTCGTTCAGCATCAGAAAAGCCATCTGGATCGGTCCAAGGATGGATTTGAAGGTGGTGATGAGGTAGGTCCCTATCTCTCTCAGGGTTTGCAGTGAGCCAATTTCCTGAACAATCCCGCAGAAGGAACGCGTCTGCCGATGGGCGCGGTCGAGTTCCGCCGACTGGTCTTCAAGGCGCCTGGTGTAACTCTGCAGCCTCTCGACCATGTTATTGAAGGAATTCGCCATAGCAGCCACTTCATCCTGAGCTTTGACGCTGACCGGCAGATACGGCTCCCCTCGGTTCACCCTGTCGGCAGCCCGTGCGAGTTCCATCAGCGGGCCGGTAATCCGTCTCACAAAGAGGAGCCCCCCCAGAATGGCAAGGAGGAGGATCGCCAGGGTGAGGAGGCCGATTTGAGCCCATAGCCGTGCAATCTCCGCCCTGTAAACGTTTTCGGAGAAACCAAGCCGCAGGGTTCCGGCCTTGCCTTGGAATATGGGAACGGCCACATCCAGGTAGTAGTCGCCTCTGGTGGAAACAATCTCGCGCAGATTCGACCAGCTTTCGGAAACAGGTTCGTTGGCGTCAAGCAGTTCCAGTGGAACACCCCCTTGAAAGGTGTGAGCGAGAATCCGCGCGTCCTTAAGAATGAAAAGATAAGAGAGCGACGGATGACTGCTCAACTGATGGTCCAGCAGTTTTTGGAGAGCGACCAGATCATTGGTGAGGACCATGTCGGCCGTTTGCAGGGAAATGGCGTTGGCGAGATACTGAGCCTGGGCGGAGAGAGCCTCATGAAGGTTGCGACTGTAGCGGTGGGTGACCACCAGGGAAATGAGAACCCCACTGCAGATCACAAGGATACACACTCCCACCAGCAGCTTTCCCTTCAAACTTCCAAGTGCCATGCCCACTCCAAGTCGCTGTCACTCTGTGACTGCCAGTTTTCCGTCCAGTTGTCTGATGCTGTCGTACCATTCTTCCCGGGGAAAAGCGAACCGGTCGATCATGAGTCCCTGTAAGATCTTCTTCCCCTCGTGGTCTTCATGCATGGCGAGGAGGATACTTCGAACCGAATCCTTCAGACTCTGATCGAGGGTTTTGGATGTCACGACGGGAGGGATGCCGAAAGGTTCCGACTTTCGTATAACTCGTGTCGCAGAGGTCAGCGAGGGGTTCTTGCGCTGGTAGAATTCCCAGATGAGGCTGTCCACCGCAGCCCCGTCCACCAACCCCTTTGCCACGGCCAGGATCGAATTGTCATGGCTGTACGTGGTGATCACCTTTCCGAAGAAGGTCTCCGGCTTCTCGTTGATCTCCATCAGCCACTGGGTCGGGACCAGCCTGCCGGTATGCGAGTCGGGATCGGTGAATGCGAAGACCCGCCCCCTGAGGTCCTCCAGACGCTGGATGGAACTGTTCCTGTTCACGATCAGGTAGGAATGGTAGAAGTGACTTCCCTGAACCTCCGGAGTCGCGAGGAGCTCAAACCCATACTTTTGCTTTCCCATGGCGTAGGGGCCTGAACAGATGAAGGCCACGTCGATTTCGCCTTTCTTGATGAGTTCGTTGACCTCCCCGTAAGTCTTTCGCTGGATGAGCTCCCCTTCTCTCCCCAGTCTGTCGGCCAGATAGTCAAGGAGATTCCGGTAATGGATGAGGGTCTCTTTAGGAGAAACCATGGCTCCCACCGCCACTCTGAGCGACGGCTGTTTGAGAGAAGCCTTTTCCGGCCGAACCGCCGGAATTTTCTTTTCAAAATCGACGGTTCGGACGCCGGTATCTCTGTTGCATGTGGACGCTGAAATGAGCGCCAGGACAATCAAGAAACCATGCCAGTTGGTGACTCGACGACTCAGTGCGAGAATGGATTGCATCGGTTGCTCCCGCTGCGGGGTCCACGCTGAAGAATGGAACCAGGAGAAGGCGCTGAATCCGACAGGTCTTTGGAACGAGATCTTTCCCTCTGGACAACTTCGCACAAAGTTGGCGGGCCCGGGGGCCAGGGACTCGGGCACTTCTTCTGGAGGGCGAGTTCGTTCCGTGGGGAACCCTGAAGACAATCTCAAGGCAACGAGCGTTCCTGGGGAACGGGGAAATGGATTTGGACGAGACCATCCCACTTGAGGGCTACAGTTGAGGATTGACTGTTTTGAGCTTTTCTGCTTCTGCTCGCTTTGAGCAATTCCAGATCGGAAGCCACGAATACAACATCCATCACTTCCTTGAGCCACAGTGCGGTCGAGAGATGCGTGCGGTCAGCCCCCTTCAATGCCTGTTGCTCAATGATCCCGTCAACGGACCGGAAAACCTCCGTGCGCCTTTCTTGGCTATTGAAAAGTAATGCGTCAGCTTGTTTTTCAAGTTCCGTATTCCCCCAGTTGCATGGATTCACCTCCTATGACCATTGTAGCAACAAGTCTTCAGGAATCAAAGGATGATCACGGTTCGAGGAGGGTTTCCCGGTTGACTGACCGCTGATCGCCGCCATATAATTCGTTGCGTGGCGAAATATAGGAGATGCTTGTGCGTGACTTCATGGCCATCACCAAGGCCCTGGCTGACCAGAACCGCGTGAGCATACTGCTCGCGCTGGAAGACCGCGAACTGTGCGTCTGCCAGATTATCGAGCTTCTTGAATTGGCACCGTCGACGGTTTCCAAGCACCTTTTCATCCTGAAGCAAGCACGCCTCGTCGAGGATCGAAAGGATGGGCGCTGGATGTACTACCGCCTGGCCGGAGAAGATGCTCCTGCGGTGGTCCGAGAGGCGATCGCCTGGGTCCATCGATCTCTTGCCGATACCCCTGAGTCCCATAAAGATGCAGAAAGGCTGCAAGTGATCCTTGGATCTGATCCCAAAGAGCTCTGCAAAGAGCAGAAAAGGGCTTGAAGGTGGATGTGAAGTTCCTCCAATCTGAAATCTTCCATTCTTGATTCAAGGCATACCATCGGCTACCCATGACCTTCGGATGTTCCGGAGTGCCGTGGGTAGCCAGTCATTCTCAAGAGGAGAAAGGTCGAATGGCAAGGAGAGATTTTGTGAAGGTGCGCGTTCTTGACTATCCTGGGCTGAATTCGGGTTGCAGCTGCTGTGGCCCGTCCACCTGCGGTCCCGAGTATTTTTCGATCCGGGAGAAGAGTAACGAACTGAAGGAATCATTGGAAGCGGCATACCCGGGGCAGGTGAGTCTGGAGTATGTCGACCTGCTCATCACGCCCGAGGAGAAACTCAGCGATGCCGGAAGGCTTCTGATCACCGGAAAGTATCCCTCACCGCTGATTGTCATCGACGGAGACCCAAGATTTGCCGGAAGTATCCAGATAAACAGGATTGTCAACGAGGTTGGGAAGATTCTCGGTTCTTGATCGGTCACTCCCCGCTGTCAATCTGCGGAACACCGGAAGATCACGAAAAGTAAAGGACTCAGCGTAGAGGACAAGGCGGAGGACACGGAGGCCCGTGTTTGGACGGTTTTTCCATGCCCTCCGCTGTTCTGTTGTCGGGGATCGCGGAGGATGTTCAACGATTAGCCAGGGAAGCCCGTCTGATCCAGTTTGGCAGAACTTCCCCGCAATGAATTCGCCAATTCCTCCCTTCAGGGTCTCACAGGGCAGGCTGAAGCACCTGAAAAAAATAGCCTGACACGGCAGCCACAACCAGGATGGTTAGAGTGAAAGCGGCCACCAGCCGAGGTTTGAAGATGGACGCAAGGAGCGTGATCTCGGGGATGCTCGCCCCCGCACCGCCGATGATGAGCGCCATCACCGCCCCGAGGCTCATGCCCTTGGCCATGAGCACCGAAGCGATGGGGATCATGGTTTCAACCCGGATATACATGGGAACTCCGACGGCTGCGGCAATGGGAATGGCGAGGGGGTTGTCCGGGCCAGCCACCTTGACGATGAATTCCTCCGGTACAAAACCATAAATGAACGAACCAATGCCGGCACCAATGAGCAGGTACGGAAGAACCTGGCGGAAAAGCGTCCAGGTCTGACTCCCCGCACGTCTGAATTTCTCATTTCTGGTCAAAGGTCTCACGATTTCGATCATTCCCTGGCTTGCACAATCGCAGGCGCAGCAGCCCGCCATCTGCAGCCTGGTCGTCTTGTAGTCTCCGGCGAGTCCAAGGCGCTCCAATGCCGCACCGATGAGAACGGCTGCCACGAAGGTCAATGCCGTATAGATGACCGTCACCTTCCAGCCCATCATGGCGAGGAACAGACTGAGGATGACGGGGTTGAGCAAAGGCGATGCAATGAGAAACGACATGGAGGCCCCGAAGGGCGCTCCACTGTCAAGGAGGCCTGCCAGGATGGGAATGGTGGAACATGAACAGAAAGGGGTTGCCGCGCCCAGTGCAGCCCCGAGGATATTTCCCAGCCACTTGTTGGGCTTGCTCAGGACACGTTGCACGGTCTCCTTGGGTACGAACTCCTGAAGCAAGGCCACGAGAAATGAAATGGCCACAAAGAGCACGAGCAGTTCGGCGGAAATGAAGAGAAAGTATTCGCCGGCGGTGATCAGGGTGTTCGTGTCGAATTGCATGCAGTCCTCCTTACTTCTTGCCTGTCTGTTCAGGATCCGAAATTCGCCGGCTGCCGGGATCGATCGCACCGAGAATGTATTCAGCCACTTCTCCCCAGGCCCCGGCTGCCATCTCATAAGCCCTTTCCCCCTCGGAGGTCAGGGTGTAGACTTTGCGCTCGCGGCCGGCGACCACTTCGGAAACCGCATCGACCAACCCGGCCTCGAGGAATTCCTTGAGCACAGGGTAGAGACTGCCCTCCGTGGGAGCACAGCAGCCCTTGGTGATTGCGGCCACCTGCTTTGCGATTTCATAGCCGTGCACGGGTTGCTGGTGCAGCACGTGGAGAATGAAGAACCGTGAAAGGCTCATCTTGATGAGGCTGTTCCAATAATCCTGCGTTTCATATTTCATGGGTGAGATTGAACTCCTCTAAGAGGTGGACCTATGCATTGATAGTGGATGCATCGTAGCCCAATGTGTTATGCAGGTCAACAAATTTCTGCGGGCGGGAAGGGGTTGTTTCGGCGGGATTTCCAGGGGCGGATGGTTCTGCGGGGCGGGCGGGGAAGCCTGCCCCACGTAGTCAATTGCCTCGTGAAAGCAGTCTTCTTGCATTGTACCAATCGGCGCGGGTCAGCGGCAGCCCGCTTTTGCCCCGGTCCGTCTTGGTCAGCAGCACCTGGTAAACGTTGATCTTTCCAGTTTCAAATCCGTGTGCCGATCCGGACATGTAGAGCCGCCATATGCGGTAGACCACTTCATCCGCAGTTCGGCAAACCTCGTCCTTCTTTGCCTCCAGCCTCTTGACCCAGTGGCGCAGAGTGAGGGCGTAGTGTTCCCGAAGGCTCTCCACGTCGCGCACCTCGAAACCGCTTGTCTCGGCAACTCGAAGTGCGGTGCTGATGGGAAGGAGTTCACTGTCCGGGAAGACGTAAGTGTCAACGAAACTGGGTCCGACCCTTCTCAGGTCCGAGATAGAACGGGCGATGCCATGGTTGAGAAAGACCCCCGCGGGCCGCAACAAGCGCCATGCATGCGAGAAATAGTCAGAGAGCCGGGACTCGCCCACGTGTTCGAACATGCCCACGCTCACCAGTTTGTCGTAGCGACCGGGTTCATTGACTTCCCGGTAGTCACGGACGTCGACCCGGCAGCGATCAGACAGCCCTTCCTCATAGATGCGCTTGTTTGCCAGTTCAGCCTGCGGTTGACTGAGGGTGATCCCAAGCGCCTCGACATCGTAATTACGCGCGGCATGCATCACGAGCCCACCCCAACCGCAGCCGATGTCAAGCAGACGCTCACCGGCGCGCAGGCGGAGTTTCCGGCAGATATAGTCGAGTTTTCTCTCTTGTGCCTCATCCAGATCATCGTCCGGGTTTTCGAAATAACCACATGAATAAACCATCCCCCTGTCGAGCCACAAGGAGTAGAAATCATTGGAAACATCGTAATGGTAACAAACCGCCTTTTGGTCACGCTCTGTGGAATGCCGACTGCCGCTCAACCGCGCAGGCTGACGACAGCTGGCGAGCTGCCGGTGCCCGTTGCGCGGAAGACTCAGCAGCAATTTGGCACAGCACAGCCATCGGTTGACACCCAATCGCGGGTTGGCAATGTGATCCCGCAACGCGAAAATCCCTTCCATGTCCCCTTCGACATCGAAGTCGTCATAGATGTAGGCCTCACCCATTGTGACCTCATTCGGCAGCCAGAACATCCGGCGCAGCGCACCTGGGTGCCGGATGACGAGCGTGAAGCGGGCAGGGTGTCCCGGTTCGGGCTCCCAGACCGTCCCGTCCCAGAGGCGCACGGCAAAGTCACGTGGTTGATAGTCGCCCAGAAGAGAATGAAAGAAGGAAAGGCTGTTTCGTACAGTTCGATCAGGAATGCTTGCCTGTTCAACTTTCATCATGTCCTCCTTTCCAGCTGCCTCCCGGTCCTCTTCGCAGACGTTGCTGATGAGTGGCCATGTCGCACCATGCCTTCCGTGGCTTTAGATCCTCTCACCCTTTCAATTCTTTTGGATTCGTACAATCTCGGCAGGGAATCCATGACGCTTTCACACTTTGCTCTCGCTCTCCAGGACAGGGTTCGGGCTGTCGACAGCAAGCCACGATCTGCTCCGCGATAATGATTGCCTGACAACGAAACCAGCCACGGTGATGGGTTAGATGCTGCCCATGTGTTGCTCTTCGTAGTCCCTTACCGCTGCCTCATCCAAGAACGTTTTCAGCTTGGCGAAGTAAGCCTCATGGCTATCCCCAGCCTCAAGCACTGTAGGCAACACTTCGGCAATCAAACGCTTCCGGTCCTGATCATCCAGTTCCAGTATCACGGTTTTAATCTCTTCATACTTCATGGTTCGAGTTCCTTTCAAAAGGGGGGCGATTCTTGAAAACAAAGACGATGCTTGCGTTTCGGCCCTTTCAATTGGCATCGTCAGGTACGCCGATATGACACCCTGGAAATGCTCCTTCAACCGGAATCCGGAATCTAGAATACCGATGAAGCGTGCTCTTGCCAGCAGCCGGTCGATGTTCGACGCGTCTACTCCGCAGTCCGCGGCGCATCCATCGATCTTCTTGATCATTTCCGGCAATTGAAGACCCGCAAGGTCCGTGAAATATTCGGGATCTCGGAGAACCCGTTGCAGGAAGAGCCTGATATCTTCATCGGGGACTGCGACAGCATTTATGAACCCGGCAAAGTCGCGAACCGTGCGTGGCAACGCCTCCAACCGACAACGCAATCTCTCTGTCCGCCGATATCGGGAATCCAGGTCACAGTGAAACTCCTCCCTGCTGAGTTGGCCCCGTAGATACTCTGCCTCGATGGCTGCCCGCAGTTGGAAGCATTCCTCAAGCTGTTTCCTCGTTTCGCTGGCCATGCGGGTTTTCCCTCTATCTGCGAGTACCTTCCATGTGCTCTACGTCGCCTCTGTCTTCCCCCAAGTCGCAGCATTCGAAAGGCCCAGGCGGTTGGCGAGGACTTCCTCGGCTTCACCCACGGCGTTGGGAATTACACGAATTCCCCTTTTCTCGAACCATCCACGAGTCGCCCTGTCGATTCCACCACAGACCAATATCTCCACACCGAGGGACAGTATTTTCCTTTTCTTTTCGGACAGGGACGCCTGCGAGAAATGGAATCGCATCATGGTCCGGATGCTCTGCTCCCCAGCCAGAACGACAAGCAGTTCCGGCGCTGTTGAGAAATGGGGAGAAACCCGTTCGCCGAATAACGGTATCGCTATTGTCATGGCTCTCTCCCTCGCCCCGTTTCACTTCTTGCCCGGGGCAATTCGCATGCCACGGGAATTCCTAGGGCAATATCAATATTATTTTTGAATATCCATTAATTACAGGTCGTATTAGGGAAGAGAGATACGGAGAAGTGCAGCAGGATTGAGACTGTTTCAATGCCACCGTTTCAAATCTGAAACACCGGGATATACGGCTCTGGCGGTTACGACCCAGCCAGGTGGTATTTCCTGATCTTGCGCCACAGTGTGGAACGGCTCATGCCGAGCTCACGGGCTGCGGAAACCCTGCAACCTTGGTGCTTTTCGATCACGTGCCGAATCACTCTTGCCTCGGAGGAGTCCAACAGATTCACGGACGTTTTCGCAGGGTCGTGCCGCTTTGCCTTCTCAAGGAAATCCAGAGGCAAATATTTCCTTTCGATGACCGGCCCCCTGCAGAGCACATAGGCGTGTTCCAGAATGTTCTCCAGTTCCCTGACATTGCCCGGAAAGTGATAGTTCATAAGAAGATCCAGCACGTCTTCGGAGACGCCGGAAACGCCTTTCCCTTTCAGTGATTTGAGCTTCAACATAAAATGTTCGATGAGAAGGGGAATGTCCTCTCTCCTTTCACACAGCGGGGGAAGATCGATCTTTATGATGTTCAGGCGGTAATAGAGATCGTCGCGAAAACGTCCCATTTCCACCAATCTTTCTAGATTCTTGTGGCTGGCGGCGATGATCCGAACATTCACCTTCACCGGGGTGGTTGCACCAAGTGGAACGAACTGCTTTTCTTCGAGCACTCTGAGGAGCTTGACCTGAAGAGCCGGAGACGTATCGCCTATCTCGTCCAGGAACACCGTCCCGCGATCGGCCAACCGGAACCGCCCCGGTTTGTCCCTCCGCGCATCCGTGAAGGCACCCTTCAAATAACCGAAAAGCTCGGATTCCAGCAGGGTGTCAGGAATGGCTCCGCAGTTGATCTTGACAAAGGGTTTGTCTTTTCTGGGGCTCAACTGGTGAATCGAAGTGGCCAGGACCTCCTTGCCCGACCCGCTCGGCCCCTGAATCAGGAGGCTGCTGTCGCTCTCGGCCACGTCCGGCAGAATTTCGAATATCTCCTGCATGCGGTGGTTCTTACTGATGAGATCACCCAGACGGTATCTTCCGGAAATGACGCTTCTAAGAGTCTCGAGGACCGACAGGTCCCTGAAGATCTCGACACCGCCCACCACTTGCCCCTCGTCATCCCGGATCAGAGCGGTGGTGATGTTGACCGAAACCTCCGCTCCGGCTCTGTTGATGATGACAGTCGGGAAGTCATAGACGGGTTTTCCCGTGGCCATGGTCTGCTTCAGTGGGCACCTGGTCTGACAGGCAGCGGAGCGGAAGATGTCGAAACAGTAATGCCCGACCGCCTCTTTGGCGCTGAACCCGGTGATTTCTTCCGCTGCCCGGTTGAAAAAGGAAATGATCTTCCCGTCCCGGTCGACGGCGAAAACGCCGTCGGTAATACTGTCCAGTATGGCACAGCAGGCCGAGGACTGGTTTCGACTGGTGCACACGGGCCAAATGGCGTCTGTCGAAGAACCGCGGCTTTGCTCCTCATCCTCCATATGACGGCCCTCAGTTTCCAATTACGCACCAAGCTCTTTCATACATCAAACGCATCAGACCCATCACAGATCCTTTGCGATCGAGATGAGAATGTCGTGCCCTTTCCATGCCCTGATTCCACCCACACCTTCCCCCCGTGACGCTCCACCGCCTCTTTCACGATTGCAAGACCCATGCCCGCCCCCTTGCTGCAAATCATGACGTGACGCACTCGTTATGGATCAATGAAGCGCGGTGCAATCGGCTAACTGCAGAGGATTCGCTTTCCTCATCCCCTTGAGGCCCAGATTTGCACTCGGAGTATTGCTCATCAGGTTGTTCTGTAACTTGAGTAGGATTCACGGAGGATCTCAACGGGGTGCAATACCTGCTGGTGGGGGATGAGCTGATCGAACTGGATCCGGCAACTGAGGCAGTCGGTCGCGAGTCTCTCGGGATGAATCGTCTTGATTCTTTCCATCAAGCGCCTCCCCATCTCAACGGACACCTGGTAAAAGTCCTCCTTGAACCCCATGATCCCGGCAATGCCGCAGCAATGGAAGGCGCCGTCGATCCGCTCCATGGAGATCCCTGGCACCAGGCTCAACAGGTCCGCAAAAGGTTCTCCGATCTTTTGTTCCCGCAAGTGACAAGGGGGGTAATACGCAATGCGTGACCGCACCGGACCCAGGTTCTGGTTGAGTTCCCCGGCGTTCAGGAGGTCCCGCAGGTATTCTCCGAGATCGAAGGTGTGCGTGGCGACCTTGATCCGTTTCATTGCGTCCAGGGAGGCAAAGTAGCCTTCATCGCTGAAGAGGTCATCCATGATCGACGCACTGAATGAGGCCGGCCCTGGGCGAGCTGCTTCCCGCGGCGCGTCCGGTTCACTGGATCCTTCTTCACGAGAACCGGCCGCTTCTCGATACGCTTCCGTGTAAAACGCCCCTTCACTCAACACATGCTTGAGCATGTACCCACATGTGGGACATGAGCATACAATGTCGCAGCCTGCATCCACCGCTTCAGAGAGCCGATCCAGGTTGAAGGCGGCGAAACCCAGCGTGAGTTTCAGGTCACCTTCGAGGAGACTCGGCATTCCACAGCACTTCTGTTCCGGGCGGAAGACCTCGATGCCGTTTCGCCGAAAAACATCGACGACGGCCATGGGTACCTCGGGAAAAAGGTATTGTCCCGTGCAGCCCGCGAAATAGGCAACCTTTCTTCCCTTCGCCTTTCCCTTGTTATGAAGCCCCTGTTTCCTGGCCCATGCAGGGAAATTTCCTTTGGGAAACCGGGGGAGTCTCCGTTTCTCATGAATTCCCGCCATTCGCTTCACGAAGTTACCACTGAGGTTCCTGGAGAGCAGCAGGTTTGTCAGTTGCGGATAGGCCCCGCAAACCCTGGCGACCCGCTCTACGTCTTCCAATAGCCGGATACCCGGTTTGAGTCCATCTCGGCTGACGAACGCGTGTTTGGCTTTCATGATGTCAGCGCGTATGTTCGGGCACGGGCAGAGCGCGCAGAAGTTGCACAAATCCACCAACCCGCGCAGTTCTTCGGCCGCGATTTGCCCCCGCTTCTCAACCTCCTTGTCGTAGAGTCTGTATAATTCGGGAAATACCAGGCAGGGCGTGTCCTCCATGAGGAATCTGCAGATGTCGCAATCTGCACAAGCCTCGATGATGGCACGAGCCAGGATTTCAGGGGTGCCGTCTTGCATTATTGATCTCCGGATCAGGGAGAAGCGCTTCTCAGCGAAGCATGTTCCAGGACTATGATTTCAACTTCTGGTGGAGAGCGGCAAGCTTAGAGCGGTAAACACTCTTTATGTTTGCCTCTTCCTCTCCCAAGGGTTTCACCGGGATGAGATCCATGACCTCTTCCGGTGAAAGTCCGGATTCAAACATCGTCTTGACGGTTCCGGTTACCATCCCGGGTATTCCCTCATGCAGTTCCTGGGCAGTCAGTCCGAATTCACGGCCGAGGTGCTGCAATTCATAGAGCTGAAACCAAAGGTAGGTCGGCCCCATGGCCGTGAGAATGGCGTATGATTCAAGTTTTTCTTCAGTTATTTCAGGCGAGTCCCCCAGAACTTGGAACATGGCGAGCAATGCTTCCTTGTCGGCTCCGGCCAAAGCAGGGTGAAAAACGACCGGGTTGTATCCTTCGTTGATGATGGACGGGGCGTTGGGAATCATTCGAACAATCCGCTGAAATCCGCCAAGCAGCTCCGAAATCTTTCCCGTGCTCAGCTTTGGGGCAAGAGACACAAGGACCGAAGACGGATGCAGGTCTGATCGAATCTCGGTCAAAACATTGCCCATGACCGGCGGATGCAGCGCGATAAAGACCACGTCCTGTCTTGCGGCCTGGTGATTCCCGTTTGGAACGGCATCGATTTCAGCAAAATCCTGCTTCAGTCTGTTCAGGATGTCTTCACTGGTGTCACTCACAACGATCTTTGAGGGCAGCTTTCCCGCTCTTCTCAAACCTCCCAGCAGGATCTTCGCAATGCGACCGGCACCGATAAAACCCAGAGACTTGTCTTCCATTCTTGTCCTCCCGCTGAAAACGGCCTTCCGCGAAGCCACCATGCAATACAATCCCTGCCCGCATACTCTTTGCTCTAGCACTCCAAATTTAGTGCGCAGACAAGCCCACCGGCTAATCCAGATGGGACTTCAAGCCCAGGTTCTTTTGCTGCTCGAGACGCTTGAGGAGTTCCTTGATCAAGGTGAGGGCCTCCTTTTCGTCTCTATCCAGAACGATCATCTTCATGCGTACCAACTCTTCATCCGTAATGGAAACTACCATGCTCCCTCCCCACACGATGCCTCACCCCTGGGTGTAGGCCAGTCCATGAGAAACCCTATCAGGCTATTTCTTGACTCCGAGATTTTCAAGGACGGCAACGATTTTCTCCTTGTCCATGAACCCCTCGTAGCGGAGCGCTTCCATGCCGCTTTTGTCATAGAAGATTTGGGTCGGAATGACCTGGATGCTAAATTTGTTAGCCTGTTCCGGGAATTTCCAAACATCGACGAAAGCGATGGCCGCTTTCCCTTTGTACTCGTCTTCAACCTCCTTGAGGATGGGTGCCATCATCTTGCAGGGGATGCACTTGTCGGCACCGACGTCCACCATGGTCACCATGCCTTTCACGGGGATCTGCTGGGGTGAAGACGCGTCCTGAGCGCGACACGTATCAATGGAAACAAACATGAGAACCGTCACCACTATGAGCACTGCACATCTTTTCACTTGGCACTCCCTCGATTCGACCGTTTTGCGCACCATCTAGCCCTGTCAGCCCCCTGAAAGGAACCCCAAAAAGGAACTCACTGACGACTTATCCTTCTCCCTGGCTCCTTCTCCTCACTCCCTGGGAACCCACGAATGCAGTGGGAGCAGTACTTCCCGGGGAGGGAATCACCTGTGCTGCTGGGGAGTCTTCTTGAGCTCTGTATCGATCAAAGCCTTAAAATTTTCAGCGGTTGGGGCTCCTGGATGATACTTCCCATTGATCACGAAAGTGGGAGTTGCATGAATTCCCGTCCTTCTGGCGACCTCTACGCCGTTGTCGATCTGCGCCTGGAACTTTCCACCTTCAAGGCACGCATCGAATTGTTCCGCATTCAGTCCAATTTCCTTCGCATGAGTCTTCAACTGATCGACTTGAAGCTCTCGATTGCCGGCATACAAGAGATCCTGGTATTCCCAGAATTTTCCCTGATCATCGGCGCACCGGGCAGCCTCCGCAGCCTTCTTGGCCCACCGGTGCATCTTGAGGGGAAAGTCCTTGAAAACCCATCGGATCTGCCCCTTGTAGGTTTCCCTGACGGTTTTGATTGTCTCGTGCGTCTTACGGCACATGGGGCATTCGTAGTCGGAAAACTCGATGACCGTCACCGGGGCATTGCTGGGCCCCCAGGTCGGATCACTGCCGATGCTCACCTGGATGGTCGGCGGTTCCGGCTCCTTGAGGAAGATGGCCACATCATCACCACCGGGAAGTGTCCGGCTCTTTTCCACCATCTTGCGGACGAATCTTTCCTGGACCAGTAAGTTCTCAGCCCTCTTTTTGAGCTGATCGATCGACCCTGCCCAGTTCTGCCACCTGCTTTGATTTTCCAGATAGTAGCGTTCCACTTCCGCGTTGCTCACCTCGAAATCCTCCTGCGGAAGCAGTTCGTTCACCAGTTCCTGAACGGTGATTCCCCTCCGGCTGGCCTCGTCCTGGAACAGCACTTCGGCAATCATCCGTTCCAGACGCTCTTTCTTCTTCTGATAGATCTTGTTTTCCAGTTCCTGGAGCTCGCTGACAATGGGGAGTATCAGTTCGCCCGCGGTGATCTCGCGTGCTTTCACCCTCGCAACAACCATCTGGTCCCAGCTCTCGAACTGGGAAGCCGAAAGCTCATTTTGCGAGGGGATCAGCAGTGCGGAGAGGATGCAGATGAGCGAGGTCACCGCAAGAGTCTGCCAGAACCGGCTTCTTTCAAAGGAGGACATCAGAATCAGTACGATGATGAGAAGATTGGCCAGGCAAAACACGCAGTTGATTCTCGCGGTGATCATGATCCAAGCGAGGGTGAGCTCGACCCCGAAACCAACCGCGACCCAGGCGGAAACGAGCTGTCCCCTGATAAAGATCAACCCGATGAGGATAAGGTAGTAGCCTATTCCCCAGGCCCACAGGGGAACCCCAAAAAGGGCGAATTGACCCGCCTCGCTGCAGTTGCTGAATAACCCGCCGCAGAGGGCTGCAAGCCAATGGACGTGATCGGCCAGCCCGGCGGCGGCCGCGACTGCAACACCCAGGATTCCGAAAATGAGTTTGAGCTTTGTTCTCTCCATGTTTCGGCAGGTCCCCCGCTTTTATCTTGCGTTCCTGAATTCGGCTTCTGCGTGTGCGGCCCCTGTCCCTCAAAGCCTGAAAAATGTATAAGCTAGGACCAGGACCGCGATCCAAGCGCCAGACAACGCCCAAAGAACCTTCTTCGACTTCTCTCCAAAATAGCCTCTCGTCGAATTGATCACCCAGCCCCAATTAAGCCAGATGTGGAGGGTCAGCAGCAGAAGCAAGAACAGGGAGAGGTAGAGATGAATGTCTCCCCAGTCATGTCTGTGCAGTCCCAGAAAATATTTCGACACGCCGGCTCCTCCGCCGCTTGGAATGACGAAAGCCAGAAGCAACCCAATGACGGCAATGGAGCAGATGTCCACAAACAACAGTGCATCGATGAGATACTTCCAATCATTCTTCTTCATTTCCCCTCCAGAGGTCTCTGAAACTTCATGCAGCGCGGGTCTCACTCAGGGTGCCGAACAGCGGACTGATGCGCGGCTCCAATGACGTTCCTGTAGAAAAGATAACCTCCCAGAAGAAGAAACGCCGTGTCGCGGACTAGGTACCAGGCAGTGGCGGGATCCCCTGTGGCGCTGGTGCTGAAACAACCGCAGTGGACGTCCAGACCCCGGGCCACATTGAAGACGAGGGCACCAAGGAAGCTGATCAGCAGGGCATTCGTCAATGTGACGGTTCCAGGAAGCCACAAGCCGAACAACAGGAAGACACCGAGCAAAATTTCCAGCCACGGAAGAATGATGGACATGATGTTGATGAGATGATCGGGAAGGATCTGGTAGTTGAAGATGGCTTGGGCAAAGGCGGCAGGATTGAGGATCTTGTCAAAGCTTGCGATGATGAAGATCACACCCAGAATCAGTCTGACCCAAAAGTTCAACGGCTTTTTGAACAAAGGTCCCTTTGAGTTCTTTTCCGTCAAAGTCGGAGAGCCTTGGGCTCCGCTCGCCGCAGTCCCGCATGAGACTTCGCACAACATGCTGCCTGCACCGCAAGGTGCGGTTTCAAACTGCAGGACGGGATGGTCGATGCCAAAATGGCGAAGCAACTGGGTTCGAATCTTCTCGGAGAGGGCATCGAGCCTGCTGAGGCGCTGGTCCGGCACCACCACGTGACAGGAGAAGGCCACGCTGGAAGCGCAGACATTCCAGGCGTGGAGATAGTGCACCCCGTTGATGCCGGGGATCTGTTCCAGGAATGTCTTTACCCTGGAAATGTCAAGACCGTTTGGCGTGGCGTTCATGAGAATGACGGTCGCTTCCTTGAGTATCGTCCAGCAGTTCCTCAGGATGAAGAGAGCGATCAGCACGGACAGCATGGGATCGAGCCAGTACCAGGGCTTAAACATCAGGATGATGCCGTTCAGGACCACGACCACCGAGGTGAGCAAGTCCCCGAGCATGTGGAGGAAGGCTCCCCGCACGTTGAGATTGTGGCCCGCATCCCGGTGGAGGAGCATGGCCGAAATCCCGTTTCCAAGAACACCAACTCCCCCGATCAATACTACAAGGCGACCTGAAACGGCCTCCGGATGGTGCAGACGGTGGATGGCCTCGTACACAATAAAGACCGCAGCCCCGATCAAGAGAGCTACATTTATTGAGGCAGCCAGGACTTCCACGCGCCGATATCCGAACGTGTTGCCGGCCGAAGCACCCTTCCTCGCGACTCGGTTGGCGACGTAGGCGATCAGAACCGCCGTGAAGTCGCTGAAATTGTGGGCGGCATCGGAGATGAGGGCCATGCTGCGGGCCTGAATGCCCCCGATGACCTGCACGACGGGAATGAGCAAATTGAGTCCCAGGGTCACGAGGAGCCTGGTTCCACTGGAGTCGTGCGTATTCACATGATGATGACCGCCCGGATGAACAACCCCGAGATGAGACTCCTCGCAGCAACAACGGAGAGAAGAATCTTCGTGCGTATGTTCCACTTTTC
>CAZURN010000035.1:0-22304 GCA_964623165.1 uncultured Syntrophobacteraceae bacterium
CCGAGGCCTTCAGCAGGGGAGAAATCGAGGTGACCCTCGTGCCGCAGGGAACCTTCGCCGAGGCCATCCGCGCGGCGGGTGTCGGCATACCCGCATTCTATACGGCCGCCTCTGTTGGAACCGAGCTCGCAAGGCATAAAGAGACCAAGACCTTCGATGGAACGGCCTATGTGCTGGAGCGCGCCATTCCTGCCGATGTTGCCCTGGTGAGGGCGCACAAGGCAGATGAACTGGGGAACCTCGTCTACTACAAGACCGCACGCAACTTCAATCCGCTCATGGCCATGGCGGCCAAACTCACCATCGCCGAAGTGGATGAGGTTGTCCCGGCGGGGGAGTTGGACCCTGAGTGCATTGTTACCCCACACGTCTTTGTTGATCTCATTGTCACGAGAGGTTGAAATGGCCCCCAAGTTATCGGAGGAACAGGCAAGAATAAGGATCGCGAGGAGGATAGCCAGGGAGTTCGTGGCGCAGAATCGAGAGCTCGTGATCAATCTGGGGGTTGGTATCCCCACGATGGTGGCGAATTACATCCCTCAAGGCAGCAAGATCTTCATCCAGGCCGAAAACGGGATTCTGGGAGTCGGCCCCATTGCGCAGAGGGACAAGATCGACCGCCAGCTCATCAATGCCGGTCGGCAGCCGGTGACAGAAACTCCTGGTTGTTGTTATTTCGATAGCGCCACGTCCTTCGGGATGATCCGGGGCGGCCACGTGGACGCGACGGTGATTGGTGCCCTTCAAGTGGATCAGGAAGGATCAATTGCAAATTGGATCATCCCCAACGGGAAACAGCTTGGGGTTGGTGGAGCCATGGATCTGGTGACCGGGGCCAAACAAGTGGTAGTCGGCATGCAGCACACCACCAGGGAAGGCAAATCAAAACTGGTGGCCCAATGCAGCCTGCCCGTAACAGGATTCTATGAATGCGACATGGTGGTGACTGAATTGGGGTTGTTCGCCTTTGATGGTCAACACATGATCTTGAAAGAGATTGCTCCCGAGATCACCCTGGAAGAACTACGGGCAGTCACAGATGCAGATTTTGCAGTATCCGATGGTTTGAAGGCTTTTGTCGAAAGGATGGAGTGAACGGATTTGTTTTGTCCAAGCAGATGTGCTTGCACCCTGAAACCATGAGGGGAGGGTGTATGCGCGGGCCTGGCTTCTCCATAGACTGCATGGGCTTCCTCACGTCCGGCCGAATCTCACCAACGCCAAAGTCTCAATACCCTTGATCAACAAGCGCGAATTGTCTAGCCTGTATACATCCACAGCAATCCAGCGCCCGGGAATGGTCTAATGGAAACCGCCATCACTGATAAAACGCAACATTGGATTTCTTGAAGAGACCGGCAATGAGTGCATTCTTCGTGTTCTGCGTGGTTTTGGGTTTGCTCGGGTCGGAGGCTTCGGCACAGTCGTCCCGCCTCAGCATGGAAGTCCTCCAGAATTCCAAATACCGTGTCGAGGAGGAGACCATAAAGCTGAAGAATGGAAGGTTCCTGAGAAAATCCCGTGACAACTTCTTGGATGTCAGACTGTCCCGAGTGGCTTTTGGTGATCTGGATAAGGACGGCTCAGAGGACGCAGTGGTATTGCTGGTCTATAACAGTGGGGGATCCGGTTCCTTCTATCAATTATCAGCCGTGCTCAACAAGAACGGGATCCCTCAGGACGTGGCATCAACGGTGCTTGGGGATAGGGTGGTCGTGCAATCCTTTGGCATCAGATCTGGTAGGATTGTGACTGAGATGATCACTCACGGTCCGGAAGACCCGTCCTGCTGCCCAACCCTCAAGGAGACTCTTCACTTTACCCTCGCTGGGAGCGAACTTGTGGAGGACTGAAGGTCCATCTCACTTTCAGGCCGGAATCCGGGTACCCTTGGTCCCCTCCCGAACCATGACGGACTCGTGTGCCTGATGCAACTCGAGGAGGATCTCGGGTTCAGTTTTTCATTGGCGGAACAAGCGCAATAGAGTATGTTACCAAGGCTGAGTTGCTTTGCTAGTATTCTCGATGGGTTGCTGAATACTCCCCGTCACTTCCCATTCCTTATAATCGCGATGCCTTCAGGCAGGATTATCGAAACCAAGGATCAACCACAGAGAATGCCACATCGAAGTAATGTCATCACTGGAGGACCGGTCTTCATAGGCTGTTATCTCTGAGGAACCTTTTGAAGGCGGGAAAAGACGCAATGGGGCTGGAGGATTTGTCCACAGGAAGATTCGTGAACATCGGACGGTTGATCATGAAAAGGTGTTTCAATATGATCGCAAGATTGCGGGAACCGGCTACCGAGAGGTTCATGGGCTATTGCCTGCCAGTTCCAAGAAGAGTGTTCCGCGGCCTCCAGTTGAACCCCCCGTTTCACTCACCGTACAGGCTGTTCTGGGATCCATGGGTCCTTTCCTCTCGGTGCCCGGAGTGACTGAGTCTATCGAGGTTCTTCAGACGTCTAACTCGGATATTCGTGGAATGCCTAGCCAACTGAGTCCTGCCAGTCTTGCAATTCAACTCTACAAAATTTACGGTGTGGTTAAGAACCATGGTTTTGGATATTTTGGAAAGATTCTTGTCGCATATATAAGACAATGGATTCACGGAATTCTGAGTGATTCAGATTGCATATCCAACCGTAGATATGCCAATTGGATAAAGCTACATGAACGGAGATTGGCGAATACGGAGTATAATATTATTGGAATAAGTAAAGAGATAAGATTCGCTGTGATTATATTGATAGGTGATGAAAGTGTCCATGGACTAGGTAGAACAATTCAATCTTTAAACGATCAAGTATGTGATCAATTCGACATTATCTTCATTTGTAATGCCAAATCTGCCGCATATCGTGAAGTCCAAAATGAATATAGCATGATGTCGAAGTCCCCGTCTTGCATTGTTGAAAATCATGGCCTGGCGAGGTTTTTAAAGGATTTCTGCAACAGATTGGGCGGGAGTTTCGTCTTATTCATCAACGCTTCAGATGTTGTTTCGCGCTTTGCTCTTTCAGAGATTGCCAGGGTCCTGCATCAATGGCCTGAGGTGAAGTATGTCTATTCCGACGAGGACAGAATAGACGCCAAAGGTCTTAGGGCCTGTCCTTTTTTCAAGCCTGATTGGTCCCCTGATCTCCTCATGTCGTTTCCTTACACCGGCAGCCTGTCAGCATTCGCAGGGGATCAAATGCTCCAGGTCTGCGGCGCGACCGCTGAGCTCGATTCTTTCGACCTCTATGATTTGACCCTCAGGTTCACCGAATGCCTCCATGACCATGAAATCTTTCACATCCCCAGAGTCCTGATCCATCGCAGTGCCTCGGCAATGGATAATGAAAGGGGCTTCCAGTTTGTGGATGCCGGCAACTCCAAGATGCTTCGTCGCGCACTCACGGAGGCCCTGGCAAGACGGGGTATTCAAGGGGATGTGGTCGAGGGGCACTGGCCCGGCACTCTCCGGGTGAGACGCAGACTGACCGGGGATCCTGCTGTCTCCATTGTCATCCCCACAAAGAACCGGCTGAATCTTTTGAGGAACTGCATCGAAAGCATCGAATCGAAAACGACTTACAAGAACTACGAAATCCTGGTCGTGGACAACCTTTCATCTGACCCAAGGCTCCTGGGATACCTCCAATCCTTCGGCCACAGAGTCGTCAGGTATGATGAGGAACCGTTCAATTTTTCCAGGCTCAACAACTTTGCGGTAGCACTTGCCAAGGGGGATGTTCTCCTCTTCCTGAACAACGACGTGGAGATCATCACTCCCGATTGGATCGAGTCCATGCTGGAGCACGCCCTTCGGCGGGAAGTGGGGGCAGTGGGCTGCAAGCTCCTCTACCCCAATGGATCGGTCCAGCATGCGGGCATTGTCCTTGGGATGGACCCCGATGGATCCATGGCCGTGGCGGGCCATGTTTTCAAGCGGCTCAAACCCGGGGAGATGGGTTACTTCGGTTTGGCTCATGTGGTGCGTAACCTGTCTGCGGTGTCTGCTGCTGCCATGATGATGCGCAGAGCTGTTTTTGATGCGGTGGGGGGATTCGACGAGGGATTGGCTGTCTCCTTTAATGATGTAGATCTGTGTCTGCGTCTGAGGCAGGCTGGCTACCTGGTGGTATACACGCCCTACGCGGAGCTTTACCATCATGAGTCGGCGACGCGGACCCCGGGCGCAAATCCTTGTGAAACTAAGACAATGTTTGGAAGATGGGGTGATGTCCTTCGCAACGACCCCTACTATAATCCTAATCTTTCCCTAAGGAGTTTCATGTGTGATATTGACGTCTGATACAAGGACGATTCAATTTGTTATGACATCCCATTAATAGGAGATTGTTAGTATTATATGCACCGCTTTTCAACGCATTATTGCCAGTTCTTCTAATGACTAATGTTTTTGATTGGTTCATATAAATTGATATTGATAGAGTAATTGTCACGAAGTATCTTTCACACATATTTGGAAAAATCAGGAATACTCAATATGAATATACTGTTTATATCTCCTACCGGTGATTATGCTGGAATTGATGTGTGTCTTGAAATGCTGGTAACGGGCATAAATAAAGATAAATTTAACCCTGTAATAATATTCCCATTAGAGAGCATTCTAAAAAACAAGTTGGAGGCTCATGGGTTCAAATGCTATCGATTACCTCTTTATTGGTGGTTTCCAACAGGCTTTTGTGGCAAGAACATAATTGATATCATTCCAACAATGAGGGATAAAGTTGACTCTATCCTTCATATCATTAGAGATAACAAGATAGATCTTGTATTTACAAATACGACGGTTAACCTCGATGGCGCCATAGCAGCAGCGATTGCGAGAGTGCCACATGTATTTCATGTTCACGCTCCTTTTGTTGATAATATCTATTCAAAAATGACTAATGAAAGTAAGAAATTTATATATCAGCTTATGAGTAAGATGTCATATAAAATGGTGTGTTGTTCAAAGCTATTACATGAGCATATGAGTAACTTTGTCAAAAACTCATGCTACATTTTTAATGGAGTCGATATTGATAAATATACTTATAAAAAGCGAATATTATCAAATAACGAACAACTCAAAATAGTTTCAATTGGGCATTGTAATCCAAACAAGCGCCAAGAATTCGTAATAGAAGCGCTTATCATTCTCAAACAAATAAACCCAGTCTTTTTGGAAAGAGTAAAATATAATATTGTTGGAATGGGTGAGCCATCATACATAATGAAAATTAAGGACATGGTAACACGTTATAGGCTTGAAAAACATGTGACTATTGAAGACTTTCGCACTGACATCAACGAGTACATCAACGCGTTTACTGTTTATGCAAACAGTTCAGAAACTGAGAGCCTGCCCCTTGCCGTGTTGGAGGCCATGGCTTCTGGGATGCCGATCCTTGCGTCGCCAAACAATGGTACCATGCAGCTTGTACTTGATGGTCATACCGGATTCATCACGGAGACTCCCAGGATGATGGCTTTGCGCATTGTTGATTTCTTGTCAAACCCGCATTTGATTGAGGAAATGTCTGAGAAGGCGAGGCAGAGGGTAGTGAGTCATTTTTCTAAGGAGAAGTACATTGAAAGCTTTGAGGATCTTTTCAATGAGGCAAGGAATGGGGGTCTACCAACATGCGACTCCGAATTTACAAAGAATGCATACGAAACACTTACTGAAATCTCAATGGAAAGATCTTCCAAAATAAAAGTATTGGTGATATGCCCTGATTACAATATTCCCACTTATCATATTGTCGCACGCATACCTCTTAATTACCTTGCTGACCTAGATTTGGTGGATTATCGTGTTTTTACACCTACCCAGATTACTATTCAAGACATTGCAGGTGTAGATATTGTATACTGCATAAGATGTTTCGATGATTACTCTTATGATGTTTTGCGAATGTCACATGTCCTTGGAGTACCTTTTGTTTTCTATACTGATGATAATTATTTCGCGTTGAAGCATGAAGGTGAAAATGTAATACACACGGATACGGATAATTTACCTTATGCGCGAATGTTCACCGACTCTGATTGCATCGTTGTCAACAGTGGAGATCTTTTTCATATAGCGAACAACCTGAATGTTAGTTCAGTAAGGCTTCCCACCTATCAAACTGTTCCAACTGAGTTGAATTCGGTGTTGAGGAACAGGGCCGCTGGAGTCATTCGCGTTGGATTCATGGGCACACTGAAGCGAGAGGGAGACTTCGCTTTCGTGACTCCTGCACTGAAGAGAATTCTGTCCGAATTCAGAGGGAGAATCCGCATTGAGTTCATAGGATTTTGTCCTGAGGAACTCAAAGATGACCATGATGTTGATACCTTCCCCTTCATCGGTGACTATGATGAATTCAGATCCTTTTTTGAATCCAGGGCCTGGGATATCGGGCTTGCACCCTTGGCAGTTACCAAGTTTAATGAATGTAAGACTAATAATAAATATAGGGAGTACTCTGCCTTAGGAATAGCCGGTGTCTACAGTGATATTTCTTCATACAACTCTTGTGTAATAGATGGGAAAACGGGCCTTCTTGTGGAAAATTCAGAGGATGCTTGGTATCAAGCTATTAGGACACTTATTGAAGATGAGGGTCTTCGCCGGTCTATTTCGTCTAATTGTCATGAAGATATAGTAAGAAACTACCCACTTGCTTCGTTTGCTCATAATTTATTTCATGTGTTTGAGAACTGCTGTGATAATAGAATGCTTCAGCTAAGATCAAAATGCAGTGGTATGCCATGCAGTGCAATAGAAAAGCTTAAACGGGGCTGTGTTGGAAGAGAACGTTTCGAATCAGTGAAGCAAGAACCGGACGAGAATGACAGTTCGACTCAATCAGCCGAGCCGAGGCAGTTGGGGCGAGCCATTAAGGCTTTGAAAGAGCTTTTTTCGCGGCTCTTGGCGCGTGCAGGCTTACGGGGATCCATACGGTCCCGTCTATTTAGAGGAGCCACCGACTTCTGGCAATGTGTGCCCCCTATTTTTGGAGACATCGAGAGCTACATGGTCCGGCACCATTTTCGTCGACATGGCTGCCTCTTGCAGTTGACCGATTCGTTTCATAATCAGGGTGACATTGTTTTTGAGGTGGTCTTCAGGCCGGGCACTCTGGATGCGATCACTTGTATGTTCACCACGGGCACTGCTCAGGAAGCGTTAGTGGGATTGGAACTGGTGGGCCCGAATGGAAGTACGGTTTTTAAGGCCACGAGGCTTATTTCTTTGAACGATCCACATATGTATACCCGTTTTGATGTGGGCAACTTGGTTATAGATAAAGAATCGAAGTGGCTTATAAGATTATCCGTTCTTTCGCCATGGCCGGTGTATTCATATGAGCTTGTTAGCAGACATTGCTTTGGCCTTCTGCGACGTTCCTTCGCTCCTCTTGTTAATCTGACTTACACTGAGGAATTAGGAGGGCGGCAGGATGGAGTGGAGGCCTCAACCGGCGAAATCATTGAGGAAACCCGAGAGAGGCAAGATGAAATACAACGAGTCGACATACAGAATGCGCTGAAAACCGGGCGCTTTTGTGCCTCATACCCTGCCTATAGTACGATACAAGCCTTTGCTGAACAATTCATAGTTCCGCGGTTTGGGAAATGGAAGCTTGGTCTTAGCCCTAACGTGAAGGATTTCCCTTATCTTGAATATTCCATGCCTCAAATGAGTCTTGGTTTTTATTCAGTGTTGATTGGTGTTGGAGCAAGCGATTATGATCACAAAGGCAAAATCGGAATCGAGATTGTCTCCTCGGATAATGTGATACTAACCAATGTCACTATGCCATTACTCACTATGAATCATGAGTTTCCTCTAAGGTTTGTATTGCCTAAGAAGATCCAAATGAGTTCTAAAGGAGGTCGAATTAGAGTGTTTGTATCCAGTGAAGTCAGGTCGTTATCAATTCTAGAAATACAATCACAGAGCGTTTTCGGCAGGAAAATCAAGACTTATCCCTACCTCGCACTTGAATAATCGCTATTCCTCACCACTGCTGTCGGGTCAGTTCCGACCTGGGTTTCGGGTCTGCAGGACCTGAACTTCAGGAGGCTTTTACGGAATGCAGGTTATGGTACTGATATCGGCCATAGTGCGTAGCCCTGGAGGAGCTTGTGCCACCACTGGGATGGCATTGGTCATGATGGCGCACGTGGCGACATCACCGTTCACTCCACCCGCGATGAACAGGTCGATCGGGGGTGTGCCCTCGATGAAGATCCGTTCATGCGAGCCTTCTTCACCAAGCGCTGCGCGAAACATGAGCGAGATGACTTCTTCTCCGTGCCGATAGCCCCGCCCTGTCTGGTTCACTCCCCTCACATGGCCCGGCAAAATGGAACGCTGTCCGGTATCAAGGCCCGTTTCGGAGATGATGGGATGGATGATGTCCTCGGTTTTGTCGAGAGTCCAGCCCAAGCGAGAAGCGATCATGTGAATGGACTCTGTGAGCCCCACGTGCCGGAGGGTGCCGTCCGCCACCCTGGCGTTGAATTCATCGAGGGACAGACCTGCACCGATCTTTTCCTGAAAGGGGATCCTCCGGCACGCGGCGTCCTGGATCCGCTCCACGGTCACCTTACGCACGTTTCTGCACACACCGGTCAGGACGAGGGGGAGGAAATCCATGAGAAACCCGGGATTGACCCCGGTTGCCAAGACGGAGACGTTCTCCCGCTTGGCCGCCTCATCGATTTCACGGGCGATTCCAGGCTGCGTGATCCAGGGGTACATGAGCTCTTCACAGCTCGATACGACATTCTTGCCATAGGAGATGATCTCCAGAATCTGCGGTCTGATCCTCACCAGACTGGAGGTTGTAGTGAGCACAACCACCTGCGCTTCCAGGTCACGGAGGACCTCGGCGGCATTTCCGGACACGGTCACCCCCAACGGGGCGGAAAGCCCGGCAAGTTCTCCCACGTCGCGACCGATTTTGGCCGGGTCTTTGTCCACAGCGCCAACGATCTGGCAAGTGGAGCGTTCCGTAATGTATTGAACCGATTGCATCCCTATGGGGCCAATCCCATATTGAATCACCCGTAACGGTACTGCAATTCCCATTCTTCTCCTCTTTTCCCGGCTTTCACCTGTGTCAGCAGACTCACTCCGGTTTCTAGAAATCCATAAAGCGAGGCCTTTGCCTCAATAATCTGTACCTGTTCCAGAATCGCTGATAATCGTAGATCAAGCACGGACTGTACTCCCTGCGATCTTCAATCAGCGGGACGATACACAGCCGGAAGGCAGAAAGCAAGGGGGCAGGGCCAAGACTCATCACAAATTGGTGGCTTGGGGCCGGATTCGTAAGGTTCTGCAGTATGGTCAACATGTTCATCGCTCTGGCCCGCCCTATGGAAATGAGATTCTCATGCCAATGGTGTGCGATGGTCCTCAGGTCGAAGTGCTTTTCAGTTCACTCCCTGGGGGGCGAAAGGGCTCGAACGCCCATGAGCTCAATGAGACGGTTCACATCGGTGGTCTTGAGGTTCATACCTCCTTCGGAGACCGGGAGCAGCACAATGCGCTTACCCTGCAGGGCTTCGGCGACCCTGAGTTTGACCAGGGCTTCCCCGCCCGTGCCCGTGAGGGCCTTGTTCATTTTCTGAATCCCTTCTGCATCCGCCACTGCCTCAGCGCGGATGGCCTGAGCAATCATGGACTGTCTCTCATAATGGGCGTCCGCCTCGATCCTTGCCCTTTGATATTCACCATCCGCGTTGGCAACCAGCTTGTTCACTTCACCCTTGGCATCTTCGAGCTTGCGTTTGTAATCCTCAATGGCTGCCCGCTGGGCCGACCGGTTCTTTTCAACCCGCTGGTCGGCGACCTTCTTGTCCTCAATTGCTTTCTGGTATTCGGGGTTGAACCGATAGTCCTTGGTCAGCACACGCTCAACGATGATCCCCATGGGGCCAAGCATTTCCTGAAGCACTTCCTTGACATGTAGGGCCTTAGCCTCCCGTTTTTCGGCCACATAGAACTCCTCTGTCTTGAGTTCACCGAAGATATCCCTGGGCTTGCTTCTGGCGAATGTTCGGATGACCTTCTCCCTGAGGGTTCGGTTGTCCTTTGCGACGTATTGAAGGATGTGGGGGGCTCGCTCCGGGTCGATGCGGTAGGCGATGATGACGTCAAGGCCGATGTCGTTCCCGTCGATGGTCTTGAACAGCAGATCGTCACGCCCCTTCCTGTCCCCGCGGGAGGGTTGGATGGTCATCTCCAAATTCTGAAGCTTCGTGTCGAAGGTGTGCCAGTCATTGATGAACGGCAGAAAGAAATAGGTCGAACCAGGTGCGTAGGCCTTGTTCTCCACCCCTTTCCTGTCGAACAGGCCAAGTTTTACGGTACGCACGCCGACCTCGGTCTCGCCTGTTGTGCGAGGAACGCATGCTGAGAGGAAAACGCAGCAGGCACAGATTGCCGACAGTCTTAAAAGCCATTTCATTTCCCACCTCCCTTGCGCACATCAAAGAGGTTCAGCGTCCTTTCCAAGCTGAGCGGGTTGACACCGCTCGGCCCGTCACTGGGCAGGATCACCGTTTCCAGGCCCTTGTAGACGTCGGCCATCTTGAGCCCTACCATGCGTTCGGCCCCCACGCCTTCCATCGCCTCGTTTCTGAGTTTTACCTTCTCGGCTTCGGCGAGCTTCACCAACAGGTCAGCCTCGGCGCTCTTCGTTCGGACATAAAGTTCCTTCTCTGCCCTCCTTCTGGTCACATAGGCCTGGCCCTCCTCCATTTTCACAGCGATGGCGGCTTCCCCCTCCTGGACGATCTTCTTGATGATCGCCTCCTCGGTGGCCGCGCGCGCTTCAGCCTGGTTCTTGAAGACAAGCTGGTCTTTGAGCTTTTTCTCCTCGATGTTCCTTTGGATCTCGTCGCTGTACTTGAAGTATCGAACCAGTACGGCCTCCACTTTGAGGCCCTTGGGGTGGAGCTCCCGGTTCAGAATCTCCAGGGCGGCGTTGGCTTTCTGAACCCGCAGGGGGCTGTTGTAAAACTCTTCGGTGGTGAGTTCCCCCAATGTGGCTTTGAGGATGGGCTCGGCTTTCGGAATGATGCCGTTGTCCTCGTGAAGATTCCCGGGTCCAACGGTGATGAAGACGAGGTAGGGGTCCTCTATCCGATAGATGATGGCCACATCGACATCCACGAAGAAGCCGTCGGAGGTCTGAATGTGTGCGGCCTTTTCTTGTCTTGCGCCCATGGCGGCCGTGTTCGGATAGTTGGTGAGCTCCAGAACTTGAACGCCCATGGGCAGACGGTGCATCTGATGGAGCCCTGGAATGATGAGGTGGAGCCCCGCGTGGTAGACCTCCTTGTGCACACCTCGACCGGGACCCAGTCGCACCACCTTGATCCCGAATTCATTCGGTTCCACGTAGATGAAGAGGAGATTAAACAGCACCATCAGCAGTGCAAGAATCCCCATCACCAACTTCACCCTTCTCGCCCCGGGAAATTGGGGGATTCTGAAACGTTGCTTCATTTGCTCCCACCTCGAAGGACTACTCTTGCTGAAATCCTGCATTGTCACCTCCACGATTGAGTAGGCCGTGGCCCGATTACTGAGGATGAAAAAGACCAATAAATGCAGAGAATCAAGCACAAAACCCAAATGGAGCCGTTCTTCTCCTGCCTCCTCCCGATCATGTCTCCAACCCGAACAACTTTGCTCCCAGAGAAGGGGAAATCTCAAGAAGACTCTCTCTCCTTAAACGGAGAGGTTATGAAAGGGTGAGTGGAATAGTCAAAGGCAATTTTCACGCCATCTGTAAGGGAATTACCAGGCTGGAGTAGGGAGAGGAGCGGAAAAGCTGTCACGGTCGATCCGAACACAAATGGCCGGAGAGTGATGGGGGTGTGCAGGGAACAATCGCAGCCGGCAGGCAGAGGTATATACACCGTCATTGATAATTGCGCACCGAAGTCCTGCTGCATCCGATCTCGATTGGCAATGTGAGATTACTTGCATGGAAACGCTTGCGCATTCATTCAAGGCACCGTGTAGATGCTCACCAGGGAGGTCAGGGCAGTCAGGCCGCTCCAAGGGAGTGTCGTTGGGGATGACTTCTCGGGCGCTCTCCACTTGAGTCCTTTCAAGCACAAAGGCCCGACGGATCAGAAGGAGACTCTCAGGAATTGCACCATGCGATTACCCTTCGGAGACCCTTGAGCGACATTGACAGGGGCAACTCCGTATTCTAATATCAAATTCCTTCCTGGTGCGTGTTATCGGGCGATTCATCTGAAACCCTTATGTTCTTGAAGGAGGTAAGCTATGAGGAAGCTGTTGGCTGTTACCCTTCTTTGCATTTTTGTGATCGGTGGTTTCGCAATGGCCCACGCGGCCGAGGTAAAAATGGTTCTTGCCACGGGAGGAACTGCCGGGACCTATTATCCCTTTGGTGGTGCCATGGCCAAAATCTGGAATTCCAAGATCCCGGGGATGAACGTCACGGCCCAGACCACGGGGGCCTCGGCCGAGAATGTGCGTCTGGTCAGCAAGAAAGAAGCCGAACTTGCCCTGGTCCAAAGTGACACGCTCGATTTCGCCTTCAATGCCAAAGAGGCCTTCAAGGAAAAAATCACCAACATGATGGCCGTTGCCGTTCTCTATCCTGAGGTCATTCAGGTGGTTGTTCGGGCCGACAGCCCCGCCAAGGATTTTGCCGGGCTCAAAGGAATGAAAGTGGGCGTTGGCGCTCCGGGCAGCGGCACAGAAGCAAATTTCCGGCAGCTCTGCGACGCTTACGGCATATCCAAGGACGATGTCAAGGCGCAGTTTCTGTCCTTTTCCGAGAGTGCGGAACAATTCAAGGACAAGCACATCGATGCGTTCATCGTGACCGCGGGCATCCCCAATGCGGCGATCATGGACATCAGCACCCAGAATGAAATCCGTATCCTCAATGTCACGGGCGAACCGCTGAAGAAACTGGTGGCGAAGTATCCATTCCTTTCTGCTGTGACGATTCCCGCAAACACTTACAAGGGATTGACGACTGAAACGAACACGGTTGCCGTGAACGCCGTCCTGATTGCGAACTCGGACATCAAGGAAGATGTCGTTTATAACCTCACTAAGGCCCTGTTTGAGAACCAGGCAGAGCTCGCCTCGGCCCATGCCAAAGGCAAGGAACTGAACCTCCAGTCAGCGGTCAAGGGTGTCTCCATCCCATTTCATCCAGGGGCAGAGAAATATTACAAGGAAAAGGGACTCATGAAATAGAAGGGAAAGCCGGCCCGCTAGGGCTGCCGGGGTTTTCCAACCTGCGGGCCGGAACTTGAATGGGCTCCCGACTGCTTACTCTTGCCGTCTTCGTTGCTCTCGCGGGAGTCTGCTCCATTGTCCTCCTTTGGCCAACCTTGCTGGTCCTTGAAATCTCTGCCTGCGGGACCGGCGAGGTACTCATGTGCGCCCCTGTGAATCAGGGCGACACATGTGTGATGTCTTTCATCCACTCCGTGAACAAAAGGCCCGTTTTTGATACTTGGCGATTCGAGGCCGACCACATCGTCATCGTCAAGTCCCGATTTGATGCTTTTGGTGCCGGGATGCCCGAGTCGTCCACGGACGAGGGAACCCTTGCCGTCCTGGACGATGGATGGCTCGAGTGGACGGTCAACCGACCCGTGCCTGACTTGATTGTCCGTGTGGGAAGGGTCGCAAACCATGTGTTGCTGCTCAAAGGGCGGGAAGTTCCGCTCGCAAATCTTGCCGAGCCTGGGCGCGCACTCCGATTCAAGGTGCGAAGGGTTTCCCGGTTTTTTTCAATCAAGGAAAGGTGTGTCCGGTGAGCGAAAGCGAAAGAAAGCTGTCGCAGGTCGACCCCGTTTCGGGTGACACTGACGTTGTCGAGCAGGTTTCCAAGGAAGAGATTGAAGAAATCCTAAAGCACGTCGACAAGGAAGCCAATGCCCGCAAACTCATGGGGGTGTCGCGCTGGATCGTGTATGTCATCGGTGTTTCTTGGTCGGTTTTTCAGGTGTACACGGCGGCATTTGGCCTCTTCCCCGCCCAGTTGCAGCGTTCCATTCACCTGGCATACGCTTTCGTCCTAACCTACTTGCTCTTCCCGGCCCGCACCAGCAAAGCCTCCAATCGCCTGAGCTGGTACAACTGGGCCCTGGCCATTTTCGCCAGCGGCATCGGCCTGTACATGGCCATGAACTACATCCGCATCATGGAGGCCGGAGGGGACTACGCCCAGGTGGACTATATCGCCGCCGGCTTCGGCATCCTTCTCACCATGGAGGCGACGCGGCGGGTGGTGGGGCTGCCCATCGTCGTCCTGTCGGCATTCTTCCTCATCTATGCCTATTTCGGGCCGTATTTCCCGGGTTTCATGGCGCACCGGGGGTACTCACTGGAGCGAATCGCCTCCCACATGTACCTCACCACGGAAGGCATCCTCGGAATCCCGCTTGGTGTGGCGGCGACTTTCATCTATCTGTTCATCCTCTTCGGTTCATTCCGGGAAAAGTCAGGGCTTGGACAGCTCTTCATCGACATTTCCAATGCGGTAGCCGGCTGGGCGTCGGGCGGCCCGGCCAAAATGGCCGTTGTGACGAGCGCCCTGGAGGGCACGGTGTCAGGCAGTTCAGTGGCCAACACGGTGGAATCCGGAAGCCTGACCATTCCCATGATGAAGCGGCTGGGCTACCGGCCCGAATTTGCCGCGGCCGTGGAGGCATCTTCATCGACCGGCGGACAGATCATGCCACCCATCATGGGTGCGGCCGCTTTTATCATGGCTGAATTCCTGAACGTGCCCTATCTTGACATAGCCAAGGCGGCGGCTATACCGGCTTGTCTCTATTTCTTCGGCGTGTTCATGGAAGTACACTTCGAAGCCAAGCGCTGCAACCTGCGGGGTTTGAGCCGGAGCGAGCTGCCGAAATTCGGCCATGTCATGAAGGAGCGGGGGCATCTCTTTGTACCCCTGTTCGCAATCATTATTTTCCTCTCGGTTGGTTTTACACCTCTCTATGCTGCCTTGATGGGGTTGGTGACGTGCATCATCGCAGGTGCCCTGAAGAAGGCCACCCGGATGAGCATGCGGGAAATCGCCGACGGCTTTGAGCTTGGCGCCCGCAACGCCATCGGAGTGGCCCTGGCATGCGCTTCGGCTGGCATCATCATCGGTGCCATCACCCTGACCGGGCTGGGTCTCAAGCTGGGCAACGGGCTGGTGGAGCTGGCGGGAGGCAACCTTCTGTTGACCCTCGTTTTCACCATGATCACGTCCATCATCCTTGGGATGGGCGTGCCAACCACAGCCAACTACATCATCACCTCGACCATCGCTGCACCGGCCCTCGTTCAACTGGGGGTGCACCCGCTCGCGGCCCACATGTTCGTCTTCTACTTCGGGATCGTGGCCGATATCACACCGCCGGTCGCTTTGGCCGCGTATGCCGGGTCCGGAATCGCCAAGTCTGATCCGTTCAAGACCGGGATCACATCCACCAAGCTTGCCATTGGTGCGTTTTTGACGCCCTATATTTTTGTTTTCAACACGTCAATGCTTTGGATCGGGGCGACATGGTACACGATGATTCAAACCCTGATCACGTCGTGCGTGGGAATGAGCGCCATCGGCGCAGCCATGATCGGTTTTCTGGTCGCCCCCATGAATTGGTTCGAGCGGATTCTGTTCATTGTCGGCGGGGTCATGATGGTGCACCCGGGAACGTTCACCGACCTAGTTGGAATTGGCCTGCTGGCCGCGTGCGTGGCCAACCAATATCGCAAGAAGCGAGCAGGGGTCATCAGCACGGCCACCGCTGCGGATGCATGATCGGAGGGGTCAGGATTTGGCTATTCCTCTGAATTCCTGTTCTTGAATGCTTGGATCAGGTTTTGGAGGGTGCCGATTACGGCGCAGGCCAGCACGGCAAAGATGGCGGATCGGATGATCCAGTCCGCTACAGTCAAGTTTGAAAAGTCCATGACGTTGCCTCCTTTCTTTTCACATCGAAGGCCGCATCCACCTGTGGGCAGAAACCCGGCTTGAGGGATGCTGGAGCAAGCGGGTGAAAAGTGCCGTGTGATCAACTCGTTCGCCAATGACCAATGTCTATAACGTCGAAGGAGAGGAACACACCTGGGATTCCCTTCACTGGCGGGAGGGGCCATTGGAGGGGAGACAAGAACGCCCATTTTGGGAAGGATTCAGTCTCAACCTCATCCGGAAATTGCGTCTTCCACGTGCTTCTATAAACGATTCGAGGCCATGATTCAACGGATTCCCCGAGCCAGGGAGGATGGACCGGGGAATGCCCGCCATTGAGGAGGGCATGGTTGTATATCCTGCGAATCTATAGGGACGCTCGGAGCGTGATGCTGGGTGGTGGATAAATCAACCTCCGGCCCCGCGGAAAAAAACACGCTGAGGTGTGCAATTTGGGGTGTGGGTGGTGAAGGGTTTACACTGCCAATCCGGCCTTCTTTTTGATCCTCAGGAGCCCAGGACTATGATGGAAGTACATATGAGGCGAGTCCAGGCCCTTCTTTCTGAACAGCACTTCGATTTCATCGAACAGCACCGGCCGGGCTGGCCAGGTGAAATCCTTCTCCTTGGCCTGCAGAGCCTTCCATGTGGTTAGGGCCTCCGACTGCTCAATCAAGATTGACTCTTTGGCCTGGTCGCAAAAGAACATGGCGCAGGAGATGGGGCGAACCTTCCATAAACAACCGTTTTCCCCAAGATAAACACAGTGTTTGGTGGTGTTTGGCCTGCTGAGAACCTTGAGAATGGCGTCTATCTCTTCTGGTTCAGATTCCACATAGGTGATGACCTGGTCAGCGAAGAAAGTGAAGATGCTCTCGAATCCGCAGCACGCGCTCAAACGGGTTTCGAAGCACATCTTCGAACAGCAAGACTTGAAATGGGTTTGTGAGAAGTGATCCACCTCGCGTCGAAATTCCAGGTATGGGAGGATCGCCTGCCTCAGTCCCAACGCTTCCTCTTCGTTTAACAGACCCATGGCCTCAGCCAAGTCCTGAAAAGCGGACAGTTGATCCCTGTTGTATTCACTGATGCGGTGCGATGCCATCAGAAGGTGTCCTTGCCTTCACTTTCTGGAGTGCCAGGCACAGGTATTTCTATGAAGGTGAATCTCTGCCCTGGCTGGTGACCGACTGCAGTTCTTTGGGAGTGATCATCACCGCTTTGGTTTCACTCCACACGATTGATTGCCTCGCTGTCCAAACACGGGGAAGAAGCGAACTCCTGTTTGTTTGAGACCAGGATAGAAATCCATCCTGGTCTGTCAAGAGGGGACCCTTGGGACCGGCAGGACTTCCAACTTCTTCATCATCGCCCGGACAATGCACTTGTCTGATTAAAGTAAAAGCGATCTTGTCCGATCCTCTATCACAAGGTATGCTTTGCTGCTCGCTTGATCTCGATCATCCGGTCAGTGAAGTGGCGCTCATACTCAATTCTGCGAAGGATGGATCATGGAGTGGTATGCTGTACAGATGTGTCAGGCTCCCGTGGAGTTCGCAAGCTTCTTTGGTGCTGTTCAGTTAATCGCGCTGGCTGCAGTTTGGCTTTTTCGAATCCCTTTCCCCACTCCTATGAAAGGTGTTAGCCAGTTCAGGGACATGGCACGAAGGTTCCAGGCAAGGCTGAGGAGGCCGGATGGGGCATGAGCCGTCTTCGGTGAATGAGCATCCGATTTGAATGATACAAACTGGACTCCAAAGGGCCACGGGTGCCATGAATTGTTGTGCATCGTCGGTGCGCTTCGTGCTGAACAGACAGGTTTCAAAGTGAGAGGAGGCTCATCGAGGGCATGCAGATCACAAGGAGCCTCGATGGGCTCGAGATCATCGTTTTGGGGGTAGAGCCTTCTTGACATCGTCCACGAATCTGGCACGGGCTGCCGGATCCTCAATGGCGAGTGTCGTTATCGAATCCATCTCATCGAGTATTTTTTGGACTGCCATGCCAGCCCTTTCGCCGTCCGAGTCGTCCAGTGCCTCCAGTTGAAGCCAGATGATCCGGGTGAGCATGAGCGCAAGTTCGGAAGAGCGGGTTTGGAGTGCCGCCACCTCGCGTTTTGCCTGTTCAAGATTCTCCTGAAGTTCCTTGACTTGTTGATCACTGGCATTGAGCTTCTCGTGGATGGCGCTGTTGCTCTCCGAAAGGGCATCAATGGTTTTCTGCTGCTTTTCGAGCAGTGCAGAGATGTCTGCCATTGTCGGCATTGGCTTTTTGCCGCCGCCAACCTCATTCTTCAGGTCGCCGCCGCTTCTGAGGATGCCAGCAATTCCAAGGAAGTTCAACCAATCACGATGCGAAACAAACCACCCCGCGATCAGTGCAGAACAAACCAAAGCAACTGCTATCCCATTACTGATACGCCTCTTGGCTGCAAGGATCAGGGCTGACACAGCAAACAGCAAGAGGATGGAAAGGATGATTGACTCTTTCATGGGTTCTTCCATGCTGACAAAGACAAAGAGAATAGCCAAGATCGGACTGGAGTCGTCATGTTTCCTGCCGAGTGATTCATTATCCATGGGTCTATTTGGTTTTGCAACAACGACAAGGACACGTCCAATTATTTGCCGATATTTGACAAATCCTGCATGCAAATCATAACAATGAGCTTGACGAAACCAGCATACCATTGTTAGATTGGCGCCCAGTGAGAAAATGAGGGGGACTGGCAACGCATATCTCCATGGTTTCATTCTAGAAGAGGGCTTCGAACATGAGTCGATTACTCTCATGGTTTTTGATTGTTTCCACTTGTCTCTTGGCAGCTGGTTGTTCAACCTTATCAACCACTTCTGAATCCCTGTTGTCCAAAGTGACCGGGCTTTTTCAAGAGAACAAGGCCGACAAGGCCGGTGCTGCCGAAAACCCCATGGTATGTCTCTTGAATCCACCTGATCCCGCCACGCACCAGACAGCAAAGGTCCAGTCTGGAACCGTCGACAATTCCACCTGCATTCAGGTTCCGCAAACCTCGCATGACTTTGGTACCATCAAGGAAGACACAGTCTTGGTCCATGAATTCAAAATGGTGAATAAATGCAATACTGAGCTGAAAATAAAGTCAGTGAAACCCGGCTGAGGCACTGAAGTCACCCATCTTGATCGGGTGCTGCCTCCTGGTGGGGAGGGAAAAATCTGCCTGAGTCTCAATCCGAAAGCCTGTTCCGGAGATGTGAAGAAATATACCCTGGTAAGAGTCGACGACCCCGCAAACACCAGTTTTGTCCTTGTCCTGGAGGGGCGTTCCAGCATTTGAGCGGTGTGTGATTGAATCGAAGTGCAGTGACGTGTCTGCTTCTCCCGGAGTGATACTCTCAAGTGTCCGGGAGAAGCTCAAAACGGCGCTGGAAGCTAGGAAATGAGAAGTCGATTTGCCGAGCCGATTCGTGAGTTACACTACGTGGTGTGAATTTTTGCGGCTCATGCCGTGAATTCCAAGACACGATCGCTTCCTTCTTTTAAGTTTCATTTCTCGCCTTCACGAGTAATGTGTCGCCCTGTGGGACGGAGTGGACGTGCTCGCGTCCAGAGATTCAAACGAGTCACCCCAATGAACCGCCAAGTCTCGCCTTGACCCTACCGATGCCCATCGGCAAACAGTGGATGTGGGCCGCTGAATGGTGATTGTGTGATCATCCCGACGTGTGGCACCAGGATGCGGCAGGCTGGGGGAGCTCTCCATTGAGGCAAAGGTGCCTTGTGATTCTGAAGAGATTTCGAATATGTCTGACTGATTATCCCATTGAATGATGTCGGCCGCGCCGGAGCAGTTCTGTGGATCGAGCTGGTTGACAAGTTGTTGAGCTGCGACCAGACAATCGGGAAGCAGATCTTGAACGGAAGGTTCTCACAGAGGAGGGGAAGATGCCGAAGGCACTCATTGCTTATGCCACCAGGAAAAACGCGACCAAGTCCATAGCAGAGCTCATCGGTGAAGGCCTGCGATTTGGGGGCATTGAAGCCACTGTCATGAACATTTCCGACATCGAAAAGGCCAAGGTGAACCTGGAAGATTTTGACGCCATCGTCCTAGGGGCGCCAACGTATCATGGCGAAATGCACTCCGGAATGAAGACATTTCTTTTCATGGCGGAAAAGGCCAATCTCGAAGGAAAAGTCGGTGGGGCTTTTGGCGCGTATGGTTGGAGTGGGGAGGGCGCAGGGCGCATCTTCGACACGATGAAGAATGTCTTCAAGATGGACATGGTGAACGGCCCGCTCATGCTCAAGAGTGCTTTTATGGGCGGCGGGATTCAGATGGCTCAGGGATATGGGAAGGAAATCGCACGAAAGCTCGGGGCATCGGTGGTTTGAACGACAGAACCTTGAAAAAGATGCGAAAGTTGGGCAAGCAGGCTTTTTGTGGTGTTACCGAAATGAGTGATGCGCAGTCGCAGTCAAGCTGGTGGGGCCTTGTGCCTGCCGCATTTGGTGAGTCCACAAGGGGCTATGCTACGTTTGTGACTCTGTTGGGTACAATCTCGAAAGCAATTTTCGTGTTGGCAGGAGACACCCGCGAAGCGTGACAAGGCTGTTTTCTGCGCAACTCCGTACAAGGGGCCACGAGAGACCTTTGCGAGATTTCTGAGAAGAGTTTGCGCGAACCCGTGCTACAAGGCCTTGGGATGGGAAAATTCGTGGTTTCTCATGGTGGATTTGCGAAATGGAGGTTGGGAATTGGTCCGGACAACTCCTTGGAGCCGTGGTTGGATTCAGCCACGGCTCTCTGCGTTCATGATCTCCACGCAGCTCCACGTCCGGAGGAATCCCTGCTTCACCCTGTCAGGCGCAATGAGGTATGCACGGTGGCATCCCCTTCGGTTCCCAGGGAAGGCCGGCAGACGATTTCTCCATGATCGACTGTAATCCCTTGGGCGGGTGAACGCTGCTCCGCGACAGTTGACCATCGCGGGTTGCCGGGTATGCGGAGCATGAATGAAACGAAAACGACGAGGACAGACAAGGTGAAGAAAGTTGCAGTTACCTCCTGCACGCTCGATTGTCCGGACACCTGCTCCCTGTTGATCCTGGAGGATGCCCAGGGAAACCCGCGAATCGCCGGGAATCCCGACCACCCCTTCACCAGGGGATTCACCTGTAGGAAGAGCAAAGGGTTTTTCGAACGCTTGAGGAGTCCAAGTCGTGTTACGGAGCCGCTCTTGCGACGCGGAGAGAGCTGGGAGCCTATCGGGTGGGCGAAGGCGCTGAAGCTCTGTGCCGAGAAGATCCAGGAATACAGGAAGGAACCCGCTTGCATTCTCCACTTCCACGGAGAGGCGGCCAAAGGGGTGCTGCAGCAAGCGGCCAAGCTCTTCTTCGGACTGCTGGGGGCTAGCGAGGTGAGGGGATCCCTTTGTGATGCGGCGGGATACCTGGCCTGTGTGGCTGATTTCGGCTCCCGGAAGAACCATGACATTACGGATCTGCTTAATGCACACCGCATCTTGAACTGGGGTAAGGATTTGTCCAGGAGTTCGGTCCATACTGCGGCCCTTGTTGCTGAAGCACGGCGCAGGGGAACCCGTGTACTCACCATCTCCCCTGGGGGAGATGGAAATGATGCGTTCAGCGATGTGTTTGTCCGTATCAAACCAGGGACTGATCGCTTCTTCGCAGCGGGCGTCACCAAGCTTTTGCTGGGGCGAGGAGAGCCTGATGGGGAAATCCTCCTCCACAGTCACGGTTGGGAAAGATTCAGGGATCTCATCGCGCAGCAGTGCATGGAAAAGCTCACCTCGTTGTGTGATGTGTCCTTGAGCGACTTTGAGACAGTTCGGGACTTCATTGGGGGACCGGCTCCAACTGCGACACTCATTGCAGCCGGTTTGCAGAGGTACCTCCATGGTGGTGAGAATGTTCGATTCATCAATGCGCTGGCCTATCTCACGGGCAATATTGGACGATCCGGGGGAGGGACCTATTTCCACCTCCATTCCAAACGAAACCTGAACCTGAACTGGACGAGTCCGCCGAACAGAACCTCTCGGCGCACTCTCCTGATGCCCATTATCGGAAGGGAAATCCTGGAGGCCAAGGCCCCTCCAATCCGGATGATTTGGGTCAACGGATCCAATTTCGTGAACCAAGCTCCGGAGAGCCTTCTGACTGCGAGGGCCTTCGAAGGCATCGAATTCAAGGTGGTTGTAGACGCATTCATGACTGATACGGCACAGAGGGCTGATCTGGTGCTGCCTTGCTCCCTGATGCTGGAACAGGAAGACATCGTCGGCTCATACCTTCACGATTACGTGCACTACGTGGA
>CAZURN010000036.1:0-22239 GCA_964623165.1 uncultured Syntrophobacteraceae bacterium
TCATCGACGACGGGCTTTCCGCCGTGGACATGGAAACGGAACACGCCATCATTCGGTCCATTTCTGCCTATCTCAAAGGGCGCACATGCATCATCGTCTCTCATCGGGTAGCCCCACTTGCGGATGCCCAAGAAATCGTGGTCATGGAACAGGGCCGCGTGGTGGCCAAGGGATCTCACGAGGCATTGATGGAAGTGAGCCCGTTTTACAGGACCATCTATTTGCGGCAGACCAGCACTCCGACGCCTTCAGGACGAAACGGGGCGGGGTGGGGTGACACTTTGGAAGGCCATCATGCATCATAGTGGAGGATATTTCGAGGGAGACCAGGTGGGCAACCTGGGGGATGCGCGACTGTGGGGTCACGTGATGCGCTTTGTCGGTCCCAGGTGGAAATGGATCACCTTGGCGGTCGTCCTCTCTTTCGTCATCACGGCGACCAGCCTGATACTCCCATATCTTGTGCAGATCGGGATGGACGAATACATCATCAAGTCAGACCTCCCGCTGGAAGAGCGATTCAGGAGCCTCTCTCTTCTCTCCGCCATCTTTTTAGCCGTGGTGTTCTTGGGGTTCGTCACCAACTTCCTCCAGGTCGTCGTCCTGGAGTGGACCGGCCAGAGGATCATGCACGCCCTGAGGCAGCGTCTCTTCGAACACGTGCTCGGCCTCAACCTCTCATTTTTCCACGGGAATCCGGTGGGCAGCATCGTGACCCGGTTGACCAACGACATTCAGAACATGTACGAGATGTTCACGTCCGTCATTGTCACCCTGTTCAACGACGGCGTCAGGATTGTGGGCATTCTAGGCATCCTCCTGTGGATGAACTGGCGGTTGGCGCTCATGCTGGCTCTCACCTTCCCCGTCATGGCCTTGATCACTCTGTGGTTTGGAAGGCTCAGCCGAGAGGCTTTCCGACAAATCCGGGCACATCTCGCGACCATCAACTCTTTCGTCCAGGAGGCGGTGTCAGGTCTCACGGTCATACAGCTCTTCCTTCGTGAACGTGACACGCACCGGCGTTTTGCGATCCTGAACGAGGACTATCGGCGATCAGCCTTTTATCAGGTTCGCGTGTTCGGGGTCTTCGTTCCCCTCATCGAAATCATGAGCTCCGTGAGCCTAGGGTTGATCGTCTGGTACGGCGGCGGGGAAATCCTTCAGAATGCGATGACCATCGGCATGCTGGCGGCCTTCATCTCCTACATGAGACTGTTCTTTCAGCCGCTTCGGGAGCTTTCCCAGAAGTACACCCTGGTGCAATCGGCCATGGCGTCGGCGGAGAGGATTTTCGGGCTTCTGGAGAATCGGGAGATGTTGCCAAGGGCCGACCAGGCTGCAGCGCCGGAGCATGTGCAAGGGTTGATCGAGTTTGACAGGGTGACCTTCTCCTACGACGGAGAGCATACGGTCATCCGGGATCTTTCATTCAGGGTGCGGCCAGGGGAAACCCTGGCCATTGTTGGGGCCACAGGGGCGGGAAAAACGACGGTCATCAACCTCCTCGAAAGATTCTATGACCCGGGCCAAGGGGAGATCAGGCTGGACGGCATCGATCTGCGCATGCTCGATGTGGAGTGGCTGAGGAGACAGATCGGTCTCGTCATGCAGGATGTTTTGATCATTCCTGGCACCATCAGGGAGAACATCCTGCTGGACCGGAACGCTTCCGACGAGGAACTCGAAAGGCTGGTGGAGCTCTCACAGCTCAAAGCTCTGGTGAAAGGGCTTCCCGGAGGGCTGGAGACACGCATCGGCGAGGGGGCCATGGATCTTTCAGCGGGTCAGAAGCAACTGCTGGCTTTTGCCCGGGTGCTGGCAATGGATCCAAGGGTCCTGGTCCTGGATGAGGCCACCGCCAACGTGGACACCGAAACGGAGATGCTCATCGAACGTGCCATCGAGGCGGCCCTGACCAACCGCACAAGCATCGTCATCGCGCACCGTCTCTCAACCATCAGGCGGGCCAACCGCATCCTCGTCATGGACCAGGGTCAAATTGTCGAGGAGGGGAGTCATGAGGATCTCATGCTCCGACGGGGACTTTACTATCACTTGCAGAGTCTCCAAAATGGAGCCCCTGCTCCACAGACCTCTCCCGTACCCGCACTTGAGGACCGTTGCATCTGACGTTGGTGGCCAATGTGTCCTCGCAGAGGGCGGTGCCCTCATCTGCGGGGCGTATCCCGGCGAACGCCTGTCCCATGCCGTGGGCGAACGCCGAGGTCCAGATGGGTCGGCGAACAATGGATTTGGGCCTCCTCCGGAATGCTGGATCAGGAAAGATCATAGTCCCCGTTTGTAGTCCTCGAACGCCCTGTAAATGAACACGAAATCCTCCCGGTTGATGTCGATGACAATGTCCCCACCTCTGGACTCTGCGTAGACCAGCCACCCAGGCTTTTTCTCGTGGCAGCACTCAATTTTCGGCGAATACTCACCGGATTTTCGGTCGTACCAGGCCAGCAGCATGGGATCCGTGGACACCTCCCTGGATCTGGCATCGGCGGCTACTCTTGCCTGATGAAAATCCAGGTTTGGGGCTTCGATGGCGAGATCCATGGGGGACTTGAGCATATCTCGGGTGAGAACCTTGCAGGCTTCCATGGGAAACTCCTTGTGGGTTACGGTTTTAACAATTCATGCAGAGGATAAGACAGGCGGCTGCACGGAGCACCTAGCCGTAAACGCGCGACCTCACCTTGTGGGCTTCCTGGCGGATGGCTGCCATGGTCCCTTTGTGGTTTCGCTTGCGCGAAAGATTCTGCAACTGGAACCCAAGTCTGGGGTTGCCTGCGAGTTTCTCATGGTGCCGGTCCAGGAAATCCCAGTAGAGGGTGGTGAAGGGGCAGGCCCAGAAACCAGAGCTCGACTTGGGGTCGTAGGGGCATGGTTTGCAGTAATTGCTCATGCGGTCGATGTACTGGCCGGTGGCGCAGTAGGGTTTCGTGCCGACGATGCCGCCGTCCCCATACTGGCTCATGCCCAAGGTGTTGGGGAGGGAGACCCAGTCGACGGCATCGGCGTACATGGCCATGTGCCACTGATGGAATTTCAAGGGATTCACTCCAATCAGCATGGAGAAGAGCCCCAGCACCATGAGTCGCTGGATGTGGTGCGCGTAGGCGTGCGACAGGACCCCCCGCATGGATTGACGAATGCACTCCATGTCCGTGTCCCCATCCCAGAAGAAACGGGGGATGTCCAGGTCGTGTTCCAGGTGGTTGAGGCCGGCATAATCAGGCATGTGAAGCCAGTAAACGCCGCGTATGTATTCCCGCCACCCCAGGATTTGCCGTACAAAGCCCTCGACGCTGTTCAAGGGTGCCAAACCCCCGGCGTACGCATTGACGGCCGCGTCCATGCATTCCCATGGGCTCAGGAGCTTCAGGTTCAGGGATGTAGAGAGGCGTGAGTGATAGAGAAATGGTTCGGCGGTCCACATGGAATCCTGGTAGGTTCCAAACTGGGCAAGTCGGTTCTCGACGAAGTCGCCCAGGAGACGGAGAGCCTCGTCACGTGTCACGGGAAGATCGAAGCCCCGGGCCTTGCCCGGATGATCCGGGAAGCGCTTCTCGACGACGCGAAGGACCTGGGAGGTAACGGCGTCGGGGGGGAAACCCACTGGACGTGGGATGGGACCAGGCCCTCCAGATCCGAACGATTGGCGGTTCTCATCGTCGGTATTCCACTTTCCCCCCAAAGGCCGGCCATGGGAATCCATGAGCACCTGATGCTTCCTGCGCAAATGGCGGTAGAAGTGTTCCAACACGAGGGTTTTGCGGGAGGATGCAAATTCCTTGAATTCCTGGATATTGCAGCAGAAATGGTCATCGGGCCTGATTTCCAGTGGAAGGCCCATTTCCTGGCAGGAGGCCGACAGGTTCTGCAGGACCCTGAGATCGCCGGGGGCTGCCAGTATGAGGGCCTGTGGCTTCAATGTCTCGCAGTCCCCCTTCAGGACATCAGCAAAACCTTTCCCGCGGTCGAGTGCCGGATCCTCGCCCAGTTCATGATAGTGGACGTAAAATCCCCGATTCCGCAGGTCGTCTCGAAAATGGCGCATGGCAGAGAAGAAGAGGGCGATGCGCAGCTTGTGACACCACACATGGGTGGCCTCTTCCTCCACTTCGGCCATCCAGACCATGTCCTGGGACCGGTCGAACCCGTCAAAGGCCTTAGACTCGCGATGGAGTTGATCGCCGAGGATCAGAACGAGATTTCTCACGGAGCGATCTTCCTCAAATGAGCCAGGAGACTGCCACGACGATGGTGTGACAGGGATGTCAGATAACCTTTCAAAAGAATCTGGAAAATGTCATGACATACGTCCCGAGTCACAATGTCACTCCGGCGAAAGCAGGAATCAAAAAGAGTGTCTATTTCCCGGCTTTTGCCGGGGGAGACGGCACAACCAATCCCTGAAAGAACTTGCACATGTTTGGCGGTCTTAGGCCTCTTCCCCTTGGCCCCGCGCTCAGCGGGAAAGACGGCTCCCCACAAATGCTCCCCTTCCTCGACGATAGAGGCCGGGTGAGGGTGGACGGATGGATCCGACCGCCTTTTCTACTCCATCGGTGCGATAATTGCTCAGTTTGAGTCTCTGTGAACCTCTGTGGTTCCAATGGTTACAATGCCCAGGTAGCCATCCACTGTGACGAGGTCTCCGGTCCGAATCCATCGGGTGGCCTCCGGAATCCCCGTGACACAAGGCAGGCCGTATTCCCGTGCGATGATGGCTCCATGGATGAGCATGCCTCCTCTTCGCTCGACAATTCCGCAGGCCAAGGGCACCACAAAGGTCATGTTGGGATCCACCGCATCGCAAACAAGGACTTCCCCATGCTTGAATCCATTCAGGCCGCCTGCTTCCGTGATGACCCGGGCAGTTCCCCGGGCAATGCCGGGGCCAGCCGGCTGTCCCAGGAGCTGCCTGGGCTTGAGCGTGAACTCCCCTTGGGCGGGGTCAGGGACTCGGGATGCTTTCGCTTGCGGCGACGATTCCCGATCCGTGAGAATGCCGGCCACTGCCTCCCTTGTGGAGGGTTCGATGTCGAGGGTGCCTCGTGTCTTGATGCGACGGGCTGCCTCATTGACCGCAGCGGTCTTCTGGGCTTCAATCCTTGCCAGGTGAATGTTGTCGTCGTCGCGCAAGCGATAGCTGGTACGACCCAGGTCGAGAAGTTCACGAGCTTCCTGCTGCCGGTCTTCAGGGAAACGGCCCAGGAATTCTTCGCACAGGATCTCAGTGGAGCTGCGTTGGGGAGGGTTCCTCTCCAGGGGTTGCTCAGACATCTCCAGAATCAGCCGAATGAGTGCATCAGGCCCCTGGTCACACTGGATGACCCCCGTTACGGGACAGGAAAGGTCTCCAAATGCTTCAATGAATGCTCTCAGTGCCTGGAGGAAGGGTTCATTGGCTGACTGGACCTCGCCTTTCTCAAGGCGGTCTCTGAGCGTCCCGTCGTTACGGACCATGGCAGCCATGTCCATGAGCATCCGGTTCCGTTTGACGCTCTCCAGGTCGGAGTTTGCCAGGAGTGACACAAACTCGTAGGGGTCTGCCGGTCTCATGACATCGTTGTAAACCTGCCCGAAGAGGCGCATTCCGTGTGCGAAGGGAATGAAATCCTCCCAGTAGGCGGAGTTCCAACGGCTTTCGATTTGTGAACGGCGGAGGATTTCCTGGGCGAGTTCTTCATCGGAGAGTTCATCCAGCCTCATTTCCCTCATCCTGGACGCATCGGCGATCATGGCCGGGATCAGGGTGTGTTCGATCCGCTGCTGGAGGGACTTGAGGTTTTCAAAGCTCCTGCGGAGGCTGAGGTACCAGCGGCGGTTATCGCCCGGGTCCACCTGCCGCAACGTGGTGACGGGCCGAGACTGGAGCACCCACAGGGTGCCTTTCTGAATGGTCCATTCGATGTCCTGGGGGGCTCCGAAGGCCTTTTCCACCTTCAGTGCCAGTGTGACCAGCCTGCCAATGTCCCTTTTACTGATGGGCGGGCGCGTCGTCTTGGCCTTGGGGAGGGGTTGGGTTCGAACGCCCTCATCACCGGCCATGACCTGCTGGATGCGAAGCCCAGGTGAGTGTGCAACGATCCTCCTGGTTCTACGGTCGAACGTCCACCGGTCCGGTTCAACAGCCCCATCCACGAGGCCCTGGTTCAGACCATGGACGGATTCCAGAATTCCTTCATGGGGCCGATTTGGGTTCAGGCTGAAAACGACTCCGGATCCATCCCCCTGAATGAATTCCTGAACGATGACGGCCATGGCGCTGCTGGTGGCATCCAGGCCGATCTCCTGCCGGTAGAGCAGGGCGGCGTCGGACCAAAGAGATGCCCAGACCAGCCTGATGTGATCCAGGATGGAGGCCGGACCACGCACATTGACGAAGGAATCGTGGAGCCCCGCAAAGGAGGCCACTCCCGAATCTTCGTCAGAGGCCGATGAACGGACTACTGCGGGCTTGTCATGCCAGTTTGTCTCAAGGAAGGCTCTGAGTTCAGGCAAGAACAGGGACGGATCGGGTCCCTTGAGGAACATGCTCCGTATCCTGAGGGACGAATCCCAAATCTCCTCCCACCGCATGTCCTTGAATTCTTTCCGGTTCAATTCCAGGAGGATCCGTTCACGTATCCCCGTGGCATCGACGTAATGCCGGTACGCTTCTGCCGCCACACAAAAGGTCCGTGGCACGGCAATCCCAATGCGGATAAGCCGTGAGAGGGCAAGACATTTTCCACCGACCCGGGGGAGGTCCGCGTCCCCGATTTCGTGCAGAGAGAGTATCCACTTCATGGCGTGATGTGCAGCTCCATGACCCTCTGAAATCGCTTGACCACCTGATAGGTGTGCACTGCAAGCGCCATGAGAGCGCAAGAGGGGGCCCTGACAAACTCCTCGAGCTGAGGATGGCGAGCCAGGTAGAGTTCCACGGACCTTTTCCGGTCACCTTCCCTGAGCTCCCGAGCAATGCCCTTTGCAGTGACTGCCATGGCTGTCCGGAAATCGGAATCCTGATTCGCCCTGTTGTCAATCAGCAGTGCCGCCCGAGAATCGGCCATGAGATTGGTATATTTTCGAGTGGTCCGGGGAGTCGCGAAAAGGAGGCTTTTCAGATCCTCCGCCGACACAAAGGCGACCAGGCTTGCGTGGGGTTCCCCTTTGGATTGAGTCGACAAAACCCCCAATCTCTGCGCTGCCAGGAGTTCCCTGATGATTTCCTTCTGTTGCTCGACGGTTTCCATGCCTTCACCTGGCTAGGCGGGTTGATCCATTCACGGGTCGCAGACCCCATGGAAACAAAAAAGCCAGGGAGAGTGCCCCTGGCTCTTTTCGGAAGTAATTCGAATCTCAACCACCGGCAAAAGGCTGAACAGTGCTGGCGTCGTCAACACAGTTCTTCAGTTCCTCTTGGGAAGCCTTCTTGGGGTCTTTGAGAGCATCGATGGGGCATACAAATTCATTACCGGCTTTGTCCTTCACCCACACAAACTGAGTACGGCCCTTGGGAACGTTCACTTCAGCCATGGCACCCTCCTTAGTAATAAACACGTTACGGGAATTAACCTCTTATTTCACCCAGATTTTTGATATGCCTAAACTAAGTGCGATCCTTTTCTTGGTCAAGAGACAGAGTTTCGTTTCATCAGAGAATGTGTTCGAACTGGTCTGTCCTCGCTCAGGAAGGCAGCTTGGAAGACTTGTTCACGCCGCCTCGAGGCTGTCACATGAAAAGGGGCATGACCGCTCCCTTTAAATGGCGTTGTGCGGTCTTATCTTCGGCTTGATTGTCCTTGGGAGCGTCCAATCTCTTTGGGCGGTGACGGCGGAGCACAGTTATTGAAATCTCAAGAATGGGAGGGCTTGACAATGATTAAACCTGGGAACAAGGCTCCTGAAGTGGGTTTGGAGTCGGGAGAAGGGAGGAGAATCTCCCTCGCCGATTTGGCGGGCAGGTGGGTAGTGCTCTTTTTTTATGTCAAGGATAGCACCAGCGGGTGAACGGCGGAGGCTCTGGAGTTTTCAGAGCTCGTCAGCGACTTTGCTGCTCTCGGGGCGGTGGTTTATGGGGTGAGTCCGGATTCAGTGGCCTCCCACAGGAAATTCACGGAAAAACACGGCTTGAAGGTCGGTCTTCTGAGCGACCCTGACCACAGGGTTCTGGAAGCCTACGGCGCCTGGGGGCCAAAGAAGATGTACGGCAAGGAGTATTTTGGGGTCGTCCGAAGCAGTGTGCTTATCGACCCCAAAGGGTTGGTGAAGTTCACATGGCCTAATGCCAAGTCCAAGGGCCATGCACGGGAGGTCCTCGGTAAACTCAGGGAGCTTGCCTGATGATTGGCGTTCATGTTGGCGTGTCAAGAAGCTCGTGTATTGAAAGACTCTCGGGTCAAGTCGGGCGTTGCTTGAGGATTGCACTGAATATACACTGTTGGTTCAGCAGGGGTTCTCACGGTGGGAGTTCAACGTCCGCTGCCCACCCCTGAAGCTCTTTTGAGCGTGCGGGAGCCGTTCACGACCTTCGCCCTGTGCCTGACCATACACTCAAATCGGACAAAGGGAGACGCGCATGAGAATTGGGGTCATCGGAACGGGGATCTCGGGCATGGTGGCTGCGTACCTTCTCTGCCGGGATCATGACATCGAGGTCTTTGAGGCGGCTGACTACGTGGGCGGCCATACCCATACCATCGACGTGCCGGTCAATGGCGCCGCTTACCCCGTGGACACGGGCTTCATCGTCTTCAATGAGAAGACCTACCCCAATTTTATAAACCTCATGAAGCAGCTTGGGGTTGCGTGGAAGCCTACTCAGATGAGTTTCAGTGTTCAGTGCGAGCAGACCGGACTGGAGTACAGCCCAAGTTCCATCAATGCACTCTTTGCCCAGAGGAGGAACCTCTTCAAGCCCTGGTTCTACAGAATGGTGCTCGATGTGTTTCGCTTCAGGCGAGAGGCGCTCGAATTGCTGGGAAGTAACGAGGATACCACGACCCTGGGTGCCTACCTGAGAGGGAAACGGTATTCCGAATCGTTCATCCGCTACTTCATCATCCCAATGGGTGAGGCCATCTGGTCCGCAGACCCCGCCAGATTCGACGAGTTCCCCGCCCGCTATTTCGTGGAGTTCTTCAACAACCACGGGTTCCTGAACATGTGGGATCAGCCCCAGTGGCTGGTTATCCGGGGAGGGTCCAAGAGCTACATCGAACCCTTGACCTGCCCCTACCGGAATGCCATCCGGACCTGCTGCCCGGTGCGCGCCGTTCTGAGGCTGGGAGATCATGTGGAGGTCGTGCTGGACGGGAATGAGACCAAGCGGTTCGACGCGGTTGTCATCGCGACCCACAGCGACCAGGCCCTTGCCATGCTGGCGGACCCATCAGATGCCGAAAGGGAGATCCTGGGGTCCATTCCTTACCAGGAGAACCAGGCCGTCCTGCACATTGACAGTGCCCTGCTCCCCGCCAAGAGGGCGGCATGGGCGAGTTGGAACTACCACATTCCGCGGAAAGGGCTGGGACGGGTGGCGGTGACCTATGACATGAACCTGCTCCAGGGCCTCTCGGCTCCAGTCGAGTTCTGCGTGTCTCTGAACCTCGCCTCCTCCATCGATGCATCAAAGGTCATCCAGCAGATGGTCTACCATCATCCCATGTACGATCCTGGTGGAAGGGCTGCTCAGAAGCGTTGGGATGAGGTTAACGGGGTTCGCCGAACCTACTTCTGCGGTGCATATTGGGGGTACGGTTTCCACGAAGACGGGGTCAACAGTGCCCTTGCGGTTTGCAGACAGTTCGGCAGGGGACTCTGATCATGGTGAGCTGCATCTATGAGGGCACCATCCGTCATCGCCGATTCCGTCCAGTGGAGAACGTCTTCCGCTACAGATTGTTCATGATGTTCCTGGACCTGGACGAATTGACCACACTTTTTGATGGTCACTCACTCTGGTCATCCAGGGAACCTAATCTCGCCTACTTTCGCAGGAAGGATCACCTCGGAGACCCAGCGACGCCTCTGAATGAATGCGTCCGCAACCTGGTTCAGGAAAGGACGGGGTGTTCTCCCAAAGGGCCCGTGCGCATCTTGACCCATCTGCGCTATTTCGGGCACTGCTTCAACCCGGTGAGCTTCTATTACTGTTACGAGGAGACCGGACTGCGGGTGGAGGCCATCGTGGCGGAGATCCACAATACCCCGTGGGGGGAGGAGTACTGCTATGTGTTCGGGGAGGACGCCAACGAGCACACAGCGGTTCAATGGAGGAGGTTTCGTTTCAAGAAGTCCTTCCACGTCTCACCCTTCATGGACATGAACCTCTCCTGCGACTGGCGTTTCAAGTTGCCGGGCGATTCCCTCGGAGCTCATTTCATCAATCTGGAAAATGGGGCTCCCTTTTTCGACGCAACCCTCTCCCTCAGACGCAGGGAGATCAATTCGGCTTCGCTGGCGAGGGTTCTCCTGGCATATCCGCCCATGACTCTCAAGGTGTTGGCAATGATCTACTGGCAGGCTGCGAGGCTGCTGCTGAAGGGAGCTCCGTTCTTTGAGCACCCGCGAAAGAGACGGCGTGTGTGAAAGGGGGTTGGACCATGAGGGAAACCATTATGCCCGCTGCGTTCTCAGTCCGTCCAGAGGGGTGGCCGGGCGTTGTGGACAAGTGGAGCAAGGGAGTCCTCTTCCATATCCTGGAGCGGATAAGGGAGGGACGTGTGATTGTCTCCACTGGAGGTGAGGTGTTCACCTTCGGCCGCCTTACGGCGGACTTTCCCAGCGAGGTGACCATCGCGATTCGCGATCCCCGATTTTTCAGTGCGACCGTTTTCGGCGGGAGCATCGGAGTTGCTGAATCGTTTATGGCGGGGCACTGGGAAACCGATGATCTCACCACGCTCATCCGCATCGTGATCCGCAACGAGAAGGTCTTCGAGGACATGGACAGGGGGTGGGCATTGCTGAAATCGCCGGTCCACCGTCTCTACCACATGGCCCGTCGAAACACGGAGGAGGGGAGCAAGTTAAATGTTACCGCCCACTACGACCTGGGAAATGACTTCTACGCCCTGTTCTTGGACGGGACCATGACCTATTCGTGCGGGATCTTCGAGGAACCGGAATCGACCATGGAGGAAGCCTCCATTGCCAAGGTTGACCGTATCTGCAGAAAGCTCGATTTTTCTTCCCGGGACCATGTCCTCGAGATCGGAACGGGCTGGGGAGGATTTGCCATCCACGCGGCCGCCAATTATGGCTGCCGAGTCACCACGACGACCATATCCCGTGCCCAATGGGACTTCGCCCGTGAAAGAGTCCGTGCTGCCGGACTTGAAGACCGTGTGGAAGTGCTTTTGCGGGACTACCGAAATCTCGCCGGGCAGTATGACAAACTCGTTTCCATCGAGATGGTCGAGGCTGTGGGACACCATTACCTGGATGCGTTTTTCAGTGCGTGCAGTGGGCTCCTCAAGGATGACGGGGAAATGTTGCTACAGGCCATCACCATTCGGGACCAGGTCTTCGACCGGCACAAGCACAGTGTGGATTTCATCAAGCGCTATGTCTTTCCGGGTTCCTGCATCCCGTCTGTGGCCGCCATGAGCCAAGCCGTTTCAAGGGTCACAGACCTGAGACTGTTCCACCTGGAAGACATCACACCCAACTACGTCAGGACCCTAAGAGCATGGAGAGCAAAGTTCCACGATAACCTGGAAGCCGTCCGAGCACTTGGGTACTCAAAGACCTTCATCCGCATGTGGGAGTACTATCTGTGTTATTGCGAGGCGGGTTTTGCGGAGCGGTATCTGGGAGACGTGCAGATGCTGTTCACCAAGCCTCGATCGCGCAAGGGACCGATCCTTCCCGGGTTGTCCAGGGGATGAAGGAGTCTCTGTAAAGCGTATATGCAGAGAACAGGAGTCAAGCGTTAACAGGTGAGGAATCTGCTGCTCCGGTACGTTCTCATCTCTTCCGCATGAGATAGTGGGACACCATCCATTCCTGGCCATTTCGAAACCCCCACAACTCGGCACAGGCAAGGAAAAAGATCCTCCATCGGTGGAGCCACCGCCGTGCCCGTTTTGATCCGTATATCTCCCGCAAAATGGGAAGCACCGATGTCCTGTGCTTGTCGAGGTTGGCCAGCCAGGCCTCGGCCGTCTTGCTGTAGTGGAGTCCGTTCACTCTCCAGTGGCTCTCTAGGCAGAGATGATCCTGAAAGTAAAGCAGCAGGGAGTCGGAGGGCATCATGCCCCCGGAGAAGAAGTACCGTCCCATCCAGTTGTCTTCCCCTTCCGTCTCGAAAAGATAGGCGAATTCCCGGTGGGTGAAGACGTGGATGAAGAGTTTTCCATCTGCCTTGAGCCATCCATTGATGCGCGAGAGCAGGAGACCCCAATTGCGCAGGTGCTCGAACATCTCGATGGAGACGACCCGGTCAAACGTGATCTGGGTTTGGAAGGTGTTGGCATCGGCTGTGACCACCTCCACGTTGTTGATCTTGCGGGACGCACACAATCCCCGGATGAACTCTCCCTGAAGGCTGGAATTTGACATGGCGAGCACGCGACACCTTGGATACTTCTCGGCAATCCAAAGGGAGAGGGACCCCCAGCCACACCCCAGTTCCAGGATGTCCATGCCGTCGGCGATTTGAGCCCGCTCACAGGTGAGGGCGAGCATGGCCACCTCGGCGGCGTCGAGGGATGCAATGCCCTGCGGCCAGTAACATCCACTGTACTTCATTCGCTTCCCCAGGATTTTCTGGAAGAATGCGGGAGGAAGCTCGTAGTGCTGTTCGTTGGCTTTGTGGGTTTCGAGCGCGATGGGACTCTCCCGAAGCGTTGCAATGAATTGGCGGAGGGCAGCCAGCTGCAACTCTGTGTCCCTGTGGTCTTCGATGGCGAGGCGTCTGGCATCCAAGCGACGAATGCCGAAGCGAATGAGGGGATCGGGAATCAAGCCCAGTTCCGCGATGTTGATCAATGAAATCACAGCTTCTCCTTCCTGGTGAATCGAGGAATGAAAGCACTGGTTCGTTCCATGTATTCCCTGTACTGAGGCCGGGTTTCCACCAAGCCGGCTTCGAGGAGCGTCACACCTGAGACCTTGAGGAGCAAGAAGGTGATGGTGAGGGGGCTGATGATGGCCACAAACCCGTAGGGGGTGGGAAGAGTGATGAGGAAGAACCCCCACCAGAGGAGACACTCTCCGAAGTAATTGGGGTGGCGGGTGGTGGACCAGAGGCCCCTGTCCATGACTTTTCCCGTGTTGGCAGGGTCACTCCTGAATGCAGCCAACTGCCAGTCGGCAACCACTTCGAAAAGGAACCCAGCCAGCCAAACGAGGGTCCCCAAAGCATCCAGCCAAGTCAACCTGCTTGGGACGGGAGAGAGTTGCCCCACCTGGAGGACCAGGGAAATGACCCACAGAAGCAACCCCTGCAGCAGGAAAACCTGAAAGAGGCTCACCCACCAGAAGCGCTTGCCGTGCTTGGTACGCCACGCCTGGTAGCGTCGATCCTCGGGCTTTCCCCAGTTTCTGAACCCTATGTGGATGGACAGGCGTATTCCCCAGATCGTTGTCAGCACAACGATGAGCGAACTCCGAAGAATGGCCCCATCCGTGATGAAAAAACTCGCCCAAGCCACCACGACGAAACCGACCCCCCAGAAGATGTCGGCGATGCCTGCATCTCTCTTGAGTAGGCTCAAGGCCCAGAGTGCCAACATCAGGGCGAGCACCAGAAAAAGGTTCGATACCAAAACGGTGAGCTCAAGAGCCATGGATGGTCCTCACCTTGAAGTCAGGGGCTGCCCTCGTATCGTTTGGGCTGTCGAGATGGCCTCAGCAATGAAATCGATGGGTTCCTTGATGGTCCGGACTAGGAATGGGTATCATTTCAGGGAAGGAAAAATCAACAGCCACCTGTGATCTTCAGATCACTCGGGACTGACATTGACTGTGGATGCCATAGGTTGAAGTCTGGACCTTCTCTTCAAGGCCCGGGGGCTGGACTCGTTTTCTGGATGGGGCTTTTTGCGCCACGAGGGCGTGACGCATGGACACCTTATTATGTGGATCCTGGCTCAGGTTTCCCCAAAGGCGTTGTTGCGGGAATCGTTCGTTGCGGATTGAGTGGGTCAAGGACCGATTGACCGGCCTTTTTCTGGGACATTGCCTCCAGAATCGCCTGATGCATATCCCTGGTCACCGGGTAAGCCATGGCGATGACCAGCGCAACAATGTTGCAGACGGACGGAACGAGCGCATAGAGGACTCGAAGCATGAACCTCACCTCCTCGGACTGTTCCTCGTTGGGCACATATCCGGACGCACCCAGCAAAGAAAGGGCTGCGCCAACCCCCAGGGCTGCGGCAAGCTTTTTTGATATGGACCAGAGACCGATGTAGCGGCCTTCGCGTCGCTCCCCGGTGAGCAGTTCGTCGTAATCGATGACGTCGGGCTGCATGGCCGATGGCAGGACGAGAGTCGCTCCAAGACCGATTCCCGAGAAAAAGACCAGAATGCCATAGATCCAGGCGTCGCCTGGACCCAGAAAGAAGACCCCGGTGAAGGCTCCTGTGTTGACGGCCATGGAGGCAATCCATGCGGCTTTTTTGCCGATCTTTCCGGATATCATCACCCAGGCGGGCAGACAGAGGATGCCCACAGCAAGATAGAGCAGGAGAAAGTAATCGGCCTGTGTCGACTCCAGGACATATTGCACGTAGTAAAGGATGAGTGTGGCAGGGAGATTGCTGCCAAAGGCCCCGATCGTGTAGGAAACGATGAGGATGATAAAAGGCCGGTTTCTTGCCACCCCTTTCAGGCCGGTCCACATGCCGGAGGTGGTTCGTGGAGTCAAAAAGGCGGGCCTTTCCCTAAGGGCGAGGACACACCACCAGCAAGAGCACACAAGGAGAGGCCCGTACAGGATGGCGATCCAAAAGAACTTGCGGCGTTCTCCCTCGTTGTTGGGATCCAGTCCCAGAGCCCAGCCGACCAGGGTCGGAGAACTGGCGGCCAAGAGCGTGCCGGCAATGAGGGCTCCATCCCGGATCCCGAAAAGCGTGGTCCGTTCGTCATAATCAGAAGTCAATTCGGGACCGAGGGATTCATACGGCACTTGGACGATCGTCCAGAGGAGAAACAACGCAAAGATCCAGAATCCGAACCACCAGGTTTCAGACTCTGGAGAAGCCTGGGGCGGGTTAAACAGGAAAAAGATGGCCAGGGCCAGGAGGAGGGATCCCGCGGCTATGAAAGGCCTCCTCCTGCCAAAACGCGTGATCGTCTTATCAGACACGAGGCCGAGTAAGGGGTCGGTCAGTGCGTCGAAAATCCTCACCCCAAAGACCAGGGTCCCGAGAGCCGCCATGTGTACACCAACGACATCCGTGTAAAATTTAGGGATGTACACATACACGGGAATGCCCACAACGGCCAGTGCAAATGCTGGTGCCGCGTAAGCGATCTTTTGACGTTTCGGTACCTTGGGTGGATTCCGACCATTCATTCCAAGTCCCAGCCTTTCAGCGGGAGTATGAATCGGTTTCACTGAAGAGCCGACGGACTTCCTCCAGCCTCCTCCTGTTGACTCCCAGGTCCCAGTATCCCAGCCTCGACGCGGAGCGCATGTGGATGATGCCTGCCGATCGGTCAAGGAGAAACTCCGCGTCGTCCACGAATCCGAGCAACGTGCGGAACTCCGCCTGGATATATTGATTGTCCTCGAAGGTGACGTTGCTCCTTACTATGCTCCTCACAATTCTCTTAAGGCGCGCAAATGCATCATCGGGCGCTTCTGCAAAGCGGAGCGGCTCAATGGCATGGCGTGATTGGGTGCTCATGGTGGAGACGCAATTAGGCGACGCAGGACATGGACTCAGTGTTCTTCCCTCCCCGCCATGATCGGCCACCCTCCCGCCTTCTCCTGCAATCAAGGTGATTCCGGAAAGAACCAGCATTACAGATACCCATCCATAAGTCATGGCTCAGTGCCTCATCGGTCGGTGATTGAATTGGTCTGCCTTTGCCTGCGCACGGCCTAGTGAGATCCAGTGTGACTGTGACACATGCTTCGTGATTACCGCGGCCTTTTCCTCGGCATGGTCTCAGAAATCAAAAAGGAAGATTCGCAGGATGGATTGTCAAGAGACAGGAAGAAACCAGGACCTCAAGGAATCATGACTTGCCAGTGGCCGGCGAGGATTCGACGATTCCGGCGATACGGCGTAGGGCCATCAGGCACACGGAACTATAGGGCATGGCCCAGAGCGGGATTTCGAACGCAAGGCGGCAGAGGTCATGGTTCAGAACATCCAGTCGGTGCCCGGTGGCCCTGATCCCGGAAACGCTCCATGCCCAGTGCCTTCCCTCATCGTAATCGATCACCAGGAACTCTACCCAGAAGCCCAATGCCGTGAGGATTCTCCCAGAGGATCCTAGTGTGATCCTTCGGTGTGCACATTCCACGGCACGCACGGAAGGGCCCCATTCGCCCCATCGGTTGGTGTCCACGAGCAATTCCCACACCTGGGAAGCGGGAGCCCTCAGGATACGATCCACATCAACGTGGCGGTTGCGAAGTCTGATCATTTGGTCCAAGCTTTCCTTTGGATCGATGGTTTGAGTGATAGGTCATCATCCAAAAGCCTCACAATCCGGCCGGGACTTGTGATAATTTGTAATCCCCTCTTCGCAAGATCTCTCAATCATGCATATCTTAGTGGCGAGGCCATCTCAACGGGAGAGATGCTTTGCTTCCGGGTGTTCTTCAGTTTTTGATGGAGTGTGTCTTCGTGGTGCGCAGCGGTGATCTTCCTGGCAAGGTGGCTCAAAGTGCTTCAGATGATTGGAATGCGTGCCGATGCTCCCTGAAAAACAACAATAAACTGGGGAGAATGAAACGATGAAGAAGTCATTCCTTGCGGCAAGCATTGCACTCGCCTTGATGTTGCCGGGCCACCCTGCCTTCGCTCAAACCTCGGATGCCGGGTTCGGTGGAGATTCGGGCCAGACCCTGGTCGCCATGGACCGTGGCCATACTGTGGGCCAGCCACCGTCACTCAAGAGGTCGGATGCGGGTTGGACCATCCGCCCCATCACCATGGACGAACTGGACCGTTTGAATCAACATGATCCGGAACTGTATCCAAAGGCGGCCATGGAGATCCTGTCCCGCCTCAATGCCCGGGCACGGTACCACATCGCCGAGGATGTGAGGACCGGCCGTCCCCTGAAGGTGCCTTACAATTTCAACCATTACAAGACCTGGTCAGCTCTGCCCGAGTATATCAAAGAGATTTCCCACGTTCCCAAGATGATTCTCCTCGTGAAGGACGTTCCCTTCATCGCGTGGTATGAAAACGGGAAGCGCGTGGGCGACAGCGTGGTCTGCATCGGAAGACAGAACTCCTGGACCAGGGCCGGGACGTACAGAGTGCTCAACAAGGACCCGGACCACATCTCCCGCAGCTACACCAATGCCTATGGTGAACCAGCCCCCATGCCCTGGGCGATGCGGATCTATGATCACGTCTGGATTCACGCGGGGGATATCGAGAAGGGGTATTGTTCCCACGGGTGCATCAACCTGCCGTGGTTTCCCGCCATCGACCTTTACAAATGGGCGGACGCAAACACATCGGTGATGATAGTGGAATCCTTGCGCAACAAGTCGGAGCAGGGTGAACAAATAGGGAGGGGGCGGCAGGATGGCCCAGCCAGTGCATCCCGGTGAACAATTGGTCCTCGCATTGTATGTGAGGGACCTTGCCAGGTCGAGTGGATTCTATCGATCCCTGGGGTTCCAAATGACCCGTAGGGACCGCAATTTCATGGAGCTCAGATGGGAGGAGAGCCTGCTCTTCCTGGTGGAACTCGATGATGCTCCGGACGAGCATGCCCAGCCCGTGGGAAACATCCGCATCCTAGTGGAAAGCGTGGATGAGCAGTGGGAAAGGTGCAAGAGCCTGGATGTGCAAGTTCTCAGGGTCATCGAGACCAGGGACTACGGAATGAGAGACTTCATCATCGCCGGACCCGATGGTCTCAGTATCCGGTTTGCCTCCTTCGTCGACAAGCCTTGAGGCTCAGCCAAGAATCGTTGAAATGAGGAGTGATTACGGCGTAGCCGAGGAAGGCGACGCATGGATAACGCCTGATCTGGTTCACAGGGAGCGCGGCTTTGCTTGTGGTTTGGCCTTTTGAAAACCCTTTACAGAAGAGTATCCCAAGTTCACCCTGAGTGTTCTTTTCCCCATTGCCCCCTTTTGCCATTCCTCTATGATTCCCGGAAAATCATCCAACAAGCGGACTATTCCCTTGTGGGGTCTTTCGGTATAGTCATGATTCGTCACGCTACATTGAAATCCCTATGGTGAACATCTCAGAGGAGGACTGGATGATCCGCAGTTGCATCGAGGGGATAGGGAGTCATGTGCCGCCGAGGGTGGTCAGGAACGATGAACTGGCATTGAAAATGGCGACGAGTGATGAGTGGATTCGTACCCGAACGGGCATCAGGGAACGGCGTTTTGCCGATGAGGGCGTTTACTGTTCAGACCTTGCGCTGGAGGCGTCCAAAATGGCGCTGGACGACGCGGGAATGGAACCCGGGGACCTCGACTTCATCATTTTTGCTACTTTGAGCCCCGACCATCATTTCCCTGGAACCGGCTGTTTCCTGCAAGCCAAGCTGGGGCTGGAGTCCATAGGCTGCCTCGATGTGCGGAACCAGTGCACCGGTTTTCTGTATGGCTTGGCAGTTGCGGATGCCATGATACGGGCAGGAATGTACCGCAACATACTCGTGGTGGGATCAGAAGTGCACTCCAGCGCCCTTGATTTTTCCGACGAAGGACGGGATGTGGCTGTGCTGTTCGGAGACGCGGCGGCAGCGGTCATTTTGAAGCCTACGGAAGATCCCGACCGTGGCATCCTCAATTCGGAACTCCATGCGGACGGGAGGTTCGCCAAGGCGCTCTTCATGTCGGTGTGGGACATCTCCAAGAAACCATTCATGACCCCGGATGCGTTCAGGAACCGGGATGTATGGCCTCGAATGGACGGCCGAGTGGTGTTCAAGCATGCCGTGACCCGGTTGGTTGAGCTCATCATGAGCACCCTCCGTGCGTGCAACGTGTCGCCCGAGGAAGTGAAGTACGTGATCCCACACCAGGCAAATCTGCGCATCAATGAACTGCTTGGCGAGAAGCTCGGGTTTCCTGAAGGGAAAATCCTGAACAACATCCAAAGATACGGGAACACCACGGCCGCATCCGTGCCCTTGCTCCTCGACGAAACCTACCGTTCCGGCAGAATCCAACGGGGTGACCTGTTGCTTCTCGTTGCCTTCGGTTCCGGATTCACGTGGGCATCATCCCTTTTGCGCTGGTGATGCGGCCCGGCAACGCATGCCCGTGGAGACCCCGGGCAGATTTGCCTTTGAAAGGTGCACGGGGTTACGGTATATGTTCATAATTAATGATTGTTACTTCACATTTCCGCCGCCGTCGTCCGTGTCATGGGTTGACGCGGCCGATGACAGACTGACGGTCTATGGAGGTGTTCGAGGGGATGAAACACACCCTTTCGGTACTCGTGGAGAACAGGCCCGGAGTGCTGGTCCGTGTTGCGGGGCTTTTCAGCAGGCGGGGTTTCAATATTGACAGTCTCACAGTGGGGCGAACGGAAAGCCCCGACGTCTCCCGGATGACCATCGTCGTTGAAGGCGACGACCGATTCATCGAACAGGTGACCAAGCAGCTGCACAAACTCATCGACGTGATCAAGATCAGTGATATCAGCACTGAGGAGTACGTGGACCGGGATCTGGTGCTCATCAAGGTCGCTGCGGAACCCAGCCAAAGGGTGGAAATCATGCAGATGGCAGGCGTTTTCAGGGCCCGTGTCGTCGACCTCGGACGCAAGACCATGACGCTCGAGTGCACGGGCAACGAGGGAAAGATCAACGCGTTCGAGGAGTCTCTTCGTCCCTATGGAATCAAGGAGCTTGTGCGCACTGGAAAGGTGGCCATGTTGAGGGGCAGTAAGCTTTCGGGGGAGAGAGACGCTTCGGGGGGCAAACGGGACAAGGAAATGGAAGTACTGCCCCAATGATTTCAGGCGGAAACTGTGCCGTTCCGCTGGTTCCCGGTTGGTTCGGCCCGGGCTGGCGGGCCCGGTCGACTGCACCGATCCCGAACAATTTAGTTGCAGTGTTGATAGGCCGTCATGGCGGCCCGTCGCTTCGCGGAGTCTTTGAGACCTGTCAAAGCGAGCAAATGGAGTGATTGCCTTGGAAATGACAGTGGCAGAAGCCATCGTGCGTTGTTTGGAAAAGGAGAATGTGAAGGTCGTCTTCGGATATCCCGGGGGGGCCATCCTGCCGGTCTACGACGCCTTTTACCACAGCCGGGAGATCAGGCATGTCCTGGTGAGGCATGAGCAAGGAGCGGTTCACGCTGCGGACGGGTACGCCCGTGTCACAGGGAAAGTGGGGGTCTGCATGGCGACTTCGGGACCCGGCGCCACGAACCTGGTTACAGGGATCGCCAATGCCTACATGGATTCTATCCCCCTCGTGCTTTTCACCGGCCAGGTCCCCACCAGCCAAATCGGGACGGATGCTTTCCAGGAGGTGGATATCACGGGGATCACTCTTCCCATCACCAAACACAACTACCTCGTGAAGGACCCGCAGAGTATCGCCTCGGTGGTCAAGAACGCTTTCCACATCGCTTCGACCGGGCGCCCCGGTCCGGTGCTCATCGACCTGCCCAAGGATGTGACCCTGGCAAGAGTTGATTTCAAGTATCCTGCCACGGTGCGTCTGCGAGGTTACAAGCCCACGTATCGCGGGCATCCATACAAGATCAAGGAAGCGGCCGAAATCATCAAGAGAAGCAGAAGGCCTGTCATCTATGCCGGGGGAGGCATTCTCGGTGCCGATGCCGCCGACGAGCTACTCCAGCTGGCTGAAACCATTTCGGCCCCGGTCACCAACACCTTCATGGGGCTGGCGAGCTTCCCCGGCGACCACCCCCTTTTCCTTGGGATGCTCGGACTTCACGGCACGCGCTACGCCAACCTGGCGGTCACCGAATGTGACCTGCTCATCGCTCTCGGGGCCCGCTTCGATGACCGTGTTGTCATGAAGCTTGGGGCCTTCGCCCCTGATGCCACGGTCATTCACATCGACATCGACCCAGCCGAGATAGGGAAGATCGTCAACACCCACGTGCCCCTCGTGGGAGATGTCAAAATGGTACTCAAAGCCTTGCTGCCGCTGCTGGAAAAGGTCGACCGATCCGAATGGCTGAAGCGAATCGGGGAACTCAAGGAACAACATCCTCTCACCTATTCCAAGGAAGGAGGACTCAAGCCTCAGTTCATCATCGAGGAACTCTGCCGCCAGACTCAGGGGAAAGCGGTGGTTGTGACGGATGTGGGGCAGCACCAGATGTGGGTCGCCCAATACTACCGGTTCAATCAGCCAAGGACCCTGGTTTCTTCCGGGGGACTCGGCACCATGGGTTTCGGACTGCCTGCCGCCATAGGTGCATCCATGGGAGGGACTGGAAAGCAGGTCATCCTGGTTACCGGTGACGGGAGTATCCAAATGACCATGCAGGAACTGGGCACCATGATGGAGCAGGGCATTCCCCTCAAGATCTTCATTTTGAACAATCATACTCTCGGCATGGTGCGCCAACTCCAGGAGTTCTACCACGAGGGACGCTACATGGCCGTGAACTTCACCTTTCATCCGGACTTTGCCATCCTTGCCAAGGCATACGGAATCGCTGGGTACACCATCCAAACGGATGAAGAGGTCCGGCGTTTCATCCCGGAAATCCTGATGAGCCCGGGACCGGCCATCGCCAACTGCCTCATCCCCCTCGAGGAGAACGTCATGCCCATGGTTCTGGCTGGCAAGGGCATACATGAGGCGATCGTCTGAAGATTGGACTGGTTCTACCCGATTGAGCGGAGGGATGGATTCAGAACTGAAAGGAGTACGGGGCGACTTTTCATCGCTAGCCCGGCAAGTTTGAAGAACGATGGCCGAACAGACAGTGCGGGTCCCATTCGGAGAGCAGGAAATCGCTGTCCTGAGACATTCCATTGAGATTGCGGAAGATGTCATCAGCGATTTCTTCAGGATTTCGACTTCCGAATGGAAGCGCTATCGCTACGACATCCAGTCTCTCAAGGATCTGA
>CAZURN010000037.1:0-22195 GCA_964623165.1 uncultured Syntrophobacteraceae bacterium
CGGAGGTGAAGGCCATCGTTTCGAGCGGTTACTCGGGGGATGTGGTGATGTCCCACCATGAACGTTTCGGTTTCAAGGGTGTGGTCCCCAAACCCTTCAAAATGGCTGAACTCGCGCGCATGCTCGCAGAAGTGATTGGCGACGATGCCGGAAGTGACGACAGCCTGGATCCCCGGCAGAGTTTCCAGGCTTGAGGCCACGGAGAGATTCCATTGCTCATTTGGGTCGTGAGCAATTCAAACCAAGTGAGTCCACAGAGGACCCGCACACCCGCAAACCGAGGCCCGGTGGAACTGCTTCACAGGCCGTCGTGTGTGATTTCCGTGCGGGCAGGTCCATGGCTTCAGTGATTGCCGTCGGCCGTCAGCACTTCCACGATCTTTTGCTGATCCGCCTCGCTCAGATACGGATGCATGGGAATGCTGAATATCCTGCCAGCGCAGTCCTCGCTCACCGGGAAATCCCCTTCATGATACCCGAGAGCGGCAAACGCCCTCTGCAGATGGAGGGGTTTCGGATAGTATACGGCCGCCGGGATCCCGGCATCCCTGAGCTTCGCAAGAAGGATCGAACGCTGCTCCCTGTCCTCGGCCAGGAGCGAATACTGAGCCCAAGCCGAGGAATAACCCTCCGGTACAGTGGGGGCGGTCAGGCCTGAGTTCCCACCACAGATCAGTTCACCATAAAGCCTTGCCACCCTGTCTCTCACCTCCAGTTCCTCGGGGAAGACGTGCATCTTCGCAAGCAGGATGGCCGCTTGAAGGGTGTCGAGCCTCCCATTGATCCCGACTCGCACATTATCGTACCTGTCGGTTCCTTCACCATGGACGCGGATCGATCGCATCACCTCCGCCAACCTGTCATCCCGCGTGAAGCACATCCCGCCGTCGCCATAGCATCCGAGGGGCTTCGCGGGGAAAAAGGAGGTACATCCAATTTGAGCAAGACTGCATGTCTTCTTGTCCCCTTGGGCTCCGCCGAAAGACTGGGCCGCATCCTCCACGACGAAGAGCCCGTGCAGTTCCGCAATGCGGTTGATCCGCCCGTAGTCGGCGGGCAAACCAAAGAGGTCCACTGCAATGATCCCCCGAGGGGTCGGACCTTTTTCACTCTCCCAGTTGGGTAGCGGGTGGAGAGAAGGATCCCGGTACTCCAAGGCACAAATGGCACGCTCCAGACACTCCGGATCCAAATTGAACGTGACGGGGTCGATGTCCACGAACACAGGCGTTGCTCGGAGCAGGCTGATCACCTCCGCCGTGGCCACAAAGGTGAAAGGGCTTGTGAATATCGCATCCCCCGGGCCTACTCCGTGAGTCATGAGGGCCATGAGCAGGGCGTCCGTGCCCGACGCGCAACCGATGGCGTGCGTGACGCCCGTGTAGCTGGCGAGACACTCCTCCAGGGCATATACCTCGGGACCCATGACGTATTGTCCGTGATCGAGGACCTCCCGTATTCGATCCTCCACGTCTCTTCTTATCCTACGCTGTTGTGCATGGAGATCGATGAAACGCACAGCGCACCCCCCTCTTCCGTTCGCAGATCCCTCCACTAAGTGGCCGCCAGGTAACGAATGGACATCACCACCCTTGCCACTCCTCACCAGACCCGGATCTCTCAACATTTACAGTGGCAAGGATGGGCCGGTTTTCCAACCGCTATAATCCGCATCAGTCCGCGGTCCCTCTTTCGGAATACCAGAGGATCTGCCGGCAGATGCCCCGTATGATCTTCACTTCCCTGGCTCTGAGCCCGATGCGGTTCAAGAAGCGGCGAACGTTCAGCATCCAATGCTCAGGATTCTCGGGGTTTATGAAATTGATTCGGGCAAGGGCTTTCGTGAGATGGTCATACATGGCTTCCATTTCTTCGCTTTTGGCCAATCGCGGCATGAAAACTGCTGGCTCTTCTCTTGCAGCCATGAAGATTTCATATGCAATGACCATCACCGCCTGGGCCAGGTTGAGGGAAGCAAAATCGGCAGTGGGAATCGTCACAAGGGCATGGCAGTATTTCAAGTCATCGTTGGTCAAGCCCGTCTTCTCCGGCCCGAACACCACTACAACGCGATTCTTCTGACTCACGGAAACGAGTTCCCCGGCCAGCCTCCTTGGATTGCGGATGGTCTGGCGGTGGGATCCCGTCCGGGCCGTGGTTCCCACCACGAAATGGTAAGGAGCGATGGCTTCCCTCAGGTCATCACAGACCTCCATGTTCACCACCACATCCTCGGCCCAGTGGGTCGCCATCTTAAGAACCCTGGCCAGGTCGCAGTTCTGAGGGCTCACCACGACCAACTGCTTGAGGCCCATGTTTTTTGCCGCTCTCGCCGCCGCACCGATGTTTTCAGGATAACTTGGCTTGTGGAGGAGAAACGTGATGTTGTCCAAGTTGACTCGCATTCCCTTCCTCCAACTCTTCACGCTTGTCATCTAACCCTCTGAGTCGAGCAGCACCTTTCGCCCGATGGACTAAATCATCCACTGTTCAGGCTGAACAACCTCATTGGCGTGCATTTGGACCCGCACGCGGCTTCCTCCCCCCCTGCTGCCGGAAGAGAAGGCATGTCAAGCCAATAGCATTGAACAGCACCATACGGGGACATTCATAGGAACATGCTTTTACAACAAATAGCACGTGCCAGGCCACTGAGAGTTGCGCATTGACACTGGTCAGAGTCGGATGTTTAAATGAAACAGTTCTGTAGACTGTCTTCTTTATGTTTTTCGCGCCGACTTCTGTTCACGGCTGTGAAGGAGGTACTGAGGTCTTCGTCTCCGAGAGCCCCAAAGACACACAAGTGAAATCGGAGGGTTGTCATGGCTGCGCAAGGAATTCGGGATTCAGTCATTGCGGGAAGCTGGTACCCTGGTGAACCGACCACCCTCAGGAGCGAAATTGCGCGATACCTCGACAAGGTTCCACCCCTGGATATTGGCGGAAACCTGGTCGCCCTGATCGCCCCTCACGCTGGCTATATGTATTCCGGATTGGTGGCAGCCCACGCCTATAAATTGCTGCAACACCAACCCTTCGATTGCGTGATGGTGCTCGCTCCCAGTCATCGTGCCCATTTTCGAGGGGCCAGCATCTACGACCAGGGGGGATTCCGCACTCCCCTCGGTATTGTCTCGATCCAACGCGATCTCGTGCAGGGACTGCTCGGACACAGGGGTTTCAAGGGGTACCTGCCCCAGGCTCATGATCAGGAACACTCCCTTGAAATCCAGCTGCCATTTTTACAGTGTGTACTCGGGTCCTTCCAACTCGTCCCGGTCGTCATGGGAGACCAGTCCCTCTCCTTTTGCGAGGAGGCCGCCGAAGCCATCGCCGTGGAATGCTCCGGAAAGAATGTCCTCTTGGTGGCCAGCAGCGATCTGTCGCATTATCACCCCTACTCGGAAGCGAAGAAGTTGGACCAGGTGGTGCTCGACCACATCGCAGCCTTTGATGCAGAGGGACTCTCCAGGGAACTGAACCGGGGCACATGTGAAGCCTGCGGGGCAGGCCCCATGGTTACGGCCATGCTGGCTTCCCAGAGGCTTGGGGCAAACAAGTCTAAAGTGCTTCACTATGCCAACTCCGGCGATGTGACTGATGACAGGAGCGGCGTTGTCGGTTACATGGCCGCGGCGTTCTACGCCAATCCAGGAAGAAAGGAAGGGAGGCTTCACACGCCACACGGAAAGGTTGGGGTCGACCTGGGCCTTTCGGACGAGGACAAGCGAACCCTTCATGAAATCGCCCGCGAGACCATACGTGCCCGTCTTCTAAATGAACCTGCACCGGAACGGATCATTCATTCGGAAAAGTTGAAGGAGCCCAGAGGAGCCTTCGTGTGTCTCCACCTGGATAACGACCTCAGGGGTTGCATCGGAGTCATCGAACCGCGCAGCCCACTTCATGAGACAATACGGGAAATGAGCATTCAGGCGGCTTTCTGCGATCCCCGCTTCTCCCCTCTTGGCCCCGGTGAATTCGACCGGATCCATCTCGAGATATCCGTTCTCACTCCTATGGAGCGCATTCATCAACCTGCTGACATATGTGTCGGAAAACACGGCTTGATGATCCGAAAGGGGTTGAAGTCAGGCCTCCTGCTGCCCCAGGTGGCGACTGAGCACGGGCTGGATGCAATACAGTTCCTTCAGTGGACATGCCGGAAAGCCGGGCTTCCTCTCGATGCCTGGCGGGATGCAGATAGCGAAGTATTTGCATTTTCAGCGGACATTTTCTGAACCGCTCTAGGCACACCTCTGAATGCAAGGTTCAAAACGTGCACTGCTCAACTCCAAGCATTGCCACTTGCCATGTTTCAATGCCTCGGTGGACTGCTGTGAGGGGAAAAAGTGGGTTTCCCCAAGGAGTAACGGTGGGAAAAGTTCTACAAATGGAGGGACAGAAGCGGCACCTGGCTGCCAAGAGGGGGTACGAGAGCTGGAATCGGCGATTCTCCCAGGCATTTGACACCGAAACCACTCCGGCGGATCTCACCGATGGTGTGCTCGGCGCACTCATCGAAGGCACTGAGGAATCGTCCATGGCCCTCTATGAGCTCATCATGGGGTTTCTGGGTCTTGGCAAGGGACCTCGTTTCTACTCGCTGGAATCCGCCGACATCATTACCGTGACGGACATCACTCTTTTTCTCTTGGACCAGCTCAGGTTCGAGGCCATGCGCCGCCTCCGGTGGATAGACGACTGGTCCACTCTGCACGTCCCACTGCTCGATCTCGTTCGAGAATTCTCCACCCGGTTCTCACCCTCGAGACACGAAACCCCTCCCCTTTCCACGGACCACCCGCTATTCAACCAATACCAGAAGGCATATGAGGGAGACAGGGACCTCTATGTGCGAAGACTCATTCCGGAAGCCATAAAGCTTTTCGAGGAAAAGGGGAACCCCCCATGATTTGACCCGATAGTCGCTACCAATCTGGTGCAACACCGAGTCAGCCTGGTATCCAGCCATTTGACCTTGCTTCAAGGACCGCCCTGACGATACCCGCGGCATCGATTCCCGCCTCGCGGTAGAGAGCGCCCGGTGGGCCCGAGGATCCGTAGCGCCTAACCCCCAGTCGCACCAGCCGCGCGGTTGCTCCCGCGTCGGCGAGCGTCACTGCCGCAATGGCGCCGAGTCCCGTGTCGACGTGGTGGTCTTCGGCAGTGATGAGAAAGCCTGTTTTCGCCGCTTCAAGGATGGTTGTAGTGTCGAGGGGCTTGATGGAAGCGAAGTTGATCACGGCGAGTTTGATGCCGTGTTTGGCGGCGAGCTCCTCACATGCCTTGACCGCATGGTGGAGGATAGTCCCGTAACTCAAAATGGCTCCCTGTCTGCCTTCCCTTATATAATCAGCCTTGCCCGGTGTGAACTCATAGCCCCCGGCAAACAGTGGCTTGCCTGAGGAATCCGTGATGGGTGGGATCCTGGACCGCCCCATTCCTATGAAGACATTACTAGGGCTCGCCGCAGCGTAGCGCACGACGCGATCAGTCTGGTTGGGGTCGGCTGGCATGAAAATGGAGAAGCCATACAGGTTCCGCATGAGTCCCAGATAATCCACACACTGGTGGGTCTGGCCATCTTCTCCCACATCAAGTCCAAGGTGAGTGCACACCACCTTCAACTGGGTTTCGTTGATATCGTTCAACCGGTGCTGGTTGTAGGTTTCACAGACTCCAAACACTCCAAAAGTGCTGAAAAAGGACAGGAACCCTTCCCTGCTCACGACCCCCGCCAGGGTGGCGGTATGGTGTTCCTGGATCCCCGCCTCGAAGAACGCCCGTTCCGAGATCTTGTGGAAGCCGTCCATCTTGACCGAGCCTTCGAGGTCACAGCTGAATCCAAGGACCTTTGGGGTGTCCCTTCCGTTGTTGAGGATGGCCAGATCCTCTAGAGCAGCCCCGTACGCTGATCGGTTGTCCGTCAAGGTGTCCGCCGGGTACGTTCTGGGCTTCCCAGTCTCTATCTGAGGCCGGATTTGAGGACGGCAGAACCCGCTGCCGAAAACCTTCGTGGCGGCTCTTTTCTCCCTGTACCGGGGAATGGGGTTGTCACATCCCAATTCCTGTAGGGCTCGGGCTGCCTCCTCCTCCTTGAGCGCAGACCCGTGGTACCTGGCCTGGTTCTCCATGAAAGAGACGCCCTTCCCCATGATGGTCCTGGCGACAAGGACGGAAGGCTTTCCGAGGTCGTCTACCTCCTGGCGCAATATGCGCCTCAGAGCTCGAAACAACGCGTCGAAATCATGTCCGTCTTCGACGTGGAGTACGTTCCATTGCGCTGCCACATAGTCGGCTCTGATCATGTGAGGCATCACCGTGCTGGTGGGGCCGCTGATCTGCAGGTGATTGCGATCGATCACCCCGAAAAGATTATCGAGGCCATATTTCACGGCGAAACGGCGGGCTTCGGCTATTTGCCCTTTCTGCTGCTCACCGTCTCCCATGAGCACCCCGACTCTTGCGGACTTACCCTTCAGCTTGAGCGCCAGGGCCATTCCAGCCCCCGAGGAAAGCCCCTGCCCGAGATTACCCGTATTCCACTCCACTCCGGGAACACAGCACTCCACATGCCCGGCGAAAGACGAACCGGCTTGCCTGAATTCGAGGAACATGTCCTCCTCACGGGCATATCCGAATTCGCAGAGTGCGGCATAGACCCCCGGGCTGATGTGGCCGCAACTCACAAGCAGCCGATCCCGGTCCTCCCAGCACGGATCCGCGGGACGGTGGGAGAGAGTGGCATAGAGGATCAGAAGCAGATGCAGGGAGGACATGGATCCCCCCGGATGCCCGCTTCCAGCAAGCGTTGTACTCACGATGATCCGCCGCATGCAGCGGAGCCACATCTCATGAAGTACTACGCGCTGCTCCTCCGTGAGGGAGGTCTGATCGGTGGAAATCCTCAACATGGCAATGGCGGAACCTTCCTTTAGTGAAGGGTCTTGTCAAGCGAGTCGCCAGCAACGGAGTCCATGGGGTTCACTCTCTCAAGCACCGCTGCGGCGAAGTCCATGACGGCCTTCTTGAAAGGTGTGTCTCCAGTCTCCTCCAGCACCGGATGCCCCTTGTCTCCACCCTCGACCACCGAAGGGTCGAAGGGCAGAGCTCCCAGAAATGGTATTCGCATCTGGCTGGCCGTCCTCTGACCTCCCCCCGTTCTGAAGATGGGGATGAACTGATCACAGTGCGGGCAGAAAAGGCCCGACATGTTCTCCACAAGACCCGCAATGTCCAGGCTCACTTTGCGGCAGAAATTGATGGACTTGCGCACATCCGAGAGGGCCACTTCCTGGGGAGTCGTGACGATGATGGCTTTGGCATCGGGGATGAGTTTTGCGATGCTCAGGGGTTCGTCGCCCGTACCCGGCGGGCAGTCGACGACGAGGAAATCGAGATCGTCCCATTTACAGTCTACCAGGAATTGCTGGATGACCCCATGCTTGAGAGGACCCCGCCAAATCATGGCGGAATCGGTATCCTCGAGCATGGACTCGATGGATACCACCCTCAAATTGGGCCGGTATTGATGGGGAATGATCTGCTTCTCGGTGTTGATGTCTAGAACCCCCTGAAGGCCAAGCATCTTGGGGATGCTCGGACCGTGAAGGTCAATATCCAGGAGCCCCACCTTATACCCCTGCCGGGAAAGGGCAAGAGAGAGGTAGGTCGCGACACTGCTTTTTCCGACACCTCCCTTACCACTCATGACGATGAGTTTGTGTTTGATCTTCGCCAACTTGCACCGAATCAAATCTTCCTTGCTTTGTTTGTCCTTGCTGGGGCAACTGTCACAATTCTTTGGGTCACATGATTTCATGGTTTCAAGCTCCTTGTAGCTCGCGCGCGTGGCGCCAGTAGCCAAAAACGAGATGGGCTAGCTTAAAGACTATCTCCCTGCTTGTCAACGCAGAGGAAATCCGAATGTATGCATGCCAACATCCCAGCAATATCCTTCCCCTTCTGTCCGGGGATCGCTCAATTTGGAGTTTCCTCTCAACTGAGTTCGCCAAGACGGGGAGCTGAACGTGCAGGAGGGCATTGTCCCGCTGAGCCCCAATAAGTTAAGGATTGTTTGGCGGAATCGGCATGGCTTGACGAACCGCCTTCGTGCCATGGGTGACCTCTGAGAGATACCTAAGAACATGCACTGTAAAGTCTTCGGTCAGAATTCGAAGATGCATTTTTTTCTGACTCGCGGCTTTTGCTTTTCCACAGTGGATTGATTTCACGAAACCGCGACTTAAATTTCACTACAGATTTTTCAAGATCTTGCGGGTGTCCGCACCCTTATAAAGTGTTGCTGCAACAGTGTTGAGGTCAGAATCATCCTTAAACATCGGAGGAGAGAATACCAATGCCACTGTATGAATACTCATGCAGGCAATGTGATGCTCAATTCGAGAGACTGGTTCGAAACTGCGGGGAAGAGGAATCCGTTGCCTGTCCCCAATGCGACTGCCGTGAAGTGAAGCGGGTCCCCTCTTGCTTCTCCACGGGGTCGGGCTCGGGCAGGGATTCATCGTTGAACTGTGCCCCGTCCCCGCCGTCAGGACGCTTCAGGTGAGCTTAGGGTCAGTCGGCAGTTCGCCGACCCGCCGATGTGATCACTTGGGTTCCTCGGGACCCGCTTGAAACAGGTGAGGAATACAACATGGCATGGGAAACGCTGGCAGTCATCGCCGCTGTTGTTGCATGGATCGTACTGAACCGTTGGGTGCTTCCCCGACTGGGGATACACACCTGAATGTCCCCGAGCTGCGGGATCGGTGATCGCGCTCAAGACGAGTCATCCAAACCGAAGAGCTGATAGGCCTTCCGAGCGAGGTGAGGATCATTCCTGTCCTGCCCCACGCATCCACCTGGTTCACCTGCCGTAGTGCGAACCCGACCCCCTGAACATGGAACGGCGGTTGAGCACCACGATCGCACCTCCAACCAGCGCGAGCAAGCCGACAACTATTGCCAGTGGCCATCGCCAGTCAATGGTGTGCACCTGAAGGACCGAATGCCACAACCGCTTGTACCAAGGCCCCAGAGGCACTTCTTCACGACTCACCAGGCTGACGGTTTTCACGGTCGAATCGGCAAGGGTGAAGACCAATTCCCCTAAGGGCTGATTTTCACTGATTGGAGCCGTGATGTCCTCAGTCACACGAACGTTCCATTTCAAGGCATTGCGTTGTGGCTCGGGAACAAGAACACTCGCTGCATCCAATGGATAGAGCCCTATCTCGTTCTTTTCCCCTTTCCATATGTTGGCCGAGACGATGGGCTGTCCGTCCGCAAAAGGATGGACGAGGGTATAGTGGCGGAATCCGAAGTTCAGAAGCTTCATGGCTTCCCGTTCGCGCGTTCCCGGATTGGCAGCCCCCATCACCACTGCGAGAAGTCGCATTCCATCTCTCTGAGCCGTCGCGGAGAGGTGATAGCCCGCAGCATCCACGAAGCCCGTTTTGAGTCCATCGACGCTCGGATCCTTGAGGATGAGGTGGTTCCGATTATACTGCGTGATGCCGTTGTAGGTGTATTCGCGCATGGAATGATAGCGGATCGCCTCCGGAAACCGACGCAAATATGATGCACCCAGTATGGCCATGTCCCTTGAGGTGGTCACTTGGCCTTGTGCAGGCAGACCGTGAGGATTGACAAAATGGCTGTTGGTCATACCGAGTTCCTTGGCCTTGTTGTTCATGGCTGTGGCAAAGGAGCTGATGCTGCCGCTCAGGTGCTCGGCCACCACCACACACGCGTCATTGCCCGACACGACAGTGATGCCCTTGATGAGCTCTTCCAGGGGAACCTTGCTTCCAACGCCGAGGAACATCTTGGATCCTCCCGTCCGCCAGGCTTCCTCGCTCACCCACAATTCATCTTTGAGGCTCACCTTCCCCTCCTTGATTCGTTCGAAGAGGAGGTAAAGGGTCAGCACCTTGGTGAACGATGCAGGTTCGATCAAAAGGTCGGCGTTGTACTCCAGGAGCTTTGCCCCGGTAGAAACCTCAACCATCATTGCTGATTTGGTGTCGATGGGTCCCGGCGACGCGTCGATACCAACCCCCTTTACGGTTGGGGTGGTTTCGGTCGGGTGGCCTTTCTTCGGGACCGCCTCTTTGATCGGTTTCTTGGCGGGTGCCTCCTTGGTGGTCGCCTTCCGGCCGGATGGTTTTTCGGCCCCCCCGGACCATCCAGCAAACCCAAACGTCAAGATCACCGCCACAACCGCACAGGTCAGTCTCAATAACCCTTTTTGCATCCTCTTTCCCCATTCACGGTGTCTTGCCGGGATACCACACCCTGTTCCGCGAGAGACTTCCGGTGGAGCGCTGAACTGCCGCAGCCCGGCATCTTGCATGATCCTGCGGCACATTCTAGAACTCAAGGGGTCTGGCTGTAAAGGTGCACTTTATACGTTCAGATGGCACTTTTTGCAAGGCTGCCTTGCTGAAGTGCACTCAGGGTCTTCCACAACGGCACCTATAGACTCACCCTCGCTGGCATCCCGTTTTCGATGGATGATGGGTTGGAGCGAGAACTCCTCAACTGTCTTGAAGAAGAGCGACGGGCACCACTGGTGACGGGCCAGACGGCTCCAACCGGAACGGTCCGGCGTCTTGGGCGGGAGAAGGGCTCAATGAGCCCAGCAGGGACAATCCAATTCCATTTCCTCACAGCAGGCCAAAAGGCTCTCCAATGATTCCTGGTCCACACCAAGGATCTCAACGCCAAAACCCGGGGGAAAGCTCTCCACCTGACCGTGGTTCACCCATATCACCCTTCCACAGCAGTGCAGAACTGAGGAGGAAGTGTTGGAGATGATTTCCAGTTCGATGATCTCTTTCGGGCGTACCAGGGTGCTCGTGACGATGAATACGCCCCCCGCACAGATGTCTTTGGTGAAGCTCTGAAAGCACAGCTCCTCGTTTCTCCAGGATACCCTGAGCTTCTTCTCGAATCGCCTGTGGCGACGGTTTTCAACCATCGTTACACCCTGCACAGTCCTACTGGATTGTTGGATTGGGGGATTTGACAACCATGGAATCACCCCCCCATTTCATTAATCGTGCAGATGCGAATTACTGTTTGATGTCATAAGTATCGACGTTTACAGTCCATCCGATTAGAAAAGGGTGCGAAAAACAGACAGGACACATCAAGTGAAGGGGGAAGCAGTGATGAAGAAAGAGAGAGCCGGGAAGGAGGGGGAAACCCAGCTCTCTCTGTGAGGGGGAAAGTTCTACTTTCCGGGTGTATTATAACGCGGCAGTCAATACCTTTTTGATAGTAAAGCACCCGCGCAACGCACCCATTCATGAAAAGGATGCGCATCATGCCGATGGAGTATGTCGTCATTACAAAGGCAGGGGGAAAAGTGCGGTTGACCATCGAACGGGATGGGCATTCTGTCCACCAGATCTATGCCTATACTTCACCGCCGGGGAAAAGCGTCGAGGAAAGGGTCCTTTGCAGTGCCTGGGGACGCAGAATGACACCGGAAGGAATCAAGGAAGGCATCATCCTGCCGGGCCGGATCCTGGAAATATCCAGGGCGGACTGGCTCCATGTCTTCCTCGAAAGAGAGGACCTCCAGGCCAGGGACAACCTCAGGGACATCCACCTAGTTCGCGTCTATTCGCGCGGCGATCGCTTCACCATCGATGGCTACACCCTCAGCGCCCGTGTGGACAGGGAAACCTGGAAGAGAATTGAACATTGCATGCTGGAGGTCGACAGCGGGGAGAACCACGAGATTCTGGAAGGTGACCACTTTACCGGCTGGCTGATCCGGCAAGGCAAGGAAGCAGTCGTGGAGGACCTCCTTGGCGTGCGCCCGGAAAACCGGGTCTTCGGGAGAGGCTCGGGGCCTCAATTCAATGCGTGACAGCAGGTGCCATTCAAGACGTCAAGGGGCATTGACCGGCCATTCTCTTGACTATTCCTCGATAACCGGGTTTCGCAGAATTCCAATCGCCTCGATTTCCACCTCCACGACGTCCCCGTGCCCAATTTGGCCGACCCCGCTGGGAGTACCCGTGGCGATGATGTCCCCCGCCATGAGGGTCATGTTCTTGGAGACGAAGGCGAGGATCTCCGGAATCTCAAATATCATGTGGCGCGTGTTGGAATTCTGAACCGTCATTCCGTTGAGCCTACAAGCAATGTCCAGGCCCTGGGGGTTGATAATGTCCTCGGCGAGCACGATACAGGGGCCAACAGGTCCAAAGGTGTCGAGGGACTTGCCCCTGAACCACCCGGAACGATCCCCTGTCTGGAGGTTCCTCTGGCTCACGTCGTTCATGCACGTGTAGCCGAGCACGCAGGTCATGGCCTCGGAGACTTGAATATCCTTGCATTGCCTCCCCACAATGATGGCCAACTCTGCCTCGTAGTCCGTGCGCAGAGACTCAAATCCATAGTCCTTCAAGAAGCGGGGTATGACGATGGATTCCCCAGGCCCTATAAGCACATTGGGCGTCTTGGGGAAGAGGATGGGTTCCTTTGGAATTTCATCGGTGAATCCCTGCACCTTCACGGTGTGGCTCTCGGCGATGTGATCCCGGTAATTGAGTCCGAGCGCGATGATCTTGGTGGGATTCACCGTGTACACACTGGATCGGTTCCGGATGGGAAGCGTTACCATGGTCTTTGCCTCGATTGTCGCAATGTTCAGCACATACCTGGCCGGAGGTCCAGGATGACTCCCCGGACGATGCCGGCCATGCGATCCAGGGAGCGTCGCGTGCCATTCCGGCCGGTCTTGCCAACTCTGGGGGAGGGGAAACACAGCCCAGCATGAAGGTACACCATTCGCGATTCCTGTGAAAGGCAGAATCCACTGAGATTGCATGCCTTCGGCCTGTTTGAACGGCGAACCCTGAATTGGAGATCGGACGAGAGTGTTCTTGAACTTACCCGACCCCGCCATTTACCCGGGACAGGTGCTGAGGAAATGCGGAGGGTTGACGCCGGTAAGCACTGCTTCATTTCAGCGGCAATGAATTGGCGTATGCTGACCTGGCTCACGTCAAGGAGGCGAGGTATTCCAATGAGGTTAAAAGGAATTCCCGTTGTTCCTCTATCATGCCCTCACCATACTTCTGCAGACGTTGTGCTGTGGAGCACAGAATGAAATCCCTCATGAAATAATGTTCGCCGCGCGGCATCCTTGAGACACTGCAAGGGTTCAGAAAGTCCTGCCCTGCATGAGGGCAAGTATTCTCCACGATATCCTTGGAAGATGCCTGACTGTCTTGTGAGTCGCACATGTCTCATACTTCCTGTTCTGGAATCGCCTTCAGCAGCAAACGTGTCAAACTTGCCAACCCATCTGAACCCTCTGGCTGGATCGTCTTGTACAAGCTCCGTGCCAGTCCCTGGAGGTCCCTGGAGCACAAAAGGGAACCGGCTCGAAGGGGCTATAAACAGTAGAAAAAAACAAGATCAAATCCGATGACAGGGAGAGTTCCAGATCTCTCAGGTGAAGGTTCGTTCTACTCCTGGTAGAGACAATTATTGGGAACATTGCCAATTTTTGATCTGTAGCCTCTTGATGGGGATTTGCCGAGCATGGGCTTCCCCCACTCATTCTACTTCCAGTAGATTCCTATTTTGCCTCTGCGTCATGTTGGACGATGTTGTTGAACGTCTTGCTCTTGGTAACTATTCAGTATAAATGAAAAAAGGGTGAGTTTTCCCTACCTGCCTTTTCGCCCGATCCTAAGCGGCCCGTCACAACCTTCAATCCCAGGAGAGGAAGAGGAGATGGGTCAGGCTGTCGATTCCTGCAATGTTTTCCTCAGCTACCATGGACCGGACCGCGAGCCTGTGACAGCCGTTTCCGAGGTCCTGCGCAAACAGCGGATCAGCATATTCTGGACCAATGGTACTCTTTCCCCGGATGACCCTGGCCCTAGAAACTGGAGCGGATCATCACCTTCTGCCCAGCAGCTTCGCGGATCCCTCAAGGGGCTAATTCTTTGACTCTGCTTGATTGCTTGATTCGACCTTGGACTCCATGGACCTCCAAGTGAACGCGCCTTGGCTGCGAGACAAAAAAAGGGAGCTAGCCAGTGAAAGCTAACTCCCTGAATTTTCTGGAGGCGGCAACCAGATTTGAACTGGTGAATAACGGTTTTGCAGACCGCTCCCTTACCACTTGGGTATGCCGCCCTGATGCCTGTTGTCTAACGGAAATCGCCCGGGGTGTCAAGGAGAAGTTCCGAAAGCCCCATCATCAACTGAGTGGCCGAACGGGGCCAGAGGCTCCCTCAGGGGCTGCCCCTATCGCCTGAAGTCTCCAAGACCCCCATAAGAGGCGAATCGCCGGGTTCTCCCTCGATGCGCAACAGTTGATTGTACTTTGCGATGCGGTCGGTGAGTGAAAGGGACCCGGTCTTGATCTGGCCCGCGCCCGTCGACACTCCCGACGACACCGCAGCAGCACCTTTGAATCCGCTGCCCAAGACAACTTCGGTCTCAACCGTTGGATTCCCTCTTGAATCGAGGATTTCGCGGGCTCTCACCGACATGATTTCACTCATGGTTACTCCCCTCTCTTCGGGTTTTGTTCCGTCGTGAGGATGCACTTGAAATGTCGAGCACGAGTAAAGATTCTTGACCGGCTACCAGCAATTCAATTAGTATAAAATGTTTGGGCAAGCCTATCGCCGCCGTTGAGCTGCTGTCGGTCGGGAGCGGAAATTGCATTTATGAAAGTTGCCGTGCCGACCGAGCGACGCGAAACCGCCCTTAGTGTGGGGTCTGCTCGAACGCCCTTGATAGGCGGAGCGCGAGCGACGCCTGATAGGGCGTGAAGGGCAGTGGCTCAACAGCGGCGATAAGCGGACCGCTCGCGGTCCGCTTACCAATTTGAAAGAAAGGACCGGCACATGGGAGCAGTGTTGTCAGCGGGTGATTTGCGCAAGGGGCTCAAACTGGAGATCGACGGAGAGCCATACCTTGTGGTGGATTTCGAGTTCTCGAAGCCCGGCAAGGGCCAGGCACTCTATCGGTGCCGCCTCAGGAACATGATCACAGGGTCCCAGTTCGACCGCACCTATCGGTCTGGAGACAAATTCAACAGTGCAGATCTCGAGGAACAGCAGATGCAGTTCCTCTATGAACAGGGTGACAGGTACCACTTCATGAGTACCTCAAACTACGAACAACTGGAGCTGAGCGGGGATCAGGTCGGGGACGCCAGGAACTATCTCACGGAAAACCTGATGGTGGACATGCTCCTTTTTCAGGGGCGCCCTATTGGGATCAATCTTCCCAATTTCGTTGAACTGGCTGTGATCAAGGCTGACCCGTGGGTCAAGGGGGACACTGCAGCTGGCGCCACCAAGCCCGTGACCCTGGAGACGGGCTTCGTCATCCAGGTTCCCCTCTTCATCGAGGAGGGACAGGTCATTAAGCTGGATACGCGATCGGGCAGCTACGTGGAAAAGGTGAAATCGTAAATGGGATGAGCGAGCGGGAGCGCCTGGAACAACAACGGCCCTTTCTCGAAGCCCGCTCCCTGATGCTTCAGGGCATCCGTTCCTTTTTCCTGGCTGAAGGCTTCCTGGAGGTCCAGACACCCGTCGTGACCCTCTCCCCGGCTCCGGAGACTCACATAGAGGCCGTGTCGCTCAAGGGCCCCGGCTTTCTGGTCACCAGTCCGGAGCTCTTCATGAAGCGGCTCCTCGCCGCCGGGTACGGAAAAATCTTCCAGATCTCTCCCGTATTCAGGAGCGGAGAACGGGGCCGATTCCATCACCCCGAATTCACCATCCTGGAGTGGTACCGGGTCAACCAAGACTATCGTTCCCTGCAGGATGACTGCCTGAGGCTGCTTCATTCTGTTTGGGACATTGCTGCCACAAACCCCAATCTACCCCGCCCCCTGCCCTCACTTCGGGTGGATGAACCCTGGCAGATATACACCGTGGCCGATGCCTTCCGCCGGTTCGCGGGTTGGGAACCTGGGCCGGATGTCGATCAGGGCCGTTTTGACATGGACCTGGTCGAGAAGGTGGAACCGAATCTCGGGGTCCCTCGTCCCTGCATCCTCAAGGATTATCCTGCCAACCAAGCCGCCTTGGCCAGACTCAAGCCCGGAAATCCCTCCGTGGCCGAACGGTTCGAACTCTATTGGGCAGGCATTGAGCTCGCAAACGGATTCAGCGAATTGACGGACCCTCAGGAACAACGTATGCGTTTTGAACTCGCCAATGCCCAGCGCCTGGCAATGGGCCTCTCCTCCTACCCTCCTCCTAAGGCCTTCCTGGAGTCACTGAGACATCTCCCCCCCTGCGCAGGCATCGCCCTGGGAATCGATCGACTCGTCATGCTTCTCACGGGCGCTCACGGCATTGATCAGGTGGTCGCCTTCCCACCCGGCTCCGAATGATCCAAGGAGTTGAATTCAGGGGGCCTTGCATCTGATTCACGTTGCCTGTTGCCGGGGATCCCTGGCACGAGAGGGACAGTCGCTCTACCGCTCAAGGGAGCCTCCGTGGAAGACCATGCTGGCAAAGGTGACGAATGAATTCTGGTTGTCCACTATTGCATGTGCGTGGTGGAGGATTTCACCCCTCGCAGTCCGTTCCATTGCTTTGGCCAGGACGTAAAGAGGCGCAACACCGCAAATACGCCTGTGATGGTGCACCCTTCTCACATCTCGCATGAATCCCGGCGCGTCGCACTCGGCTATTCTTTGCAGGAGATCTCGGTCTGCGCTCATGTGTTCAGCCAACGTGCCTCGATGGGGCCTGAAGCTGTCTCCATATCGAGGCCCGATGTGTGCCAGATCCACGCTGGCGATGATCCCCACGGGACGCCCCACAACCTGAGGCAGGTTCTCCAGCGTCTGAGCCATCCCATCGATGAATTGACCGTCACGTTCCCATTCGTCAGGTGAGAAGGAGCACAACATGGGCACGATCTTGGCCCCGGGCTGTGCGTAGGCCATGAACACCGCCTGGAACTCGACGGTGTGCTCCCGTAGGTGGTTGTATTCTCCGGCGAGGATGTCCCGAGGCGACAGCTCAAGCAGCGCAGCACAACAATCCCTGTCGTGCTCGACCAAACCCAAAGGGGTCTCGAAGTCCTTAGGAGTCAAGGCAAAGTAGTTCACCACCGGCTCATGACCCGTTCCCAGGATGACCCATGTTTGGGGAGAATCCATCACCTCCAGCTCATGGTATGCCTTCGCAAACGAGACCCCCCCCGCCTGGATGTCTATGTGGGGGGCAACGAGGGCCTTAACGGGCCTTGCCCCAATCCTGTGGTTCCATTCTCCGGGGCCTTCGGATCCCTCTTGTGCCGCTGCAAAATACCCGCGGAGCAACTCCCGCAGGGAATTGGGATCCTTGGGGTAGCTCTTGCCCGCGAACTGCATCCTTCTTACCGGATCCTGACGGTACCGGTTGGCTGATTCCCTCGCCACAGCCATGAACCGATCATTTTCCAGGAAGAGATGTTCATCAAGCAATGTCAGAATATGCGCCAGCTGGTCTGAATAGAGGAGCTCTCCCGTGGCGCGCATGTAATAGACTTGAAGATCCCGCACGGAATTCCGGCCATCCATCTGACCGAGGAGAGAGACAAGCTGGGGAGAGACCAGCAGGGGATCACTGCTGTATCCCAAACGGTCCCTCAGAAGGATCATGCGTTTCCCTTCGTGCTCCACCGGCATTGCCTCGACACCATACCTGACTTTCGGAAAATCCGTCGGCATCTTCATGGATCCCCAACATACTACGCAAATTGTTCCTCGACCCGTGGAGAAGGGCCCCTTTCCACCCTTCCCTCCCGAGCCGAAGTATTCTTACCGGAGGTTTCAAAATTCTTCAATGTTGGATGACCAACATGAGCCACCCTCATTCATTCCGGTATTTCCCCTGAAGTCGTTGACTCCCCATACCAAATGTGTTAGTCATGGCGATCCGTACTTCATTGTTTTTTATTACATTTTTTCTTGCACCTTTACAGGGACAAACATGATCCTCTTGCGGTTTTTGCTCTTTTTCCTCTGTGTGGTCCTGACGGTGTGCGGATGTGGCAAACAAGGTTTGAGTCGAAGTGCATTCACTACCACCGAGTTCAAGGCGCAACGGGTCCAATCTCTCACTCGAGCGGAACTCTACTACGACTACTTGACAGCCCAGTCCCAACTCCGGGAAAACCAGATCGACAAGGCCATCGAGTCATACACGACAGCCCTCAAGAAGGACCCCGCATCGACGATGCTGCTCACCGAGCTTGCCGCCCTCAATGTGCGCCAGGGAAAGGTGGAGGCCGCCATCAAATTGGCCGAAGAGGCTGCGAGGATAGACCCTCAATATCTGCCCGCTCAATTACTTCTCGGCCAACTCTATGCCGGAATCGGCCAGGGTAGTAAGGCAATAGAGGCTTACAGGCGCGTTATCGAGATCAAACCGGACACGGAGGATGCATACCTCTTGCTCGGGGCGCTCTATGCCCAGACCGGGCGATTCGCAGAGGCCATGGAAGTGTTCGGTAGACTGCGCAAGATGCTTCCCGACAACCCGATGGTCCCTTTCTACAAGGCCCGTGTGTTTTTAGACATGAAATTATACAGGCAGGCCGAGTCCATGTACAAGGAAGTCCTCGCTGTGGACCCCGCTTTTGAGAACGCCCTGCTGGATCTGGCTTACCTCTACGAGGTGACGGACCGCCAAGGTCTGGCCGAGAAGACCTACCGGCGAATCCTCTCCTTCAATCCTGCAAGTGTGCAGGCACACACGCGACTCGGCAACCTCTACATGCGGGGAGGGAAGACCGAGAACGCTCTGGAGCAGTTCGGGGAAATCGTCTCTCTGAACCGGAAGGACCCGGAAAGCCGGCTGAAGATCGGCATCATCCACTTGCAGCAGAAGAAATACGATGCGGCCATTCAGGATCTCTCGCGCCTGATTGAGGAAATTCCAGCATACGAACAGGCTCTGTTTTATCTTGGCAACGCCTACGAAGAGAAAGGCGACCTGCAGAACGCCGTGTCCAGTTACCGCCAGGTTCCTCGCGAGAGTAGCCTTTGGAGCACCGCCCAGATTCGACTCGCCATGGCATACACAAAGCTTAAGGACTACCATAGCGGCCTTGAAGTCATTCAGACGGCTCTCACGAATTTTCCTGACATCCCGGAACTATATCTCTATCTGGCGGTTATTCACGAGGAGGAAAAGCGTTACGATGAGGCCATGAACGCTATTGAGCGTGGTCTCGCCAAGTCTCCCGTGGATGTGGATCTGCTGTTCCGCAAGGGTGTGCTCCTGGACAAGATGGGACGGAAATATGAAGCCATCGAGATGATGGAGAAGGTCCTTCAAATTGACCCCAAGAACGCCAACGCCCTCAACTACATTGGGTACACCTATGCCGAAATGGGGCACCATCTGGTCAAGGCGAAGGAAATGATCATGAAGGCCCTGGAAATTGAACCCGAGGACGGTTACATCATGGACAGCCTCGCATGGGTCCAATACAAGATGGGACAATCCCAAAAGGCCCTGCGGACCATCCTGGAAGCACTGAAAAGGGTCCCCATGGATCCCGTGATCCACGAGCATCTGGGCGATATCCAGAAGAGTCTCGGAAACAGAACCAAAGCGGTGGAAGCATATCTCAGGGCTCTCGACCTTCAGCACCCCGAACCTGAGAAGGTCAAGGAAAAGCTGAAACGAATCCAATGAGACATCGCGCAGTCAGAACCCTCATCCTTATCGTCCTCGCTGCAATGGTTGCTGCCTGCGCGACCAAGCCTCCAGTCGTTGTGCCCCCGGTACTGTTCCCACAGGAAGACTTGCTTTTAAAGCTCAGGAACCGAGCCGACTCCTGGGAAGGTTATCAGGCCAAGGTGAACGTCAAGGGGGAGGGCGCCAAGAAGACTTTCAGCGTCCAGGCATTCATTGTGGCCGATCTTCCCCATCGGCTTCGGTTCGAGGCTCACAAGCTCGGTCAAACAGCGGGTGTTCTCATCTTCGATGAAAACCGATCCAGCCTGTGGGTCCCATCAGAACAAGTCGTCTACACTTCCGCGTCGGGGGAGAGGCTCATCGAACACTTTCTTGGCGCCGGCATACCCCCTGAAGCCTTTTCTAGGAGCCTGATTGCGACCATGTCAAAGGAGCAGTCCAACCGGATCCAGGTGTTGCCTGACGAATCAAACCTTCTTCTCCATGTCAAAGAACCCAAGGATGACATGGCGTTCACTTGGAAGCTCGCCTCGAAGTCCTTGGCCATCGAGAGCATCCTCGTGCGCGAAGGGTCCCGCGCGTACACCGTGACCTACGATCCCCCGGTGGACATCGATCCGGGGATTGTGCCGCGCAAGGTGGTTTTCGAGTCCGATCAATGGCGACTGGAAGTCAAGATCGACCAACTGGTCCCATCAAAAGACCCTTCAGCGTCCGCATTTGCTCTCAAGATCCCCGAGGGAACTCGTTCCATCGACCTTGCCACGCTGAATTGAGGCAACTCTCATGCCGCGACGCTTTTTGCTGGACAGTATGCTCGGCAAGCTCGCAAAATGGCTCCGCATCCTCGGCTTTGATGCGCGCTGCGAGAGGATAGCCTCTAAGGCTGAATTGGACAACCTCACACGAGACGGCCTCATCGTCGTGACACGGAGTCGCCGTTGGATCGGCCAAGGCCGGGTGCTCCTGCTCAAATCCAACGACCCGAGCTTACAGCTGCAGGAACTTGTCGCTACTCTTGGAATCACACGAAAGGAACTGCAACTGCTGAGCCGGTGCATCCGTTGCAACGAACCGTTGCACAGGATCCCAAGGCAGGAAGTACTGGGAGCTGTTCCAGACTACGTTTATGAGACCCAATCCGATTTTCACCAGTGTCCCCGGTGCAGCAGGATCTACTGGCCCGGAAGCCACTGCAAACGCATGAGCGATCGATTGGTTTTCCTTTAGACAGATCGATCAATCAGTGCTGACCTGCGGAAGACAGATCGAATGCACCGCGACAAAGGGAGTTGAGACGATGACGGGCAGTTTCCACCTAATTTGGAGCCTCCTGCTGAAGATGATCTCCTATCTCTTCCAGTTCTTCCTCGTCACGGTTCACTGGTTCAGACGATTCCTCAAGATAAGGTGCTATAAATGGAAAAAATGCCGTGCACAGAAAGAGCTGGACAAGGCCATGAGAGACCTCGGTGCCGAGATCTACTTCGCTTCCGACAAGGAAGGTGACTTGAGGGGAATTCCGGCCGTCAAGCAACAGCTCTCAAGGGTCGAGGAAGTGGATCGCAAGGTGCTGGCAGTCGAGGAACTCGCTGATAAGATAAACCGCGACTACTCATACAAGCTGGATCGGATCAAGGCGAAATCCGAGGAAAGGCGTGCCCGGGTTTGGACATCCTCCAGGCTGGGGAGGGGATGAGAAACAGGCTGGGAGACGCGTGGAACTGTCGGCGGAAGATGTCGGCAAAACTCCATGAAGAATGAGGCATCAGGACTTGCCGCCATGAGGTTCCACTTCTGCGCAATCGGCGGCATCCCCCTGGATCTTGTTCAAGGCATGCGGCAGGGCGGGAAGGAGTACCTGGAGATTCTCTATGGCTCCCCTGGGACTCCCGGGTAGGTTCACAATGAGAGAGGTGCCTCGAATTCCCGCGATACCCCGGGAGATCATTGCGTGAGGCGTCTTTGCAAGGCTGGAGGAGCGCATGGCTTCGGCCATTCCCGGAACAACCCGCTCGATGACCGCCATGGTCGCCTCTGGAGTGACATCCCTCGGAGCGACTCCGGTACCCCCCGTCGTGATGATCAGCGCCGTCTTCCTGTGGTCTGACAGCTCGCATAAGACACGGCTGATCTCCTCCGCCTCATCGGGAACGATCACCGTGGTTTCAATGAGGTAGCCCTCGTCCATGAGTTTCTCACAGAGTGTGCTTCCTGAAAGGTCCTCCCTTTCGCCCCTTGCACCCCGGTCACTAACAGTGACCACTGCAGCGGTTCGGCTGAAACATCCTTTCTCCCCTCCCGCGAAGTGCTTCTTTTGCCTCTCCATCGTCACCTCTTCTGCATTGTGTGCCTTTTGGCCGCATTGGCGACAGCCGCGGGAACGGACTTGCTTCTGGAAATCTCCTTCAAGTCCTGGAGAGGTAGTGTCTGCACCATCTTCATGGAAATGGACAGGGGAGTCTTGGGGTTCTTCACCAAGGCCGCGC
>CAZURN010000038.1:0-22187 GCA_964623165.1 uncultured Syntrophobacteraceae bacterium
GCAACATCGTCATCCAGCCCAAGGGGCTCGTGAAGATCACGGATTTCGGCATTGCCCATATCGAGGATCCATCGGCTACCCTGCAAACCCAGGACGGTGAAATCCTCGGGACCCCTGCTTACATGTCCCCCGAACAAGTGCTGGGGCATGCCGTGGACGGCAGATCCGACCTCTTCTCTCTCGGTGTCATTCTTTACGAGCTGAGCACAGGGAAGAGGCCGTTCGGACGGGAGGGCAAGACCCTCGCGACGCTTTTCAACGAGATCGTTCATTCTCATCCTGTCGAGCCTGCCCAAGTGAATGCAGACCTGGATCCCAGGCTTTCCGGGATCATCATGAAATGCCTGAGCAAGGAACCCGATGGACGCTATCCCACGGGGGAGGCTCTCGCCGAAGCCCTCCGCGGTTGCCTGAAGCGGGAACAGCCATCGGAGGCTACTGTCATTGCCCCTTCACCTCCCATGGTTGGGATAAAAAGAAGGAAGGCCAATGTTCCTCTGCTGGTCCTTCTCCTATTCGCCATCCTTATGGGCTCCGCCTACTTCCTTGTCCCTGGGCTTTTTGATCCGGCGTGGCAAAGGCTGATGGGCGTGTTCCGCATCGAGCCTCAGGGCAATACGATGGCCCTCCTTCAGCTGAAGAGCAATCCACCGGAAGCTCAGGTGATGATCAACGGGGAACCGAGGGGCAGAACGCCCCTGGAACTGGAACTCCCTCCAGGCAGGTACGCCGTGAAGGCATCGCTTCCCGGTCACGGGGACTGGACTGGGGAAGTCTCCCTGGATGAAGCACGGCCATATCCGGTCCAGATGGAGCTTCGAAGGCTCGCTGAACTGGCGTTTGTCAAGTTTGAGAGCAAGCCTCCCGGGGCGCAGGTTTTTGTGAACGGGGTGCCCGAGGGGAAGACACCGGTCGGCCTTGAGCTGCCCTTCGGGGACCATTCGGTCAGATTGGCGCTTCCCGGTTTCAGGGACTGGGAGCAGAGGTTATCGCTTCAGGAAAGCAAGGAGTATCCTGTTTCGGCGGAAATGGCACCCATGGCGGAAGCCAGGTTTGCCCCCCTCAAGGTAAATACCACGCCGCCCGGAGTGGCCATCTATGTGGACGATGAAATGAGGGGGCGCAGTCCCACTGAAGTCTCCCTTCCGTTGGGCAAGCACCTGGTGCGCTTGCGGCAGGACGGTTACATGGACTGGGTGGATGTGGTCCAGCTGAACGACGAGAATGGGCACCCCTTGCAGGTGGAACTCAAACCTGTCCAGATCCAGGCCGGGCTCAGTGTGACGACTAATCCTCAAGGCGCCAATGTCAGCGTGGACGGGAGGCTGGAAGGCAAGTCACCCATCGTGTTGAAGCTCCCATCAGGGAAACGGTCGGTGAGGATTTCCCTGGATGGATACCAGGAATGGACCGACGTCGTGCTCCTCCAGGAAGGGAAGGAAACTCCCCTTGACGTGAGCCTCAAGGAGGTAATGAGAGAATCGGAGTTGGTCATCAACACCAATCCGCAAGGGGCTGAGGTCTCTGTCGATGGGATCCTGAAGGGGAAGAGTCCATTGCGGGTAAAGACCCCGCCCGGCAGGCACGCAGTGCGGTTGGTCCTTGCGGACCACCAGGAATGGGAGGGCAGGGTACAGATGGAGCAGGGCAAAGAGCAGTTTCTCAACGTGGATCTCAAACAACTCTCCAAGGACGCTCTGCTCTCGGTATCCAGTGAACCTTCCAGAGCGAAGGTGTTTGTGAACGGCATCGAGAGGGGGGAGACTCCTCTCAAGTTGAGGTTGCCTCCTGGCAAACATAATGTGCGCATGACTATGGCCAAGTTCAGGAACTGGGAGTCAGAGATACAGTTGAAGGTGGCCGAGGAATATCCTCTGAATGTACGGTTGGCTCCTGAACCACCGAAACAACAGCCCATCCAGAGGCCCAAGCCGCCAACGACCGAAGCGACGCCCCGCAGGACTCAACCTCAGCCCCCTGGCTCTGATGACTGGGGGGTTGGGGAATGGCGGTCGAGACGAGTCAATCAGGGACAGTGATGTGGGGGGATTCTGCGAATTCCTGTCATCCAAGGCAGAAGGTGGGGGATGCTCCGAAGACGGTCAAGAGGGGCACTGCTGCCTCCTGTTTGGGAAGGCGAGGAGGAGGAGAGCTTGTGAAGGGATCCGATGGCTGTTGAACCGCATGGAAAAAGGAGAGAAACCATGAAGAAGCTTATGGTGGTGATGCTGTGTTTCACATTGGTGCTCATGGCCACGGACTGGGCCCGAGCAAGTGAAACGAGGAGAGGGGCCGGTTTTGGGGCTCTCACTGGTGCAGGTGCGGGCGCGCTGTTGGGTGGCATCATAGGAGGCGGCGGGAAAGAGGCCCTGATCGGCGCTGCTGTGGGTGCGGCCGTGGGAGCCCTTGCCGGAGCCATAATCGGCAACTACATGGACCGGCAGGAACGCAACGCTTTGCAGACTGCTCAGTACTACAACTACCAGCCGTCCCAGGGACCTGTCGTGCGCGTGGAGGACGTGCGTGTTGAACCAGAGGTCATTGTTCGGGGAAAACCGGCGAGATTGGTCATGACCTATGCCGTTCTGGAGCCCGATGTCAATCGCCCCGTGCCTGTCGTGGAGAGGCGGCAAATCATGAGTGGCAGCGAAATGCTCAAGGAAATCGGTCCCAAGACTGTGGATCGTGTCCCTGGCACATATTACTCTGAGCAGGAAGTGACCTTTCCCAAAAAGCTTCCCCAAGGCTCATATGCCATGAAAGGGGTGGTAGAAGCAGGGGGCAAGGTGGGGGAACATGAGGCTTATTTCAAGGTGGCACGCATCCAGACTGACTCGGGAGAGGCCTATGTGATTCAGAAGGACGTCCATCCCCAGCAGGCTGTTGAAAGAATCTCGCTCTGCCTTTCGGACCTGACCGAAGCGAATGCGGTCGGCCTTGAATAAGTAAATATCAGTTCCACCACACAATGAAGCGCACGAAATACCGTGCAGGTCAATCCGGCGAGAGCCGAAACCAGGGTTGTGGCAGAGGGATGCTCCCCGGATTTCGCTGGGGGCATGACATCCTATCAAGCTTCAGACAGGGCTTTCCGTGCGGCAGCACTTGCCTTCACATTGGAACGACAGCGCATTCAGCATTTTCAGCAGGGGGAACGGGTGGAGTGCCGATGGGGGAACGGCTTCACTCGGGGAAATCAACAAGGGACCATGAAGTCCCGGTGTGAATTGGCCACCTGCTTCGGGCAGAGGGGGGACACTTTCCTGCAGTCAAAGGAGGCATTCAATGACCAGCAGTCCATTGAAGGACATCAATTTCCAGGATTTTGTTGCTTCGATTCAGGCGACCGTCGTCAAAGTGATCACAGATCCTGTGGGCTTTTTCCGTTACATGCAAAGGGGAGGCGGATATGTGGAACCCCTCCTTTTCATGGTGGTCATGGGAGTCATCTCCGGCATTCTACAGACCATTCTCAATTTGTTGGGCCTGGATTCAACCTCCGCCGTGTTTGCACTGGGGGCCTCCATCATCCTCGTGCCGGTGATGGTGGTCATCTTCAGCTTCATCGGCGCCGGGATCATGTTCGTCATATGGAAGCTCCTCGGTTCGCACCAGTCCTATGAATGTGCGTACCGCTGCGTTGCATATGCGGGAGCCATCTCTCCCATCACAACCGTGCTCAATATGATCCCGTATATCGGCCCTTTGATTGGCATCGGCTGGATGACTTTCCTCATGGTAGCGGCCAGTGTCGAGGTTCACGAGATTCAACCCAAGATGGCCTGGATCGTGTTCGGCATCCTTGCCGGCGTGCTTGCCATGGGCTCTGTCAGTTCCCAGATGACAGCCAGAAAGTACGCCCGCGAAATAGACAAGTGGGGAAAGCAGATGGATAAGCTCGATCAGATGGCGCCGGAAGAAGCCGGCAGAAAGATGGGAGAATTCCTCAAGGGCATACAGGAGGGAATGGGCAAGAAAGGCCAGTAGCCCGAGCTGGAGGATCAGTCTCCTTGCGTCCATTGGGGGCGCTCGGAAATCTCGAGTGCCTCCGTCATTTTCAACTGCCTGGGCAGGCTGATGAGCAGAGGATAGGGCGAATTGCCTTCCGGATCGAAGAGCATTCTCCCGCCGTGGTCGCAGATGATCTTGTGGGCGATATTGAGATATAAGCCCATAGTCCAGGCTTTTCGCTGCATCCCTTTGTCGTAGATTCCGCTCGTGCATTGCCCTTCCCGGACGTCGCCAACGACGACCTCGATGTTCTTTCCGGAATCCACAAGGCTGAGTTTGAGTACCGAACCCTTTGGCAGGCTCGGGAGAATCTCTCGAAAGACCATGGAAACGGCCCGAGAGAACAGCTGGGCATCCAGCGGAACCATGACCCGAGGGGTGAAGCTGACCAATGTGGGTCGAACGCTCTGCTTTGACCACATCTCTTCATGGTCGTCGATGCACTTCTGGATCACGGAGTCGATCCTCTCGATCCTTTTCTCGGGCGGGGGAAGCTTGACGAAATCGTCCACCTCCTTCATGAAAATCTCTACCCGCTCAACCAGGTCCAGCACCGCCTGCAGTTTCCCTCGGTCGAGCTGGTCCGATTCTCCCTGTGACATCCGCCTCACCATGCCCCCAATGCCCATGAGAGGATTTCTGATTTCGTGGGCCATGGCCTGCGCCAACCGCATGTAGGCTGCTTCCCTCTCGGTTTCGATGAGTTTTGCCTGGGTTTCTTTGAGTGTCTCCATGGCTTGGGCATAGTGCCGGTTGAGTTCTGACCAAAGGCGAGCATTCTCGATGAAGGGAGCCACGATGAGGGCAATCGTTCTGAGGAGTTCAAGATCATCCTGGTTATAGGCACCCGGCACGTCGCGATCCAGGTAGACGACGCCATAGGCGCAGCCATGGAGCATGAGAGGGGCGCAGAGTGCCGACCGGATCTTGAAGGCCACGATGCTGTCCTGGTCCTTCAGGGCCAGATCCCCAAGGGCATCGGCAAGGAGAAAGGACTCTCCCCGCTCCAGGACACGGTTGAGGATCGTCCGGCTGATGGGCACCTGCTCCGAGTCTGATTTTGGAAGAATGGACTTGAGGGACCCGTCCTCCTGGAAGAGGGCGACATAGCCCCGGTCGTGCTTGAAGATATCCTTGAAGCGTGAGGACAGGTTTCTTTGGAGGGTGTCGAGACCCTGGTGTTCAGCAAGTTGCGAGGCGATCTCGTTGATGAGCTTCAGACGTTGCTGGTCGAGGCGGCATTCATCGCTGTGCTCCGTCGAGTGCAATATGACGGTCTGGTCGAAAGACTCCTCTTCTTCTGTAAGATAATACAGGGCCGTGCGGCCGAGCAAAATGGTATCACCTCTTTCAAGGGGGGTCTTATCGGTGATTCTCCTGCCGTTGACATGAACACCGTTGGCACTCTGCAAGTCTTCGATCCAAACCCGTCCCTGATCGAACGATATCCGGGCATGGCGGTGTGATATGGTGGGATCCGTGAAGGAGAGATCGGCGGACTTGGTGCGGCCGAGAACGCATGGAAGCTGGACGGGGTGCTTCCTTTCCGATCCATGCTCCTTGAGAATAATTTCGGTTTTCATGGCTTTCGGACTCATGTCTCGAAAGGAAATGGGAGCACTGGGAGCCTCCTGCAACAACCAATTGAGCCATTCCAGTGGATTCCCCGAGCCGGGGGTGCTGGTTTGGGGAATTCTGCAGAGCCTTTAGGGGTCCACGGTCTCCTGAACCGAACCGGCCGGCAGGAGAAAGCCCCTCTCCACGAGGCTCCGTACGATCCCGCACAATGGGATCAGCAGGACTTCCTGCTCGATGCCCATGGATTCAGCCATTTCAGGGAGCAATTCCCTTATCGGGGTCTTCCCGTCACAGCGAGCCAACAGCCCCTCCAGAAAAGTATCCGCATGCCCTTGATACGCGAAGCCCCGCGACAATTGGATGATGACCTCCTCTTCTGTCCACCCCTGGGCGGAGTGTCTCCACAGCTTGTGCAAACGAACTTCTGGGGCCACCTTCAAAGGAACACCGAGCAGGTTCAGGTCGTCCTCTTGGTCTTCCAGAAAATCCCGCAAAACAAATCCCCTTAGGAGGTAGGGACCACATGGTCCGATCATCTTTTCGGGGGCGTCCTCTGCCCAAAACCATGGGTTCTCCCTGATTGACCGGCGCAGGATGATGATCCCCGCGCTCACCGCCTGGATCCCCAATTCCTGGTAATAGTCCGTCCACGTCCTCAACCGCGCGGCACCCTTCTCTGGTTCATCCCTTTCCGTGTGGGTGATCCATGAGGATGCGTATGTGGCCGCATCCCGGGTTTCGGACCGCATGACCCAGACATCGCATCCGTTTCCCTGGAACCACGGTAGAAGCTGATTGTGCCAGTCTTCGGGGACCTTCTCCGCCCAATTGGCGAGGATCTGGCAAAAGCCCCCTTCGTTCAAATGTCCGGGGGCCTCCTCCACGATTCGCCTGCAAATGCCGTCTGCGTCCATGCCACCGTCCCGGAAAAGGTATTTCTCTTCCGGGGAGATCACAAAAGGCGGACTTGACACGATGAGGTCGAAGGTCTCTCCAAGGACCGGCTGGAACAGATCCCCCTCGCGGAACTCGATGTTTTGGAAACCATTGAGCTCCGCATTGAAGCGGGCAAATTGGAGGGCACGGGGATTGCGGTCTGTGGCGACCACCCGGTCGGAGTGCTCGGCTGCAAGAAACGCCTGAATGCCGCATCCCGTTCCGAGATCCAGGCAGGCGCCGACCTTGCGTCGAACAGTGAGGTTGGCCAGTGTCAACGTGCTGTTGCCGACCCCCATGACATAGTCGGACGCCCTCCTTGACTGGAGTCTTCGGGGGGAATCGAACGCCAGCACCATCTGCCTGAACGGCAGCAGCTTGACGGAAGCAAGGACGGTTTCTTCGTCCCAGGCAATGAGCCCCGCTTCTTCCAACGTTGCCGCACTCATGGGGTATGCGGCCTCTTCCAGGGCCTCGACGCTCACGGGAACCTCCATGAGGAATAGCCGCGTCAACGTGTCCAGGGGGCTGCCGCTCTCCGTCCTGTGGAGGAGCAGGGCAATATCCGTTCCTTTGAGGGATGGGGTGTCTGGGACGTGCAAAGCCCGCAGGATGGACGCTTCCTCGTATCCGACCTCCGAGAGAACCCGGCGGAACACGCGGACGTCCTCCGGGTCTTTGAAACCGATGTGGTCATGGAACCTGTCAGTGGCTGCCACTGGGTGAGTCCCCTGTCGGGCCGCCTGGTTCCGGAGCGATCCGAGCGATGGCGGCTTTGGCCGTGGCAGCAACCCGAGACTCCTCCTCTCGTGCCAGACGCTCCAGGTCGGGAAGGGCAGATGAGGAGTCGGCGCCAAAGCTCGAGAGGGCGATGGCGCAGTTGGTCCGAACAATCGGATCACTATCGGAAAGGAGGGGCAGGAGAGCTGGGATTGCGTCATCAGGGTTGGCCTTGAGACGTGCCAAGGCGAGGGCCGCCGCCGCCCGCACTCTGCCGGAGGGATCCTCGAAGCAGGCAATCACCGAGGTGACGGCCTTCCCGGCCAACTCCCCCAGAAGACCGAGGCGTTCCAGGCATGCTTCTTTTGTCTCTCCGTCTCCCTCAGCGAGAAGCTGGAGGATTGCAGGGAGCTGTTCTGCAGGATCTTCCGCCATTTTCACGAGTGCGGCGAGGCAGGCCAGGCGTACCATGGGTTCAGTGGATGAGAGGGCGGTTTGTTCGAGCGACTCCAGTGCCTTCTTAGCCTCGGTACCAAGCAATTCCAGAGCGTTGGCCGCTGCCGAGGCAGACCGCGCATCGGGTGACCCAAGAACCTCGCACAGGATGGGGACGGCCGGTTCTCCGATTTTTCCAAGTGCAAAGGCTGCATGCCAGCGAAGCGCGTCGTCGGGGGAGCCGAGGCAGCGGCGGAGTCCTTCCATAGCCGGTGCCGCATCGGGACCCAGCTTTCCCAGGGCCATGGCAGACGCGATGCGAACGGGCGTGGGCTGGCGTTCTGCCAGGCCTTGCGCCAGGGGTTCCGCTGCGTTGATTCCTCCCAGTGCAAGGACTTGCACGGCCAATCCGCGAACTTCGTGATTGGGATCATCGAGGTACTTTGCCAGCAACTTGCTGTCCGGCAGACCCTCTGTCCCCGCGAGGTAGATTTCTGCAAGTGCCCCAAGGCGCACGGCATCCGCCGGGTCCTGGAGTCGTGATTGCAGTCGAGGGGCAGTTCGCGACTTTTCTGGCTCTTCGTCCATCACACGAGGTTCCCGATTCCCGGTGAGTAGGCAGGAGACGTCACGGCTACACTGGCCACAAGGGTTGTGCACTGGACAATGCCCGCGACCTGAAGCACGGGGGTGGCCAGGGTGATCGATCCTGATGAGATGGTGACGCTGGGTGCAGTGATGCTGATGGGACCCGCTGAACTGATGGTAAGCCCCGAGGGGCCGATGGTGATGGTAGCCCCCTTCATCCACTGGATGGTCACATCCTGCATGACGGTCACATCCTGCTTCTTCTGCACGGTCTTCTTGTCGTTTCCGTCGATGTTGAACGTGTGGTCGTTCTTCACCTGGTGGTTTTCGTCGTGCTCCACCTCGATGGCGTTGTCGCGCTCCGCGTGGAGGTATACCTCTTCCTGGCCCTTCTTGTCCTCGAAGCGGAACTCGTTGAACCCGCCCCCACCGATGGTGGAATCGGACTTGACGGTGCTCCTCGTCTTCTCGGCCGTGAGATCCAGCGGCGGCATGTTGGACTTGTGGTAAACGCAGCCGATGACGATGGGGCGGTCCGGATCCCCTTCCAGGAAATCCACGATCACTTCCATGCCGATGCGGGGGATGAACATGGCACCCCACTTGGGGCCTGCCCAAAGCTGCCCGACCCGTATCCAGCAGGAGCTGTTCTCATCCTTCTTGCCTTTCCTATCCCAGTGAAACTGCACCTTGATGCGGCCCAGTTCATCGGTGTAGATCTCTTCTCCCTTGGGGCCAGTGACTTCGGCGGTCTGGGTGCCGTGGACCCTCGGCTTGATGGCTCTGGGTTCGGGGCGAAATGGTGTGTCGAAGGGAATGCACCGAAAATGATTCTGATACACAAACTCCCCGGCAGCAGCAACCACGCCGGGATAGTTCACTCCCTGAGCCGCCGAGTGCTCCACAGCGGTGAGCAGATATGCCTTATTGTTCAAGTCTCCCCGGTAATGCTCCTTGAGCGTGAAGCGGTAACCCGTTGTGAAGGCCCTGCAGTCGCTGCTGCCGACGATGACGGTGATCTGGGCTTCCTCGGCTTCCATGCGGACTGTGGTCAGCTGTTCCCCCCTGCCCTTGTTGGGGTAGAGCCCAGGATAGTCGTACAGTTCCCGTTCTCCCGGTCCCGAGGTTTGGCGGCTGGAGACGTTGGTCTTGAGGTCCGTCTTGGGCATCATGTAGTTGTAGTCGTTGAGAGCGCATTTCCCGGAGCGGACCTGCTGGGTCTTCTCGAAGGCCGTTATGACATCCTCTTCCATGAAGCCGCCCGTGCTGATCTGATACCGGGCATTCTCCTGGCCGGTGCAAGGCTGATGGCCGGCGGGGGAATCGGAGAGCACCATGGTGTGCTTTCCCTGCTCATGTTCGAAAAAGTACGTGATGCCTTCCTCCTCCAAGAGCCGAGATACGAAGTTGAAGTCCGTTTCCCTGTATTGGACGCAGTAGGTGCGCTTTTCGTAGCTTTTCTGGAGGTTAAGCTTGAAGTCCGTGAATCCCCTGTCTGTGAAGACCTTCTCCACGATGTCCGGTGTGGAGAGTTCCTGGAAGATCTTCACGTCGGCGTAACGGTTCAGCAGCCAAAACCAGGGCACAATGATCGCCGTATAGTAGCTGAACCGGGGATCGCTTCCCGCCTCCTCACCGCCTCTCCCCTGGGAAAACCGGGATACGATGCCGTTGAAGAACCGTTTGCTCCCGTCGGCGAGGACGATGGAGACGGTCACATTCTTGCCAACGATGCTCTCGAAGGAGATGTTGTGGTTCTCCGAGATCATGTCCAGTTCGAACCTGAACGGGGTGGAGAGCTCTTCGGCCCCCCGAAAGGCCAACAGCAGAAGAGCATCCCTTCCGAGGGGCGTGTCCACGGCGATGAGTCGGTTTTCTTGAGTGAGAGGCATGGGGCATCACCTTTCCATGGGCCAGAAAGCCTGCTTTTCAGGCATCACAAAACGTCAAGACAGGACTGAGCCTGATGGAGGCACGCTCCATCAGGAAATGGCGAATTCGAAACCCGCATCGGTCACCGTCACCTTCACCTCCCTGAACTTCTCTTCCGCAGCCATTCTGGAGAGCAGCTCACGGGACATCTCGGGAAGGAGCGTCTTGGTGAGAATGTGATCCACGTTTCTGGCGCCACTCTCCACTTCCGTACAGCGGCTTGCAACGGATTCAACGAGGGAGTCGTCATAGATGAAGGCGACGTTCTGGTTCTCTTTCATGCGCCTGGCGATGCGGTCGAGTTTGAGCTTCACGATGCGCCGCATGTTTTGGTCGGTGATGGGGAAGTAAGGGACCACGATGAGGCGCCCGAGGAATGCCGGCTTGAAGTGTTTCTGGAGCTCCGGACGCAGCATTTCCCGGAGGGCTTCCGGGGCTGGGGCGGTTTCTTCGTCGGAGCAGACCTTCATAATGAGGTCAGTTCCCACGTTGGAGGTAAGAATGATGAGAGTGTTCTTGAAGTCAATGCGCCGCCCCTCGCCGTCTTCCAGTGTCCCTTTGTCAAAGACCTGGTAGAAGAGCTCCATCACATCGGGGTGGGCCTTTTCCACTTCATCCAGGAGCACGACACTGTAAGGTCTTTTTCGGACCGCTTCCGTGAGCACTCCTCCCTCGCCGTAACCCACGTAGCCCGGAGGGGATCCCTTGAGTCCCGACACGGTATGCGCTTCCTGGTATTCGGACATGTTGATGGTGATGACGTTCTCTTCACCCCCGTAGAGGAGTTCTGAGAGCGCCAGGGCGGTTTCCGTCTTTCCGACGCCGCTTGGCCCCACCATGAGGAAGACCCCTGTGGGTTTGGACGGGTCCTCGATGCCAGCGTGGGCGGTCTGAATTCGCTGGGCGACAGCTGCCAGGGCATGGTCCTGCCCAATGATGCGCTTGCCCAGGAGTTCCCCGAGGTTCAGCACGGTTTCGATCTCATCGGTGAGCATGCGGCCGGTGGGAATTCCCGTCCACCCAGAGATGACCTCGGAGATTGTCTGGGCATCGACGGAGGTCTGCATGAGCGGTTCGCTCCCCTGAATCTCAGAAAGCTCCTTCTCCAGTTCCTTGAGCTGCTCCCGCTTTTCTGCAATGGCCCCTGCATTGGCCCCATTCCCGGCGTGGAGTTCCTGAATCTCCTGTTGCAACGCGATGACACGCCCGGACATTTCCAGCTCTCTCTTCCATCGTTCGTTCAGTGCCTCAAGTTCCTTCTCCACTGATTCCTTCTCGGTGGCGAGGGTCTGGAGACGTTCCGCACGATCACGGCCCATAAGGGATTCACGCTCGAGGATCTTCATTTCCCGGTCGATCTGACCGATGCGGCGTGTGGCCCCTTCCACTGCAGGTGGAACCGTGTTGAGCCCAATAGCAATCCGGGCGCAAGCGGTGTCCAGGACGCTCACCGACTTGTCGGGAAGCTGGCGCGCAGTGATGTAACGCCTGGAGAGACGCACCGCATCCACGAGCGCCTCGTCGGTGATCATCACCTGGTGATGCCTCTCGAGAAAGGGGGCGATGGCCCGCATCATGACCAGAGCATTCTCCTCGTCGGGTTCCTCCACCTTGACCACCTGGAAACGCCTGGCCAAGGCGGCGTCCTTTTCAAAGTACTTCTTGTACTCGGACCAGGTGGTGGCGGCGATAGTGCGCAGCTCACCGCGGGCCAGAGCTGGCTTGAGAAGGTTGGCGGCGTCGCCCGACCCGGCGGAACCGCCGGCCCCAATCAGGGTGTGGGCTTCGTCGATGAAAAGGATGATGGGGATGGGGGAGGCCTTCACCTCGTTGATGACGGACTTGAGACGGTTCTCGAACTCCCCTTTGATGCCGGCTCCGGCTTGGAGCAGCCCGAGGTCGAGGGTTCGAACCTCCACATTTCTCAAGGGCGGGGGGATGTCCCCCTCGGCGATCCTGAGGGCGAACCCTTCCACGACGGCGGTCTTTCCCACACCGGCCTCCCCAGTGAGAATCGGGTTGTTTTGCCTGCGGCGGATGAGGATGTCCACCATCTGCCGGATTTCCATGTCCCTCCCCAGCACGGGGTCAATTTCGCCCCTCCGGGCCCGGTCCGTCAAGTTGATGGTGTACATGTCGAGTGCCTTGGTGCCTGCCGGCACAGGACGGCCGGCGGGCAAATCCTGAGGCGCTGGAGCTTTGGCCTGGTCGTCCGCTTCGCGTGATCCGGATGTGATCTCGGTGAGATGTTCGGCAAGGGTCTCGAGGGAAATCTTTCGGAAGGATTCCGAGCTCTCCTTGAGCATCCTCGACATGTCTTCATTTCCGAGGAGTGCGATGACAATATGGCCCGAGCGGACGGCTGGGGCCTGGTAGTCGACGGAGGCGACCAGCCAGGATTCCTGGATCATGCGGGGAATGCGTGGTGAGAGGGCCGGGGTCCTTGCGTTGCCAGTCTTGAAGGTCTCCATGGTGCGGGTCAAGTCCCCGGCCAGGCGGGCTTCGTTGACCTCGAAGTATCTCAGGATCTTCTGGAAATCGGTGTTGGGGACTTCCAGCATCTTGAGAAAGAAATGCTCCAGGTCCACCTCATAGTGGGTGTGGGAGAGACACAGGCCGGCGGCCGATTCCAGCGCACCTCGGCACGTGGCGTTGAGCTTCCCGATGAGGGACTTGAGGTTCGATTTCGGCATAGAAGGATCTCCTTTGAGAGGGACTCAAGAAAGCACCAATAGCACGTGGGCCCAAACCCAGGGGCAAAGGAAATGCATACAGGTTTCCGCGAACCCGTTACGGTCTCTCAAATACCACCAGCGGGTCCTCCTGATGAGTGAAATCAGGATGCTTTACCCATGTGGACCAGCCCAAACGGGGGGATTCCGGCGACTCCATGCCAAGGACACACGTGGGCACTTCCTGCCGTTTCAACAAAATTCCGATGTCGAATTCATACTCGACTCCCACCATGAATCTCACCAGGGAGAAAACCGGGCGCAACATCTTACCCGACGGGATGAACTGGAGAAAATGCCTGTATCTGAGAGGTCCGATATCCACACGGAACTTGGTCTGGCTCTCCCAGGCGTGACTGCCGCACACGGCGTTCACGCCTAGGCTTCCGTTGGCTGATCCCAGCTGCGTCTGGTCTTCGATGTCGATGGGCACAAGGCGGTTGATGAACTGATGGACCTGCACCGCTGTTCCACTGAAATAACGCACCGTCGACTCGATGGCCGCAACGCAGGGAGAAGGTCTTGACAGGAGTCCACTGTAAAAGATGAGGGATTCGAGGGGGAAATTGAAATGATCTGTGAGACCGTGAGTTCCGAGGCCAATGAGGCACAGCATGTATCGCGATAGCCTGTCTCTGGCCCCAGGCAGGTAATTCTCGGGGAATCGATGCCGTTTCCATGCCAGGTAGAAGAGGGTGATCAGGCGGTGGTGGAAAATGTCCAGGAACTCGGTGAAGCTGAAATCCTTATTGCGGTTCCTTTGGATGGCCAGTTCGTTGATCCATTGGGGAAGGACACCCGATGGGCCCACGAGGCCCATGAAGGCCACTTCCATCTTGAAACGTTTCCCTTCCCCGTCCTGCTGCACGCCTCCAATATCGCTGGGAGGAAAATGGAAACCGGGTTTCACTGCGAAACGCACAGGTTCCAGCGCGGGGGTTGGGGTTTCTCCCAGGCGCTTCTTTTCCGGGAAGAGGGATTCCAACAGATGGACCGCCTTGTAGAACGAAAAGCCATAGAATTCGTTGACGAGGCGCTCGATCAGAGGAGGACCCGATTGCCGTTCCTGGGGGGCCACTTCCTTAAGGGCTCCTTCCTTTGGATGACCTTCGCAAGCAGTTGAGAAAACGAGTTCACTGACACGTACTGTCCGAGAAAGCGCTCCAAAACCGATGCGAACAAGAATAAACCGGCCCCGACGAATTTGTCCTCATCGAACTCCACGGTGGTTTGGACTCCACGGACGAAGGACTGGCCGATGCGCTTGGTCACATGCTCCGGCCGAACCGAGGCGATGCCGTTGATCTGTTGCCGGGTTGCCGGTGAATTCTCGAAATCGTAGAGTTTCAGGATCTCCCGGAGGGCATCCTCGCCACCCTGCACCAGGGAGAGGTAATTGACGGAAAGATGGGATATGAGATGCCAGTTGAGTGCTCCGCCCAAAGCCGGGCGACGGGTGGGAGTCGGCTTGATCAGAGAGATAATGCGGGAAACCGGGGCGGCCATCTCCACGTCGAAATCCCCGTTGGGATTTCCAAAGGGGAGCCTTGCCGGAAGATCCCGGTTGGTGCAGGTGCAATGAACGGTGAGGATTTCCACAGCAGGGTCCATGGGCTTGTAATGGAGATCCGAAAAGGAAAGAAAGACCTCTGTGCCGTCGTCTCCCTTTCGACCCGAGGGCTGCCGCTGGATGTGGTAGAAGGCAGTCTTTCCGGGCCCGGTCTCCTCGTCGAGGTGATGCCTGATGGAATAGAACGGTCTGAACTCCGTCTCCTTGCCGGGAGCGGAGGGGGGCGAAGCGGTGACTCTGTCGACGCTGAAGACCTCGGTGGCACTGAGCCGCCGTATGTCCGGGATGACCTGATACTCGGTCTTGCGCTCTTCAACCCGGATGGGTTCGGCGATGCGCGTGAACAGATTGGCGGCAGGAGTGACATTGAGACAGAAGGTCTCCGGGCTGACCACCAAGTTGGACTTGGGAGGTCGGTTGAGATACAGCCAAATGGTCAGGGACTCCCCGCATCCGGTGTGGCCTAGACGCTCGAACCCCACCAGGTCGACGAAAAGGAACTTTTCGGGAAAGGAGAAATACTCGAAGAGGAGCAGGTAACCGGGAAAAGACCTCTCGGGGTAAGGGATCATGCCTTCGTCCGGGCCGAAACCGACAGGCCTGACGGATTCAGCCCCCAGGGGCACCACCACGGTCTTGCCTTCCCGATCCGTGGACTCCACCTCAACCTGGCAGACATTGTTGAAGAGGAGTTCATAGAGGTGGTGGATGTGCTGATGCGCCCCATTGAGGTAGAAGCGAACCGTCTTCCATTGGAAATCTGAAAAGCTGATGCCGTCAAAGGACTTGAGGTGGATTCCGAGCGCCTGGACGGCCCCGCTTATGGGGCGCTTGGGATCGCGGAATTCCACGCCCGTGACTTCCATGGGCCACAAATCGACCGGATAACAGGTTGAGAACTGACAGGGGACCCCTCCCACGGGCTGGGAGTACAGCCGTGTGTGCCTCGCCACGTGATAGCCTGCCGGAGTGATCGTTTTCCTCGCGGGATCGAATTGGGCAATGGTCATGGAGGGAATGGGGTTGAGGTAGTGGGGATAGAGGATGTTCAGAAGTGATTGGGTGACCTCGGGAAAATCGTCGTCGATCTTCTTGTGGATTCTCCCGCTGATGAGGGCGAATGCCTCGATCAACCGTTCCGTGTGAGGATCTTCGCACTTCTCCGGTTCAAGGAGGAGTCTGCCTGCAATCTTGGGGTACTTCTTGGCAAACTCGGACCCAAGATGCCGCACGAACGTCAACTCTCTTTCATAATAATCGAGCAGGCTGTCATCCATGGTCATGTCATCTGGAGATGATCCACTCCCCTTTGTGAATGTCGAAAAACGTGTCGAACGTGATAGGTTCCGCTATGGGCTCCACCACAAGCATGGCAGTGATCCTGAACTTGACGTTGCGTTCTCCCGGCGCGGGGGTTTCCACCTGGACATTCACATTCCTCAACCGGGGTTCGAAAAGGGATATGGTCCTTTCGATGTCCATGCGCAATTGCTGGCGAGCCGTGGGGCTTTTGGGGTTGTGGGCCGTGTAATCCTTGAGACCGTAAACGTACAGGGAAGTGCCCACTTCTCCGTAGGCCTCGGGGGGGGGGACCGCGATGCGCCTCGTGTTGAGGAGGTTCTCCAGGTCCCTGATGACCGCCCCCTTCATCTGGCCGAGGCTCACGAGGCGATATTGAACAGGCTCACGAGAGAGCCCGGGTTCTTCGTCGATGAGCCTGTCCAGAATGGATGCCTGAAGGCTGTTATGATTTCTCTGCATGGTTCAGTGTGTCATCAACCACCCTTGTTCGTCTGCAGATCCCAGTTGGCGCTCACCTGACCGCCACCGCTTCCGTCTTCCCGCTTCTGCTGCGTGTAGGTCCATACGATCTTGCCATAGTCGAAGGATACCTCTTCCAGGGGCAATGTTTCCCCGCCCTGGGCGGCGCCGCCTCTGCGCACCGAGGTGATGATACAGTTGCTGAGCTTGTACTCCATGTACTTTACCTTGTCCCCGCCGGCCCGGCACAACTCGAATATGACCTCCTTGATGTGCTTGCCCTGAGCGCAAGCCAGGGCCAGCTTGGGCGAGGCCTTGTCCAGGGCCTTCACGATTGAGAAATCCTGGAAATCCGCCCGCTCCGCGGAGGCTCCACCCGCGGTGCTCGCCGATGCGGATTTGGGCTGGGAAATCCCCCAGCTGTAAGAAAGCACTTCGATCCAGTCCTTGTGCTTGTCGTCGGTGCTCTCGCCAGGCACGCCGTCAATCTTGATGAATGCATCGAATGCCATAACCGGGTTCCTCCTTGCTGAAATGTTGTTCCCGTTTCAAATGCTGCTGGCCATCTATCCCTTGGCCGGGGGCGGCAGGTTGGCAACCAGCCTGAGAGAAATGGTCAGCTCATCCAACTGGTAGTGGGGCCTGAGGAACGCCACCGCCCTGTAGGCCCCGGGTTTGCCGGGAATTTCGCTCACGTCCACCCTGGCTTCACGCAGTGGAAACCGGGCCTTGGCTTCCTGGCCCGCATCGTCGTCCAGAAGGACGTAGTTGCTGATCCACCGGTTGAGAAAATCCTCACAGTTCTTGCGGGTCATGAAGCTTCCGATCTTGTCCCGCATGATTGATTTAAGGTAGTGGGCAAACCGGGACACGGCGAGGATGTACTGGAGCTGTGAAGAGAGGCGGGCATTGGCATTGGCCGAATCCGTGTCGTATAGCTTGGGCTTGTTGGTTGTCTGGGTGCTGAAAAAAGCAGCATAGTCGGTGTTCTTGCAGTGGACCAGCGGAATGAACCCAAGATCCGCCAGTTCTTTCTCACGCCGGTCCGTGATGGCGATTTCCGTGGGGCACTTGAGGGCCACTTCCCCCTCATCAGTCTTGAAAGTGTGGACGGGAAGCCCCTGCACCAGGCCGCCGCCTTCCACCCCGCGAATGGCCGCCGTCCACCCGTACTTGGCAAACGCTTCCGTCAGACGGGTCCCCAAAGCATAGGCGGCGTTACCCCAGAGGTACTTGCTGTGATCCGTTCCGTCCACCCCCTCTTCATAGTTGAAGCTCTCGACAGGGACAAAATTCTGTCCGTACGGCAGTCGCATGAGAATATGGGGCAAGGTGAGGCCCACATACCTGGAGTCCTCTGAATCGCGGAAAGACTTCCATTTGGCGTATTCCACCGTTTGAAATGTCTTGGCAAGGTCCCGGGGCACTCCGATGTCCGTGAAGCTCTCCAGGTTGAACAGCTTGGGCGATGCAGCGGCGATGAACGGGGCGTGAGCCGCTGCGGCCACTTGAGAGATCTTTTCGAGGAGGGCCATGTCCTGGGGATGGTTGCTGAACTCGTAGTCACCGATGAGTGCCCCATAGGAGGCGCCGCCGAAAGTGCCGAATTCCTCCTCGTAGATCTTCTTGAACAGAGCCGACTGGTCGAATTCGGTGGCCCGCTCCATATCCTTCAAGAGATCTTTCTTGGAGACGTTCATGACCCGAAGCTTCAGGCGCTCACTGGTTTCAGTCTGGAATACCAGGTAGTGGAGTCCCCGCCAGGACCCCTCGAGTTTCTGGAAATCGGGATGGTGCATGACCTCATTGAGCTGCATGGAGATGAGATGATCGATGGCGGCGATGCGGGCGTTGATCATGGCCTCCGTATCCTTGGAGACCACCATCTCCCCCTGCATCACCTGTTTCACGAACTCTCCCACCATGTCCCTGGCCCAGTCCTTCTGGGTTTCATCCCGAGCCAGGCGGCCGTCCTCAATGATTTGATCCAAGAGGCTCTTTTGCTCTTGCACTGCTTCGGCCTGAGCAGTCTCTTGTTGAATCTGCTGTTCATTCTCTGCCATTGGGCCTCTCCTTATTCTTTGTCGGGTTGACCGGTGGCTTCAGTAACGCCTGCTTCCTTGCTGAGTTGCTGCAGTGACTCGGTGCTCGCGATGACCCCCTGGAGGAGTTCATCGAGCTTGTCATTTCCGTCCAGCCTGTTCAGGAGGTCCGAGAGCCTATGGCGGGCCTCGACCAGCTTTTGCAGTGGCGCAACCTGCTTGACCACCTGTTCGGGGTGGAAATCATCGAGGGACTTGAAGCGTAGCTCCACGTTGAGCTTCGTGTCGTCCCCGGTCAGCTTGTTGTCAACCCTGAATGCGAGCCGGGGCTTCATGCCTTCCAGGACGTTGTCGAAATTGTCCCGGTCGATTTCCACGAACTTTCTGTCCTTGACCTTGGGGAGGGGTTCATCCGGTTTTCCTGAAAGGTCGGCCAGTACACCGACGACGAAAGGAATTTCCTTCATCTCGATGGCATCACCGATTTCCACGTCGTATGTGATGTGCACTCTGGGGGGCCTTACCCTGTCGAGTTTGTGTTGCAGACTTTCCGTTTTGGGCATCCCGGTCTCCTTTCTCAGATAAAAATTGGGCTCTTATATCAAGCGACGGGACCCTTTGCCTGAGGGACAAAGGATCGACCATCATTCGGTCCGGTCATCCATGAAACGGCCAGGGGATGGCTCCATCCATGGGAGTGTCACCATCCGACGTTTAGCCGGTAGAGGAGCTGCATTTCATCTCCTACTGCCTCCGCCGCCCCTTCAAAATCACTGGTCAGCTGACTGAAAGTCTTGTTCTCCCTGCGTCCAACGCGAGGCGGCCAGGGGTTGTTGATGCTGAAGGTCTCCCCGTCCCCTCCCGTGAGCACCACGGCGTGCGAGGGGTTGCCCACCTCGACCAGCCATAGGGGGCCGTGGCGGCTCAGAAAGCCTGTCCACGTGTCCCCATAATAGCAGCCCGATGGAATTCTGCGGAAGTAGAAGCGGTTTGCGGCATCGTACAGGGGTTCCCAGCCGTAGCATGAGTCGAGGCTCAGATTGACGGCGCCGGCGATCATCTCCGGCGATACGGAACTGCGAGTCCAGTAGCTCACAATCATGGCCATGGACGCCGCCCAACAGGATGTCGTATTGGGCTGAGGAATGAGTGGAACCGAGTGAAAAATGCTCTGGCAAGCCATCGCGTCCCTCCTTTTTCCCTCGATTGAATGCGGGGCTGAGCGAAATGGACTGGCACCGGCGGTCAGTGCCCGTCGGCTCCCTTGACCCGACCGGTGGGCATCTCTTCACTTTCCGCCGGGCTTCCCGCTGTACAGTCCCTCACAATCTGTACATCATGGCTTTGGTGACATCCGTGGTGCAAAGCCTTTGAAACAGTACTCTTGCTCTTGCCATGTCGTCGTCGGAGGGGTCTCCGGCGCTGAGACATTGATAGAGCGTATCCAGGACCTCTGCGATCCACAGGGGTGATTCCCAACGCTCGAGATGGAGTTCTTCGATGAGGGTGTAAAGTTCTTCGATCACGGGTTTGGCGAGGTCGGGCCTTTCGGCCCTGAGGCACAGCTTGGCCATGAGAAGTCGATAGCGGTTCTTTTCGCGCACAGACGGCGCGCTGAACGAGGCGGCGAGAAGTTTGTCGAGAGCATCCCTCATGCCCGATGTCTCGAGGATATGGGTTGCCTCTTTCCAGAGCAACCTCTCCAGGTTTCCAGTGTCGGAGATCTGCTGCAGGTTGAGTGGGTAGGGGTGGGGTGATGAACTTAGAGCCGTGCCCTCCATGGGCGATGAAGCGTCGATGGCGTCCATTTCGGGTCCTTTGGTCCGCATGGGAAGCACTTGGCCAGCGGAATCATCCTGGGGTGTCTCCTTGTGCCACTTGAACAGCTTGCTCAGTACCCCCCCGGTCTTCTCCTTTGCGGGTTCCGTCTGAACGGCGGGCTGTCGTCCTCCCTTGTCCTTGAGGATCTTGGTGACAAGCTGGTCGCATTCCTCGATGGCTGCCCGCAGTTCGGCAAGCCTCGGTGCGGCCTTGCCGAACTGCTGGTCGATGATGGTATCAAGGGCGCTGAACTCCTGTGCAACCATGGCCATCTGCCGTGCCAGGTCCTCGTAGAATTCCTTGGATGAGAGAGAGACGGCGGCATCGAAATCCTCCGCAGTCAGTTTTCCATCTGCAATACGCTCGTCACGGAGGGCCTTCTTGCTCTCGTCGATGTCTCCGTAACGATTTCGCAGATCAGCTTCATAGCCCACGTCGCGGGATTCCTTCCACTTGAGCCATGAATAGCCGTTGGTTCGGTTCTGGTCGGTCAGGGGGACCTCCCTGATAGAGACCCAAAGCTTCTCGTTCATGAACTCAATGGGGGCCGCCCGGAATTCCAGGTCGTCATCCTCGATTTGTGGGTGACAGGAATCCCAGTACCGTTCCAAGATGCCCTTCAGGATCTGCAATCCTAGAACCAGGCCCTGAAACCCCTCTTGCTTGATCAAGCCCTCGGTGAGCCATACAGCGACTTGGAGATCTTTGCTCCTTGACATGAGGCACTCAAGAGACAGGGAGATGACCTTGTCCCAGTCGGCCCTCTTGATGTCTCTCTGCCAGTCTCCTTGTGCGAGTGGATCATCGGCTCTCCGGGCCTCCTTGATCTCTTCGTAAAGAGGATCATAACGGAGATCTTCCCCCGCAGGATTGTCTTTGGATATCGGTGCAAGGATTGCTTCCAAGTCGATGCTGTCGCTCATGACCCCTTCGTATCTCCTGAGTGGGCAAACATCACCTGCCTGATTTCCAGAATGGCCCTCTCCTCGTCCCCGATTGCATAAACATGCTGCCCGACTCCCCTTAGAAAGGAATTCCCGAGGGAAACCCAGTCGGTCATCCTTCCAAGCTTGACCCGGTCGTCCTCGTGGGTGAAAGAGTTGGGATAAAGGACGGGGAGGAGGCACGATATGGCGACATCCTGCCAGGTGCTCAACCGAGCCGGGATCCAGAGGAGATCGAAGAGGGTCTTGGGGGGGGAGATGGAGAGTTGCCTTATGGCATCCAGGGGAATCCATGCATGACCGTCGGCCACGATGGCCTCGAGGAAAAGGGAAAGATGGGTGTCGATGTCCCTGAAACCTGAGAACTCCTTACCGTCGGCCAGCCCCGTGAGGCTCGGTCGTTTCGATTCGACATCCTCAAAACCGCGGCTGGCTGAGGTCAGGTCTCCCTGCGACAGGCTTGCGCACGCCGCCAGATACGCATCCAGGTAAGGTGGACTTTCAGGGAGGCACCGAGGTCGCAGGGAGAACACCATGACTTTAGCTCTCTGTTCTTCGGCATCCATGAGATTTCGATAAACCTGAACACCCGTCTCCGACCTGGAGTCCTGGTCGACGATCACATCCAGATGACGCTTGGCCCGCTCCCACTCACCCTGAAAACAGAGCACCTGAAAGAGGAGGACCCTCGCAGGCAGGCTTCCGGGGGAGTTCTTCACCTCGTCTGTGAGACGCGTGCGCGCGTCCTTGAGCCTCCCGGCCCTGATCAAGTCTTTTGCGTTCATGTGTGTTCCCCTTGCTTCTGACTTATAAGATTAGAGCACAGATCTCATCACATCGCAAGTATAATTGTATACTTAGATATCTCCTATCCTGCCACCGCGGTTGACCCTCAAGGCATTGGCCCCTGTGACTTGAAAGCAGCCAATCCGATCAGACATGGATGCTTGGCAGAAGAAATCATGATGAATTCATGTAGAATCTGTTTGCCTTTCGAAAGAGGGTGTGCTATTAAGAGCAGCTTGTTTGGTTGGGTGCTTGCCCAGCCATGCGGTTGGCTCATTGTGGAGAGGTTCCCGAGCGGCCAAAGGGAGCAGACTGTAAATCTGCCGGCGAA
>CAZURN010000039.1:0-22137 GCA_964623165.1 uncultured Syntrophobacteraceae bacterium
GCCACAGGAAATTGCCCCAGGTGAGGATCGCCCCCCCATCCTTCAATCCCGCCGCCACACTCTTGAAAAATGCCGGATCCAAATCCTTGATGAATAAAGCCGACGGAATGAAATACATGTTGGCCACGCAGTGCTCGAACCCGCACGCCACAAAGGCCGATATGGGGGGAAGAATCGAGAGAATCTTGTCGGTCGTGCTCCTCGCACTGAAACAGAGCCATACCGCCATGCACACCAGGGCGTTACAGAAAATGGCCAGGAAGATGCACTGCACAAACTCCAGGCTCGTCTTGACCACCCCGATGTTCAAGGCCGTCACTCCCACCGCCCCCGCTCCAAAGGTGTGCTGCTTTCCAAGAAACACGAAGTAAGCCGTGAGCACCGAACCCACGAAATTGCCAATATAGACAATGATCCAGTTCCTCAGCATCGCCCCCGTGGTCACCTTGTGGTTGGCCCAAGCCATGGGAATCAAACAGTTGCCCGTGAAAAGCTCGGATCCACCCACCACGACCATGATCAAGCCCGTGGCGAACACGAGACCGCCCAACAGCCTCTGAAGCCCGTAGGGGAACCCCGTGGTGAAAGCCACTTCTCCACCGGCGTTCACCGCGATCTTCCCCAATCCCGCCCACACCGTCGTGGCGTAGTTGGCTCCCATGGCAATGAAAGCCCCCGCCAGAATCGCCAACGCAAACATGCGATAAATGCCAAGCTGAGCCTTGGCAATGCCCACGTTCTCGGCCTTCGTGGCCATGTCCTTGGGTATCAGTGCATCGAATGCAAGACCGTTGCTCATGTTCATCCCTCCAAGTGTTTTGAAGATCTCCCCTCTCCCGCTCCAAACGAAAAAGGCCCACCCCGGGAAGGCAAATCACCCTCTCCCGCAGCAAGCCCGCAACATCCCACCAACAAACCAGCCTCAGAAATCCAACAGTGCATCTCGGTCCGACCGGAAACAGCATCCACGTGATCGTTCAGCATCCACCGCAGCAGGGAGCACCTCAAGAAGACATCGGACCCTCAACCAACCAGTGCCTCCATCAGCGCAGACAATATGGGCAGAGCCCCGGCCTCCTCACCCACCCTTCAACCTCTATCGTGCGTCGGAACCACCCCCTTTCCAACAGAGTAACCCATGCAGCCCGACGGGCTCCAAGCCCCGCATCCTCATGGGACATGTCCGTGCGGCGAACCCTCCACCAACAGTCTCAGCGCTCTACGGAGCATGGGACAGGTGAAGAACCGCGCTAAAGTTAGCACAGATTGATTCTTCCACAAAGCACTATTTAAAGAAATTCTTCACGTGGTCTCATCTCAAAAGCCTTTGAAAGCATAAGAGAGGCTGATCTATTCCGGGCAATATAGTGAACAAGTTCACTATATGAGAACCACTCTTGGGTTGTTTCCGGAATGAAGGACGGGCAGGTTCCCACAGCCTTAATCGTTGGGTAGAGAAGGTGTGTCTCAGAGCCTGCCGGCGGGGGCGAAGATGAGCGGGTGGGGTGGCGCGCAGAAAGTCTTGCGATTCTGGGGGATTCCGTTGTCCTGCAAGCCTTGTGAAATCTTTGAAGTGGACAAATCCATTCCATTTCAAGTATCTATTACAGGCTTTTCGTCTCTGACTCCCCCCACTTTGAGTGGCAGTGCCCTGTTGTCTGATCTTATTTGCATGGCGCGGGTGGAGCCTTCCAATACCACGACTCGCACTGTTCCCTTGACAAAAACCCCGATTCGGGGAGGGCTATCATCCTGTGCCCAATGCGGTTTTCTCCTGCTTCCCGTTCCCATAGGCACCACATGGGTTCCCGACATTCCTCCGAGCAGGGTGGGTACATGACAAACCGCAGCATGTTGTCTGGAGACGAGCCGGTAGTTCCTCTCAGAGTGAGTGAGTGTTTTTTGCAAACGTGGATTGTTTCCGGACCGGTTCATGTTATGCAGAAACATTGACGCCTGGAGCCACGGGGCAGGCAGCAACAGTCAATACTCTTGTGGAGTGGCAGGAATTGGAGTCTTTCGATTGTCTCTGAGAGGATCAAAGATGCAGTTCGAGGGAGAGAAGCATTGAACTTCAGTTGTTGAGGACCCGCGCGGCAGGTCATCTGCGGATCCGCGCTGACTGCTCAATACAATGATAGAGAGACTGGTGGAACAGCGGCAGGAGTGTAACATGGCAAGAAAGCAAGTCTTCAGCGTCTGTGGGATGTGTACCGTTCGATGCCCCATTCAAGTAGATGTGGAGAACGGCAAGTGCGTGTTTCTGCAAGGGAACCCCCATGCGGCGGGAATCAATGGTGCCCTGTGTGCCAGGGGAGCCGCCGGACTTGCCCTCATCAATGATGACGAGCGTCCTCAATTTCCTCTCATCCGCGAGGGGGAGCGGGGGGAGGGCAAATGGCGCAGGGTATCCTGGGATGAGGCTTTGGACACTGTGGCTGGTCGTCTCAGGGAAATTGTAGGGTCTCACGGGGGCCGAAGCATCTTGTTTTCTGATCGGGGAGGACCCTTTCGGGATCTTCATCAGGCGTTTGTTCGAGGTGTTGGATCCCCCAATTACTCGAACCATGATGCGTCCTGTGCCCGAAATGTCCAGCATGCGGCCATGTCGCTCTTTGGCTTTGGGAGAAAGGATCTCGCCTACGATTTCAAGAATGCGGCCCACGTGGTCCTTCAGACTCGGAACATCTTTGAAGCCATCAATGTGAAGGAAGTGAACGACCTCATGGAGGGCATGGAAAACGGTTGCAGGCTCACCGTGATCGATATTCGGTCCACTGCATCCGCCGCCAAGGCCCACAACTTTTTCATGGTTCGTCCTGGTTCCGACTACGCCTTCAACTTGGCGGTGATTCACGTACTCATTCATGAAAAGCTTCATGACGCGCAGTTTGCCGCGATGTGGATCAAGGATCTGAACGAACTGCAGCACTTCGTGACGTCTTACACCCCTCAGTGGGCGGAAAGGGAGACGGGGATCCCCGCCGAATCCATCGTCGCATTCGCGAGGGAATTGGCCAGCGCCAAACCGGCAGTGGTCTGGCATCCCGGATGGATGACCGCACGATACAGGGATTCCTTTCATGTGTGTCGGTCGGCCTACGTCATCAATGCGCTCCTTGGATCAGTGGGTGCCAAGGGTGGACTGCCGCTTGCCGCGAAGCCCGGCGATGTGGGGAGGAAGGGATTGAAGAAGCTGGTGGATCTGGTGCCGAAGCCCAAGGACCAGAGGGCAGACGGAGTTGGGTGGCGCTATGCCCATTTCGATGCCGGCCCTGGACTATTGCACCTGGCATTTCGAGCCATCGAAACCGGCGAGCCTTACCCTCTTAAGGCCTACATCGCTTACCGCCACGATCCCATGATGGGATTCCCTGAACCCGAGCGTCTCAGGGCGGTTCTGAACAAGCTTGATCTGCTCGTCTCGGTGACTTTTTCATGGTCGGACACCGCGTGGTTTTCCGACGTGGTCTTGCCCCTTTCTCCCTATCTCGAAAGGGAGAGCATCCTCGCGACCAAGAATGGTCTGAGGCCGCATTTCTTCTTGCGCCAGAGAGCGGCCGATCCTCGCTTCGACACCCGGGCCGACTGGGAAATCCTTTGCGGTCTTGCTAAACGTCTGGGAGTGGAACCGCTGGCCTTTGAATCCATTGAGGACATCTGGAGGTTTCAGCTCGAGGGCACAGGGGTCACCATGGACGACTTTGCCGCCACGGGGATGGTGCAACTGACTGATAAGCCCCTGTACCGCAACGTGGAAGAACTGAAATTCGCCACTGCTTCGGGGAAGATCGAGCTCATTTCTCCTAAGCTGGAGGCCCAGGGACTTCCTTCCTTCAAGCCTTATGAGTCGCCACAGGCCCCAGGGGAGGGGAAATTCCGCATCGCTTTCGGCCGATGTCCTGTTCACACCCAGGGGCACACCGTGAACAATCCCATGCTTTCCGAGCAGATGCCGGAAAACGTGCTATGGATCAACGAGGGCGCAGCTGCCAAGATGAGGATCGCCGACGGGGAATGGGTGGAGGTTTCCAATGGGACTCACAGCGGCAAGATCAGGGCCAAGGTCACGGAATGCATCCATCCCGAGGCTGTTTTCATGGTGCACGGGTTTGGGCACGTGCTTCCGGTGGAGAGCCGCGCCTTTGGGAAAGGAGTGGCGGACAACGCTCTGATGCCTGGGGGGCTGGATGTGTGGGATGAGGCGGGTGGGGCTGTCGCCATGCAGGAACACTTCGTTGCCGTGAAGAAGCTCCCTTAGTGTTGCAGAGATGAGAAAACGGCGGACGTGACTGTGAAGTCCGCTGTTCCCAAATCATTGTGAACCGTGGAACTCTTCAACCATTGAGTTTTCCTATCCGGGGACCGTTTTGGATAGCAGTGTCGAAAGCCGAAGACATGACAGCCTCGGTGGTCGCCAGATTCTATGCACAGGCGGCGGCAGGCGGAGAACCGTGCCGCTGTGCAAGCCCATCCAGGTGAAACAGGCCCAGGGGGGCCAAATCCAGCAATGGGTCACTGAAGCGTTCGACCAAGTCCAAAGATGGGACATAACCCTTCCACTGCTGACAGACCTCCACCCTTTCCAGATCCAGACCGTCGACGTGAGCCGTGTTTCTTTGTGGAGCATTACGAGAGCTCAGAGGAGCACTCTATGTCTCAACAGAGAGAACACGGAACATGCGGATTCCAGCGGGTGTGTATACTGTGACTTCCTCCCCTTCGAGACAGCCCATCAAGCATCTTCCAACGGGTGAATCCACCGATAACCTGCCATCGCTCACATCGGATTCATAGGGGCCCACCATCTGGTATTGATGGGTTTCTCCGGTATCCAGGTTCAGGATGAGGACGACAGTCCCGAAACCCACTTGTTTCAGGAGGAATTTACGCCCGACGACGATCTCGCAATTGAGGAGCTTTTCTTCCAGGTCCGTGATCTTCCTTTGAAGCACCAAGTGACGCTCTCGGGCGAGCATGTACTGCTGGTTTTCATATCGAAGCCCAAAGCTCCTGGCTTCCTGGAGTTCCTCGAGCACCACGGGACGCTCGACACGGCGCAAGTGAGCAAGCTTTTTCATGAGATGCTGGTGACCGCGCCGGGTGATGGGAATCTTGTGCATGGTCAGTCTATTCAAAAAAATCTGCAGGTATCTCGCCCCGTTGCTGTTTGGCGAGAAAGATGGAAATGCCGATGACGGTTTTCCCATCCTGAATTGCGCCCTGGAGGATCATGTCCTGGATGTCGGTGATGCGGACTGCCTCGACTTTGGCGATTTCATCCAGGTCCTGCCTCTCTGCAACCCTCGAGAGAGCCGATGCCGCATAGATGCGGATGACCTCATTGGAGTATCCGATGGCCGGATAATAGCTGAAAAGATGCAATAGGTGCGAAGCCGAATACCCGGTTTCTTCCATGAGTTCGCGGTGAGCGCAGACTTCAACGTCCTCCTCCGGATCTGCTTTGCCGGCTGGGATTTCCAGGGTTTCCTGCCCAATGGCATAACGCCACTGGCGGACCATCAGGATGTGGTCCGGGTCCAGAAAGGGAACGATGGCTGCGGCCTCGGGGTGGTCGATCTTGATCCGTTCCGTGATTCTCCCGGTTCGAAGGCGGACGGTGTCAAGTTGCGCGCTGAAGTGTTTGGCATTGATCCGGGCAAGGGTCTTGATCGCTTGTTCCATGTTGTGTGCACCAGTTTTGAAAGTGAGTTTGAGTTGCGTGAATGATTCCGCGCTCTGATGGACCGACAATCTACCCCGCCACGGGCGAGCAGATCCATAAATTACAATACAAACATTTTTGAGATATTCAATCAAGGAAGATGACTGTTGTTGGGGTCTTCTCCCTGGACTGATGACAAGCCCCGGGGAGAAGAATGGACTGGTGAATCATCATGCCGGTACAAGCCAGGATAGATGCAATTTCTTTGGATTCCGGCTTTCAGCGCCATGACATAGTGAATCGCTGTTGCGCGTCTTGGACTACCGTCGCTAAAGACATCCTGCCCCTTCACCAGGGCAGCACTTGCCCTTGGCGTATCCTTCGCGTCTTCCCTTCAGCGCGGGGAAATGGCCACCCTCGTAAATGGCCTCAAGGCCCAAAGTGATAAACCCGTTCATTTCGACCGGGAGGATGCCTGAGCGGATGAGGGCCTCCTTCGGATTTTCCCCAATGCCGCTCACCAGGATGGCCCTGCAATCGTGCAGCGTCCTGGCCAGTTCGACCCACCTCATAAGGCCTCCGCCGGATGGTGGCGCAGGGCGTTCCTCCACGAGGACGAAGCCCGATTCGAACCTCCCATAGATCTGGAACCGTTCCGCCTCTCCCAGGTGCTGGTTCACCAGCATTCCCTCCAAGGTTGCCACGGCCACGTACGGTCGCTCCCCAGCCGAAGGAAGTCTCGATGCCGAGGCGTGCAAGCAGGAAAGGAATTCATCTGCCTGGTCAGCGCCGAGAAGCCCCACGGCATCGGCCCGGCATCGGGTGCAGTGATGCATCTGCGGGATGTGCACCTCGGCCTTTCCCCGGATCTCTGCCATGAGCTGTTCCGAGGGTTCCTTCAGGTCTTCGAAGGGAGTGTTCGCGTTGGGATGCATGGGCATGCAATTGAGCAGGTCGACGCCGAGTTCGGCCATTCTGGCAGCAACCTGTCCCACGTGGTGATCGTTGACCCCGGGGATGACAATGGTGTTCACCTTCACCACGATGCCCCGTTCCTTGAGGCCCTTGATGGCCTCAAACTGTCTGCTCAGTAGGAGTTCCGCACCGAGGAGCCCCCTGCTGACCACTTTGCCGTCCCTGACCCAGCCGTAGATCTCCCGCCCGACTTCCGGGTCCACGGCGTTCACGGTGATGGTCAAGTGGGTGGCCCCGATGGCGTCAAGGGCATCCAAGTGCGGCGGCACGTTGAGTCCGTTGCTTGCCACGCACAGGAGCATTTTCGGAAAGCGCTCCCGGATGAGCCGCATGGTCTCCAGGGTTTCTTCAGCATTGGCGAAAGGATCTCCCGGGCCGGCGATGCCCACGACAGTGATTCGGGGCTCCCTCTCCAGGACTTTTTCAAGGTAGTCCAGAGCTTGGGTGGGGTTGAGCACGGCGCTGGTGACCCCTGGACGGCTTTCATTCACGCAGTCATATTTTCGGTTACAGTAGTTGCAGCGGACGTTGCACTTGGGGGCTACGGGCAGGTGAACCCTCCCGCAATGGCCTTTCACTTCCGCATTGAAGCAGGGGTGGTAATCGATGGGCAGGCGCGCTTTCATGGTCTGATCCTTGTCACATGTATCCGTAGCCTATGGGCGAGTCTTCCTGTTTCTTCTCGATGAGGGCATTGACGATCAAGTCGAGGAGGTTTTGGGTTCCCCGGTATCCCAGGTGAAGCATCCGCTGTCCCCCAAAGCGATCGTGGATGGGGAATCCGACCCGCACCAGGGGTGTCTTCCGCTTCCTGGCCAACTGGTAGCCCTTGCTGTGACCGATCAGAAGGTCCGGCTCGAGAGCCTCGGCCTCTTGGGCGATTTCGTAAAAGTCCATGCCTTCCCTCACCAGGGGGGGCTCCGGGAGCAGTCCCTCGGTCACCGCACGAATGGCCTCCTCCAAGCGTCCACTCTGACCTCCTGAAGCACAGAGAACGGGGTGGACCCCAATTTCGATGAGAAATGCCGTGAGTCCAACCACCAAGTCCTCTTCCCCGTAGACCACGGCCTTCTTGTCGAATACGTATTTATGGGCGTCCACGTAACTGTCTACGAGACGCCCCCGTTCAAGATGGACCTTTCGAGGTATCCCGCGTTTCGCGGTGTATTCGAGGATCTTCATGAAACGGTCTGTTTCTCGCAGGCCGATGGGTGTTCCCAGGGCGTGGAGGGGCAGTCCGAAGCGTTTCTGTAGCAGATGCCCGGCTGTGCGGCCTTCGTCCATGGTCCTTCCGAATTCCAAGGTTGCGCCGGATCTTCCCATGTCCATGATGGCTTCAATGGGGGTGCCTCCTTCCGGTAGCCTCTGGTAGTCCTCCAAGGCCGGGCCGTCCATGGTCTCGGAGATGTCCGGCAGGAGGATGGCCTGCAGCTGAAAATCTTCGATGATCTCCTTCAGGTACCGAATGTCTGCCGGGGATACGAAACCCGGAAGAAGGTTCAACCTGTTCTCCAGGCGAGGACCTTCGACGGCAACCGTGACCTGGTCCACCACGGCCCGCACTGCCGCATGGAATCCTTCCATGTGCGTTCCCGAATAGCTGGGCGTGGACACGTGGACGATCATCGGCAGGGCTTCACCGGATTCTCTGCCGTGCGACTCCTTTTGATTGGATCTGAGAATCATGGGAACGTCGTCGCCGATGGTTTCCGTGAGGCAGGTGGTGGCAATGCCGATGAGCTTGGGTTCATACCTGCGCATCACATTGCGAAGCCCCTGTTTGAGATTGGCCTCTCCCCCGTAGACCGCGTGCTTCTCCCCCAGAGAGGAAGAGGCGATGTCCATGGGTTCCCGGAAATGGCTGATGATGTAGCGTCTCATGTACGTGGCACAGCCCTGGGAACCGTGTAGAAAGGGGATCGCCCCTTCGATGCCGCGAAAGGCGAGGCAGGCCCCCAGGGGTTTGCAGAGCTTGCATGCGTTGGTGGTCGATATGTAAGGGCTGGTCGGGCTTTTCATTGCAGGGTCCTCATGAATTGGCAAGGGGTCAGCAGACGGAAGGCTGGGCATCACCCGCCAGGGGAACGTCCGGAGTCGCCGCGAGCTTTGCATTTCTTGGGACAAAGCGCCATACGGGGCTCATGACCGAGGAATACACCTCTTTCGCGAAATTCAGCATCCCCACAAAACCTTCCAGAGGTTCTTTCCTCTCATGGTTGTGATCGCAGAAGCCCACTCCCAGCTTGTAGGCGATGGGCCGTTCCTTGACTCCTCCGACGAAGATGTCCACATCCTTTTCTTTGAGGAAGGACTGCAGTTCCAGGGGATTGGAGTCGTCCACGATGATGGTGCCTTGGTCGGTGATCTCGTAGAGTTCCTGGTAGTCCTCCTCGGTCCCCGTCTGGGACCCGACCAGCACCACCTGCATGCCCAGGAGTCGGAAGGCCTTCACCAGGGAAAAGGCTTTGAAGGCCCCGCCCACGTAGATGGCGGCCTTTTTTCCCTCCAAGACCCTGCGGTATTCCTGGAGCCGAGGGTAGAGGACCGAGAGTTCCTCCCTGACCAAGTCCCGTGTGCGGGTCATGATCTCCGGGTCCTCCTGGAAGAAGCGGGCCACGGAATAAAGGGAATCCGCCATGTCCTCGACCCCGAAGTACGACACCCTCAGGAAAGGGATGTTGAAGCGCTCCTTCATCATCTTGGCGAGATCCATGGTGGCCCCGGAGCACTGCACCACATTGAGAGCCGACCCGTGGGCCCTGCGGATGTCATCCACCCGTCCATCTCCCGTGATATTGGCCACGGTTTCGATTCCCATGCGCCGGAAGTACTCCTCAATGATCCAGATCTCTCCGGCCAGATTGAAATCCCCCAGGATGTTCACGCTCATGGGAGATATGCCTTCGGTGCTCCCCGTTCCCACCAGGCGGAACATGGCCTTGCATGCGGCGTTGTACCCGGCCCGCTTGTTCCCCTTGAACCCTTCCGACTGGACGGGAATGATCGGGATGCCCTTCTCATCGGCAACCCTCCTGCAAACAGCCTCCAGGTCATCGCCGATGATGCCCACGATGCAGGTGGAGTAGACAAAGGCGGCCTTGGGGGAATGCCGGTCGATGAGCTCCAACAGGGCGCAGCTCAGCTTTTCCTCGCCCCCGAAAATTACGTCCTTCTCCTGCAGGTCCGTGGAGAAGCTCAGCCTGTGCAGGGCGGGTCCAGAGGAGAGGGCTCCGCGGATGTCCCAGGTGTAGGCGGCGCATCCAATGGGCCCGTGGACCAGGTGCAGGGCGTCGGCGACGGGGTAGAGAACCACCCGTGAGCCACAGAACACGCAGGCCCTTTGGCTCACGGCCCCCGCAAGACTCTCCCGGTTGCAGTCCATATTGAACGGCTCGTCACCCTTCCTGTGGATCTGCTCTTTTCGTTCATCAAAGATGACGGGTGGATCGTTTGTCATGAGTGTCTCCCTGGTCGAAAAGCGGGCATGGAGGTTGTCCAAGGGGCCGTTGCGGCCCCTTGTGCATGCGGGTCGTTTCATGACGCCCACAAGCGTGGCTGCGGACTGAAGTGAGCCTTGGTGATCATATGGGGGCATGCCCCAGATTCCCGCAGCTTGGGATTTTGAGCCCGTTTCAAATGTCCATGCGGTCGTTCGGGCGATGTATGTCCAGCGCGGTGCGTTCATGACAGCGTGTAGCTCTTGGCGGGTTTACCGGCCTGGAGAGCATCAAGAATCTCATCGATGGCCTCCTCGCCATCGAGTCCCCCGTACCAGTACCCTTGTGGATAAATCACCATGACGGGCCCATCGTCGCACAGGTTGAGGCATCCCGTGGTGGAGACCATGGCGTTCATGCCCCGGTCCGCGATCTCACTCTCCAGGTAAGGGAGCAGCCGGAGGGCCCCCTTCTTCATGCACATGCCCCTGGCTTCCGAGCCTCTGAAGCTTGCGCACACGAATAGATGATGGTCAGGTCTCTGCATGGTGCTCTCCTCTTTCTTGACTTGGCCGTGTGTTGGCCTACATGATCAGCTCGAAACCTTGCTCGGGGGCGTCCCTGTCCTGGCGGTCGAGGAGCGCGTCGAGGATCTTTTCTAGCACTCTGATCCCGCCCCGGTAGGCCACAGTGGGAAAATAGCTGTGACCGACACGGTCCAAAATGGGAAAACCGAAACGGATGAAGGGGATGTCCTCATCTCTGGCAATGTACTTGACGTAGGTATTCCCGATGATCAGGTCCACGGGGTCGTTCTTGATCCACTGGTGGAACAGGAACATGTCTCCAGCCGCTCTCACGTTGATTTCATGGGGAATGTTCCGGGTGACCTCGAGAATCCGCGTTTCGAATTCCTTGCCCGGTGTTCCCGTCACAACGTGGATGGGCCACATGTCGATGGAAACCAGGAACTCGGTGAGCGCGATGAGCTGATCCGGATCTCCTACGAGACCCACTTTCCTCCCATAGAAGTACTGGTGCATGTCCGTGATGACATCCAAGAGCTGTCCCCGTTCCGTGGTGATGGCTTCGGGTACGCTGACTCCCGCAATGCGGCGCAGAGTGTCGATGAAGGTGTCCGTGGCCTTGAGCCCGATGGGCAGGTCCAGGACCTCGCAGGGCACCTTGCATTTGGTGTCCAGGGCCCGGGCGGCCGGGCCCGAAGCTAGGCGGCCCAACGCAATGGTGGCCATGCTGTCCCCAGTGCTCTTCAGAGCCTCCACCGTGACTCCACCCTTGGGGAACATCTCGTGCTTGCCGGTTTGTGGGCAGTTCAGCACCCTGGATGTGTCTGGAAACATGACGATACGGACTCCGAGAGCCTCGGCGATGCGTTTGATCTCCTCCATGTCCGACGGCTCCACATAACCGGGGATAACGTTCACCTGGTTGAACCTCTCTCCGGTTCTGGTGGAGAAATAGTCCACCATCGCCTTGGTCATGCCCGCGAAGCCGGTCACATGGGACCCGACGTAGCTCGGCGTGTTCACGTGGATGACATGTTTCCCCCGTGGGATCTTGCCGTCGGAGTCTGCCTTTCGAGCGATCTGGGGGATATCGTCCCCGATGGTCTCAGAGAGGCACGTAGTGTGCACGGCGATGACGTCGGGGTTGTAGATGGTGAAGATGTTGTCGATGGCCTGGATCAGGTTCGCCTGCCCGCCGAAGACCGAAGAACCTTCCGTGAAGGAGCTGGTGGCGGCCATGACGGGTTCCTTGTAATGGCGCGTGAGGGTGCTGCGGTGATAGGCACAGCAGCCCTGGGAACCATGGCTGTGGGGCAGGCACCCGTGGATTCCAAGGGCCGCGTACATGGCTCCGATGGGCTGACACGTCTTGGCCGGATTGACAGTCAAGGCCTTGCGTTCAACAATTTCTTTCGGTGTGTGTCTGAGTAACATGCGCCCGATCCTTCCTTGCTTCACTGGCTGGCGTTCAACACGGCCATGGCGCCACGGTGAACGGTTGACATCTCCATCATTCAAAGGCGTACTTGGCGGAGAGTTCCGGGTTTTGCTGCCAGGGTGCCTTGAGGTACCCCCAAACCTTGCTGTTCACCATCCGGTCGATTTCCTTGTAGAAGTTGATGGCGCCCCTGAACCCTGCGTAAGGTCCTCCTGAATCGTAGCTATGGAGTTGTTTGAGCGGGACGCCCATCTTCTGGATGGCGTACTTTTCCTTGATCCCGGCGCAGAAAATGTCCGGTTTGTAGATCTCGATCATTTTCTCGGTTTCGTAATGGCTGATGTCGTCGATGATCAGGGTCTTCTGGTCCATGTCGGGCATCATGCCCTCGTAATCCTTGAACTCAACCCCCTCGGCCAGGAGCATCTCCATCTCTGCGGCGGTCTTGCGCGGCCTGAACTTCACCGGGTCAGGGTGGACCTCCAGTTCTTCGATGTTTCGGCTATCGGCATCGATCTTGATGTCAGGGAGCACCTTGCGGCCTTCATAGTCATCCCGATGGGCAAATTCGTAGCCGGCGGCGATGGGTCTCATGCCAATTTCATGGAAAAGTTCCTGATAGTGATGGGCCCGGGAGCCGCCCACGAAGAGCATGGCCGTTTTCCCCTCGCAACGGGACCGGACGTCGTCCCGCACCTTGGCGACCTCGGGCATCTCTCTGGCGATGACTCCCTCCACCTTCTCCATGAGCTCGGCGTCGTCAAAGTACTTGGCGATCTTCCTCAGGGATTTGGCCGTGGCCTCGGCGCCGATGAAGTTCACCTTGATCCAGGGAATGCCGTATCTCCTCTCCATCATTTCGGCCACGTAATTGATGGAGCGGTGGCACATGATGGCGTTGAGGTCCGCCGTGTGGGAGTTGGAAAACTGGTCGTAAGTGGAATTGCCGCTGAAGGTGGCCACCAGCGTGATGCCACACTCGTGAAAGATGCGATCCAGTTCGAAGGCGTCCCCGCCGATGTTGTATTCCCCGAGGAGGTTCATGCGGAACGTGCCTTCCTTTACGGTGTCGTCGAGGCCCACGATATGGGTAAAAAGGCCGTTGTTGGCGATGTGATGCCCCGCGGACTGGCTCACGCCCTTGTATCCCTCGCAGCTGAACCCGAACACGTTGATGCCCAGTTTCTCCTTCATTTCCCGGGCGACGGAATGGATGTCGTCTCCAATGAGACCTACGGGGCAAGTGGCGAAGATGCTGATGGCCTTGGGCTTGAAGATGTCGTAGGCTTCCTGGATGGCTGCCCGCAGTTTCTTCTCGCCCCCGAAGACGATGTCCTCATCCTGCATGTCCGTGGAAAAGCAGTACGCCATGAACTGATCGTCGTCGGGACTCGGGGGTCGTGTCTGGTTTCTTCGGGTGAGCCAGCTGTAAAAGCCGCACCCGATGGGTCCGTGGGTGATGTTGACAATGTCGCGCGTGGGGCCGAGGACCACCCCCTTACATCCGGCGTAAGTACAGCCGCGCTGTGTGATGATTCCCGGGATGGTGCGCGTATTGGCCCCGATTTCCGGGACTTCGTTGCATTCCCCCACCTTGTTGACGATGATCTGCTTGGCCCGCTTGCGAGCCACCTTTGTCGGGTAGACCCGCAGGAGTTCCTGCCTCACTTCCTGAGGATCGTGGCACTCGTTGTCCAGATCCAGGTCAGCACATTTCAATACAGCCATGGTGATCTCTCCGCTGTGAACGTTCTTGGGGGAAGGGTTCTCAGGCGCCATCAAGGGTGGCGTCGCCGGATTCCCCGGTCCTGACACTCACGGAATCCAGGCAGGGCATGACGAAGATCTTGCCGTCGCCGGACTTGCCCGTGTGGTTGGTCTTCATGATGATCTTGACGGTCTTCTGCACCAGCCTGTCCGGTACCACGACACTGAGGATCCGCTTGGGGATGAGGCGCTGGCTTTGGCCCAGCTGAGCGATGGCCTCCTCGTAGCCCTTCTCGGCTCCCTCGAGAACCGTGGTGTCTACCAGTCCCTTGCCGCGTCCCAGGGCGTCCTTGGCGGTCATGGATGAAATGCCGGCCTGCGAAAGTGCGCTCTTGGTCTTGTTCATCATGTTCATGCGCACGATGGCCATGACCTCTTTCATATCTTCACCTCCATGGGTTCCCCGTCGCCTGTCTCCTTGATGCCCGAGCTGATGGTGTAGACTTCCTCCACGGGGGTCACGAAAATCTTGCCGTCGCCGAAAGCCCCTTTGTCGCCGGTCCTGGCGGCTTTCATCACGGTCTTGACCACAAAGTCCTTGTCCTGGTCCTTCACGACGGTGATGAGGAGTTCTTTTGGAATCTCGTCGTAGGTGATCTCTCCAATCTTGATTCCCCTTTGTTTCCCGCGGCCCACCACTGACACTTTGGTCACGGCCGGAAACCCTGCTTCCATCAGTGCGGCGAGAACGTTGTCCACTTTTGTGGGTCTCACTATGGATCGGATCATGAGCATGACGTTTTCCTTTCTCGTTGGATGCGAGGGTCTCTCCTCAACCGGCCAAACCGTGCAGGATGAGCAGCTTTTCGAGATCGTCCGTGTGCATGGGTTTGGGAATCACATGCATGGTGTTTTCCTCGATCTTCTTGGCCAGGGTCCGGTACTCATCGGCTTGGGAGTGTGCGGGGTCGAAGTCGATGACCGTCTTCCGGTTGATCTCGGCCCGCTGCACCATGTTGTCCCGGGGCACGAAATGGATCATTTGGGTGCCCAGTTTCTCGGCGAATGCCTCGATCATCTCCCGCTCATTGTCCACCTTGCGGCTGTTGCAGATGAGACCTCCCAAGCGCACTCCGCCCGCTTCGGCGAACTTGACGATGCCTTTGCAGATGTTGTTGGCGGCGTACATGGCCATCATTTCGCCCGAGACCACGATGTAGATCTCCTGGGCCTTCCCTTCCCGGATGGGCATGGCGAATCCGCCACAAACCACATCACCGAGAACATCGTAAAAGACATAGTCGAGATTCTCACTGGACGCGTATGCCCCCAGCTGCTCCAAGAGGTTGATCGATGTGATGATACCGCGGCCCGCGCAGCCGACCCCGGGTTCGGGACCTCCCGATTCGACACAGATGGCCCCCTTGAAACCCATCTTCCGGATGTCCTCCAGTTCCACGTCCTCCCCCTCGGATCGCAGGGTGTCAAGCACCGTGCTTTGGGAAAGACCGCCCAGGAGGAGCCTCGTGGAATCCGCCTTGGGATCGCAGCCGACGACCATCACCTTCCTGCCCATCTCCGCCAGACCGGCCACCGTGTTCTGAGTGGTCGTCGATTTTCCAATCCCGCCCTTGCCGTAAATTGCCACTTTCCGCATTGAGAAACCTCCTGTCCCTTGTGTTGGTGTTGTCTTCCACTAGGGCACGGACTGTGCCATGGATGGAAAACGACATGGTGCTCCTTGATAACTAACTGAATTAACATCTAATTATGAGACATAGGCTAATGGTCCGGTGGGAAGAAGCAGACCGCGAAACGGTCTTCATTTTTGTAGAGCGACGCAGGGCCGATGGTGGAAAAGTCTATGAATTGCAGACACTTAACGGCGTGGATGGGATGGATGGGCTTCCTGGGGGAGGGGTTCCTGGGAGGAACTGTTTGTAAGCATTATGTAAAAGCCTGCATCTATACAAAGAGTGTTTACAAAAATGTCGGTCATATTGTTGGGTGGGGAGTATGCATTGCAATGAGGGACTGGTGGAGCTTGGAATACTCCTCTCTCAACCATAGGGGTCTCACAACTCGATCTGAATGCCGATCTCAATGACCCGGTGAGGGGGGATGCCAAAGTACGAGGTGGCCGCCCATGAATTTCTCGAAAGAAAAGTGAACAGGGATTTCCTCCAGCGCATCATCCTGGTATCCCCCCCGGTGAAGAGCGTCTCCCGTCCCAGGAAATAGGTGGCTGTCTGCGGGTCCACATCCAGTCCGAAGCGGGACGCCATTTTCAACAGGTCCTGAACATCAGGCTTCTCCATGAAACCGTAGAGCCCAAGGATGCGGTGAAAGCCCTGCCCCAGTTCCTCGACGGAGATCTTCTCGGATTCCGGTACGGTGGGGACGTCGGCGGAGCGTATCGAGAGGAGGATGACCCTGTCGTGGAGCATGCGATTGAGTTTGTAGTGATGAAGGAGGGCCGAAGGGGTGCCCGTGGGGGATACCGTCATGAACACCGCGGTTCCCTGCACCCTCTGGGGGTTGTTGGTCTTGACGTCCTCCAGAAAAAGGTCCAGGGGGAATCGGGTGCTCAGCATCTTTCTCGCCAGGGCCGCCCTTCCGTCATGCCAAGTGGTCATGATGATCATGATGGCGGTGGCGACGGCCAGGGTGAACCACCCCCCGTCCATGATCTTTAGCAGGTTGGCGGAGAAGTACGAGAGATCAAAAGCCATGAAAAGCCCCACAAGGGGAAGGGCTTTCCAGAGGGACCATTTCCAGGTCCTGGTGATGACGAAAAAATAGAGGATCGACGTGATGCCCATGGTGGCGGTGACGGCGATGCCGTAGGCGCCGGCAAGCCGGCTGGATTCCCTGAAGACGAGGACCAGCCCGATGCAGGCGACCATGAGGGCATAGTTGATCTGAGGAACATAGATCTGCCCACGCGTTTCGGACGATGTGTGCACGATGTGGACCCGAGGGGAATACCCGAGCTGGACTGCCTGCTGAGTGAGGGAGAAGACCCCGGAAATCATCGCCTGGGATGCAATGACGGTGGCCATTGTGGAAAGCGCCACCATGGGGTAGAGGACCGGTCTCGGAACCAGTCCATAGAAAGGGTTGTAAGCAAGATCCGGGGCATCGAGCAGGAGGGCCCCTTGGCCGAAATAGTTGATGAGAAGGGCGGGAAACGCCACAACAAGCCACGATACCCTGATGGGTTTGGCGCCAAAATGGCCCAGGTCGGCGTAGAGGGCCTCCCCTCCAGTGATGCAGAGCACCACTGAACCAAGGACCACCATGCCATGGAGTCCGTTGGCAATGAAGAAGTCGATGGCATGGAAGGGATTGATCGCAGCGAGAATGTGCGGGTTCTTCATGACTTGCATGAACCCGAGAGTGCCTATGGCTCCGAACCAAATGAGGATAATGGGGCCAAAGACCTTTCCGATGCCCCCGGTGCCCCGCTTCTGGATGAGGAAGAGCAACAGGAGCACGATGCATGTCAAGGGCAGCACTGTGGGAGCTGCGGCCTTGGTGGCGACTTCCAGGCCTTCAATGGCTGAAAGGACTGAAATGGCTGGTGTGATGATGCCGTCTCCATAGAGGAGGGCGGCGCCGAAAATCCCGGCGATGATGATGGTGGAGTGAATGCGGGAGGAAGGAGCCCTGAGGTCCCCGGGAATGAGGGCAAGCAGGGCATAGATGCCACCCTCTCCCTTGTTGTCCGCCCGCAATATGAAGCCGACGTATTTGAGGCTCACCACCATGGTGAGGGACCAGAAGACGAGGGATAGGACCCCTAGGACGTTTTTTTCGTTCAGGGCGATGGCGTGGAGCCCATGGAAGCACTCCTTGACGGCATACAAGGGACTTGTCCCGATGTCTCCGTAGACGACACCCAGGGCTCCTATTGCCAGAGCGATCGTTTTCCTCTGGAGGGAATGCACCCCATGACCGTTGGTGGTTCCATTGGAGGGATTGTGTCCATGAGCAGTGGAGGGACTTTTTGGGAAAATGGCGGTAGACGGTTGATGGTCTCTCTTGGATGGTGAGTGACTCATGGTGGATGACCCCAAAGAATGAATTCAGGAGGAATCATCCGAATGACCTCGGAGGGTTCTCCCTTCGACGCCTACGAGGTTAGCTGACGGGCTCGGGCCGAAAAGGTTGCCCTTCGCCTTCCCTGGCGATACGCCCCAAGTAACTGGTTCCCCCGTTCCTGCCGTGCAGGACTAAGCGATCAGCGATGCCATTTAATCCCATATTGAAGGAAAGTCAATTGCGCAGATTTGTTCCCCCCTCAGTTGCGCTGCACAACCCTCTGGTGCGGATCTCTTGAAAGGGTGCAAAGTCCTGTCAGCAGGACCCATTTGCCATTCGACACCCAGTGGCCCAAATGGAACGCATTCAACCAAAGGCATTCTTGACTGTCCATGGCACTGGTGTGCATCCTCGCCTGAGGCGCATGGCAAGGCTGTCAGACTTGAAGCCATTCAGAGCCAGGCACTGAACACTTCCATTTGTTATGGAAATCTGAAAGAGTTATAGACTGATCTCTGCCACAAGCAGCAATGGACGATGAAAATTCAAGGAGATACATACAATGCAATATAAGGCTGGCGCAATAACCTGCGCAGTATTCTACTTCCTGTTTCTGAATACTCCCCCAATCATTCTTGCGGGAGGTTCCCCGCAGAAGCAGGAAGTCAGGAAGGGAATGTCCCTGACTCAGGCAGTAATTCTTGGAGCAGTGGAGGGGTTGACGGAGTACCTGCCGGTAAGCTCGACCGGGCATCTGCTGGTGGCGGAGCACCTCATGGGTCTGGGAAAAGCGGACTCGGTTTCACCAGGAGAAGCCCAGCAATCCAAGGATGCAGCGGATGCCTACGCAATCTGCATTCAGTTTGGCGCCATTGCTGCCGTTTTGTGGCTCTACTTCGGTCGCATGAGACAGATGTTCCAGGGGATCCTTGGAAGGAACGAAGAGGGTTTGAGAATGGTGGTCAACCTGATGGCCGCATTCATGCCGGCTGCCGTTGTCGGGTTGTTGCTCAACAAGATGATCAAGGCTCATCTGTTCGGTATGTGGCCAGTCATTGCGGCATGGTTTGCGGGTGGGCTGGTGATCCTTGCTCTTCCTCATCTGAAAGCGAAAAACCGAGAACGGGTGAATTCCGAAAGATCGCTCGACGAGCTCAGAATCCGAATGGCTCTGATAATCGGCTTCGCGCAGTGCATTGCCATGTGGCCTGGTGTCAGCAGAAGCCTGGTGACCATCCTGGGTGGGGTCTTGGTCGGGTTGTCCTTGCCGGCTGCCGTGGAGTTCAGCTTCCTTCTGGGGCTGGTGACCCTGGGTGCGGCTACGTGCTACGATGCCTTCAAGCACGGTCATACCATGCTGCAAGCTTATGATGGTTTCTCACTTCTTGTCGGGCTCATGGCTGCATTCATCTTTGCAGTGATTTCGATGAAATGGATGGTCAGCTATTTGAATCGCCATGGGCTATCGATTTTCGGCTACTACAGAATCATGGCGGCAGTTGTGGCGATGGTGCTCCTTTGTTGACCATCCCGGAAGCTGGGACTCGTGCCCAAGTTCAGAGCTGATGCAGATTCTCGCAGGGAAAGCAATACTGAAGCAAGGTTGGATGGAGGTTGCAGACTCCTGCATGCCGCTTGAACACCGATTCTTGGGCCGAAAGGAGTAAGGACATGGCAAGAGATCATCAGCATGGGAAAATCACCACTTCTCTGGTGCTTGTCAGCCTGGTTTTGGGCGTGGCCCTAGTCTTGACCTTCGTAGCCATCAGATACAAGGACAGCGCCACCTTGCTTCAGGATTTCGTGGGTAACATAAGCAGGAAGCTCGAACTCCTGTCCGCCATGCGGGCAAACCTAATGAAGTCGGAGGAGGCCGAAAAGAGCGCGGTTATGGCGGATACAGATGAGGCCTCAAGGGATTTCGCCGATGAATCGCGTCGAGCTGGCGACGCGTTGGACCGAGATCTCCGTGATCTCGAATCCTTGCTCCACAAAGATCACACGGAAAAGGAGATGGAACTCTTCCATGAGGTTGAGTCATGCTGGGCGGGGCTAAGAAAGGTCGATGGGGAAATCCTCGGTTTTGCAGTTCAGAACACCAACCTCAAGGCCGCAGCCCTTGCTTTTGGCAAAGGACAGGAGGCTGTGAGACGTTTTGACAAGGCTCTCAACAGGCTGATCCATTCCAAATCCAGTCTGTCAAATGACAAGTGCAGCGACGTCGTCGTACTTGCCTCAGATGCGCTTGAAGCCGGGCTCCGCATGCAGAATCTGCTGGCTCCCCATATTGTGGAGGCACGTGATGAACGGATGGATCAAATCGAAATGGAGATGCGACAGGCTGAAGGAATTGTTGATGACTCCATGCTGAGGTTGGCGGATGCTGTTGCAGAGGATGACCGTGTATCGCTGCAGGATGCAAAGGCGGCTTATGATGAATTCAGGACAGTGACTGCCGAGGTGATCAAGCTCTCCCGTCTGAACACCAACATCAAGTCATTCGAACTGTCCCTTGGAAGGAAGCGGAAGATAGCCGCCCGTTGTGATGAGATCCTCATTGGTTTGCAGGAAGCCGTTCGCAAGAGAGAATTCAAGGCGACGAGATAACGAAACAAGAGAATCCAATGGATTCATGCAACCGTCATTACTGGCGGAAAGGTATCCCCCGTTGAGGAAGATGCACTCCGTTGGAATCCCCCCCTCCAAAGACCTCTAGTGCTTCGGATTCATTAACAAACTGGTTTCAATCGAGGAGTAACGGATCTGCAATGGAGGAAGGCGATTTGCATTGGGTGACAAACGGATCGAAGTGTAAAACCGCAGGCGGCACGTCATTCCTGCACTCTTTGGGATGGCCGTCTCGTTGCGGTGTTACACGCGGCTTATGGATTGCGTGGTCTTCCTCATGGGGCCGTATCGTGCCCTCCTCTTATTGACGAGTTTTTCAAGCCCGAACTTTTTGATCCTATACCCCACCTGCCTCAGGGTGAGGCCCAGTTCTCTGGCGGCCTGAGACTGAATCCACCGGTTGCGTTCAAGGGCCGCGAAGACCTCTTTCTTTTCCAATTCCTCAAGGCGGGACAAACTTTCCTGAGTGCTCTGCCGAACCTCGGGTCCTCCGTCTCGCAGATGGGGCTGTAGGTAGCTTGGGAAACTCTCCAGGCCGATGTGATTCCCATCCACTATTATGGCGAGCCGTTCAACGAGATTCTCCAGCTCCCGCACGTTCCCAGGCCATTCGTAGCTCACGAGGGCCTCCAGCGCGTCAGGCGTGATGCGGAGCGGGCGCCCGTACTCCTTCGAAATCTTGTCGAGAAAGTGGTGCACGAGGGCTGGCATGTCCTCTTTCCGTTCCCGCAGGGGCGGTACATGGATGGGAAACACGTTGAGGCGGTAGTAAAGGTCTTCCCTGAATGCTCCCTCCTTCGCGGCTTCCGAGAGGTCCCGGTTGGTGGCGGCGATGATGCGCACGTCCACTTTCCGGGTCCGGGAGCTCCCGAGCCGCTCGAACTCGTGCTCCTGAAGAAATCGCAAGAGCTTGGACTGCAGGCAGTGAGGAAGCTCCCCGATTTCGTCCAGGAAGATCGTGCCGCCGTCCGCCTCCTCGAAGCGGCCCGGCTTGGCCTTGGCCGCGCCGGTGAAGGCTCCTTTCTCGTGGCCGAAAAGCTCCGATTCCAGGAGGTTTTCCGGAAGGGATGCGCAGTTGATCTTGACGAAGGGAAACTTGGCCCGATTGCTGAGTTCGTGAATGATGCGGGCAATGAGCGTCTTGCCAGTGCCGGACTCCCCCAGGAGCAGAACAGAGGCTCTGCTGGGGGCTACTTTCCTGATGAGTTGCTGGACGTCCCCCATGGTCTGACTCTTGCCGATCATGAAAAAGTGGTTGTATCGTTCCGACAGTCTGGCTCTAAGGGTGAGGTTTTCCCGGGTGAGGTTTTCCTCCCGCCGCCGCACTTCCCGGTTCAGGCTCACGAACTGGGCTATGAGCACGCCGACGATGGAGAGGAACCGGACGTCCTCCTCGAAGGAGATCTCATCTCCAAAGAGGCGGTCCACGCTGAGAACCCCCACGGGTAAACCATGGAGCAGGATGGGAACCCCAAGGAAGGCGATTCGCTCCCGTTCAATCTCCCTGGACCGGGTCTTGTTGAGGAACAGGGGTTCCTGGCTGATGTCGGGAACCACGAATGGTTCAGCGGTGCGGAAAATAAGGCCCGTGACCCCCTCGTCCTGCCTGTAGACGCCCCTCTTTTCCTCTGCCTCACTGAGTCCGTGAGAAGCGCGAATAACGAGGTTTCCCGACTCGTCATCCTTGAGTGTGACGGTACCACGCTTCATCTCCAG